>JAJEEA010000426.1 GCA_022821235.1 Vicinamibacteria bacterium
GCGCCCGGCCGCGCGGCGGCTCGACCCCGAGCTCCTCGCCCGCCGGATCGATACGTTCCTGGCCGGACGCGGCGTGAGCACGGCTTCGTCGGCCGCCGGGACCATCCCGATGTCCCCGAACCGGTCCGCCACGGCTTCCCCGAACCAATTCGCCACGGCCTCTCCGAACCGGTCCGCCGCGGCCTCTCCGAACCGGTCCGCCATGGCCGACGCGACCCGGGCGGACCCGCCGCCGTCTCCCCCGCCGGCGCCGCCCGCCACGGTGGAGACGACCGCCGCCGCCGAGACCGACCGCCCCGTCGAATTCGTCTGCGAGGACGACGTCCGCCGGGCCGTCGCCGCCAGCCGGCGCATCGCCGTGAACGACCGCACCATCGTCACCCCCGCCGCCCGCGACCTCGGCGAACGGCACGGCGTGTTCGTGCAAGCCTGACCGACCGGGCCGCCCCTGTGCTTCCTCACCGGCGGCCTCGGCCCGACAAGCGGCCGTTCCAGGCAGGGAGCGGGCATCGCTGACCGCCCTGCCCCGCTGACCTATTCGGCACGTCCAGTCACGGCGGCACGGTCACGGTCTTGGTATCCGGGGACGTCGTGTGGCTCGTGCCGGGACGGGCAGGTACGGCGACGGTGACGGCGCGCGATCCGGACGACCTGAGCGGCGCCCGGGCCATGGGGGTGACGACCACCACTTCTGCCGGCCCGCAGATCGATCGTGAGGTTCTGCAGACGTTCTACGGCGCGGCCGGCGGCGAGAGCTGGACGAACCGGGCGAGCTGGAGGACATCGGCGCCGCTGCATGAGTGGTACGGGGTGACGACCGATGCGGACGGCCGCGTCACGGCGCTGATTCTCGACGACAACGGTCTGGCCGGCTCGATCCCGCCGGCCCTGGCAAGCCTGTCGGACCTCGAGCATCTTCGTCTCGGTTCGAACGCCCTGGGCGGTCCGATTCCGCCCGAGCTGGGCGACCTGTCGAGTCTCCGGTCTCTGCTCCTCGGCGGGAACGAGTTGGTCGGTCCGATTCCGGATGCCCTCGGACGCCTGACGGACCTCGAATGGCTGCACCTCTGGTCGAACGCCTTGAGTGGTCCGATTCCGGCCGAGCTGGGCAACTTGCGGAACGTCCGGGGGCTGTACCTGGACCGGAACGAGCTGACGGGGTCGATCCCGACCGAGCTGCGGAACCTCGCCGACCTCGTGTATCTGGGTCTCCCTGGCAACGCACTGACCGGTGCAGTCCCGGCATGGTTGGGGGACCTCGAAAATCTCCGCATCCTCGCGCTCGGTTCGAACGCCCTGACGGGTCGGATTCCGGCCGCGCTGGGGCGCTTGTCGAACCTGGAACGGTTGACGCTCGGCGGCAACGACCTGACCGGCCCGATTCCGGATGCCCTGGGGAGATTGTCGAACCTCGAGTCGCTCGCCCTCGACCGGACCGCGTTGACCGGGCCAATCCCGGAGGCGCTGGGAAATCTGACGAATCTCAGGCGGCTGGACCTGTTCTACGCCTGGGGCCTGACCGGTCCGCTTCCACGTGGTCTCCACCTGTCGCGTCTGGAAGAGCTGGACATCTTCGTCAGCCGGACATGTGCGCCGGCTGTCTGGCAAGACTGGTTGGAGACGATCGAATTCAACGGTCGGCTGTGCGAGGTCGAGACGGACGTGACTATCGACGTGGCCGTCGTCTACACGCCGGCCGCGCGCATGGAGGCGGGCGGCGCCGCCGAGATTGCGGCGGTCATCGATCTGATGCTCGCCGAGACGAACCAGGCCTACGCGGAGAGCGGGGTCGGCCACCGGTTGGCGTTGGTGGCGAGATCGGAGGTGTCGTACACCGAGGCGGGGGACTTCCGCAACATAGACCGTCTCATGAATCCGTCGGACGGGTACATGGACGAGGTGCACGCGATGCGCGACCGCACCGGGGCCGACCTGGTGCACCTGGTCTTCAAGAGGCGGCCGGACCATCTGTTCGGGGGCGTCGGCAGGCGCGCAAGGCCTTTCGGGCTCACGTGCGTGCAATGCGGCGGCAGGGTCTTCGCGCATGAGCTCGGGCACAACATGGGGCTCCGGCACGATCGATATCAACAGCTCTACGGCAGGTTTCGCAACGAGCCGCTGACGCCCGATCCGGCCTTCGGCTACGTGAACCAGCGGGCGGTCGCGGCGGGCGCCGCGCGTTCCAGCCGCTGGCGGACGATAATGGCCTACAACACCGAGTGTGCAGACGTCTACACCGAGTGCTCGTGGCTGCTCCGTTTCTCGAATTCGCGCCAGAGCCACCACGGCGACCCCCTGGGCGTTCCCTTCGGCGTCGGCGGGTCGGGAGTGACCGGCCCGGCCGACGCCGCGGCGGTCCTCAACGCCACGGGTCCGGCGGTGGCGTTGTGGCGCGATCACGTCGCCCGGCCGAACCGCCCCCCGGTCGCGGCGGGAACCTTGCCGGACCGCAGACTGACACCGAGAGACGTGCTCGACGTGGACGTGTCCCAGGCGTTCGTCGACCCCGACGGCGACCCGCTGACCTACGCCGTGTCGTCGTCGGCACCGCACGTGGTGACGGTGGCCGCGGCGGGCGCGCGCGTGACGCTGACGGCGGTCAGCGCGGGAACCGCGACGATCCGGGTGACCGCGACCGACCCCGGCGGTTTGACGGTCACCCGGTCGTTCGCGGCGACGGTGGCGGCCCCGGCCCCCTTCACCGACCATCCGATCGTGCCCGGCGAGACCCGCGTCAGGGCGGTCCACTTCGCCGAGCTCCGGACGCGCATCGACGGCGTGCGGACGACGGCGGGTCTGGGGCGGTTCGCGTGGACCGATCCGGTCCTGCGGGCGGGGGTGACGCGGGTCCGGCTCGTGCACCTGCTGGAGCTGCGGTCGGCCCTCGCCGCGGCGTACGCGGCGGCGGGACGGCCGGCGCCGCGCTGGCCCGACGCGGCGGCGGCGGGCGGGGCGACCCCGATCCGGGCGGCGCACGTGATGGAGCTGCGGGCCGCAGTGGTGGCGCTGGAGTGAGGAGATGTCGATGTCGGCACTCTCGCGGTGGGACCAGCGCGCAGCCAGTATCGTCCCGCCCCCGAGCCTGTACTCGACGGGCGCGTCCTGAAGCCTGTGCGGGTTGTCGCGGATGATCTCTCGCGTGCGAAGCCACAGCCTCCGTGCCGGCTCCGGCAGTCTCGTGCCCTGCCCTTCCCTCACGCCTCCCGCCGGCCCGGATGGGCTGCCCACCGGTTGAGGACGCTGGCGCAACGGCACCTCGCGAGCCCGGCGCGGTGCAGCTCGGCCACCAGCTCCCGCAGCGTGTAGGCCTCCTCGGCCCACGCCTGCATCAGCTCGCGCCAGTGGGTCTCGGTCGCCCACATGGCGAGCAGCCCTTTCTGCCGATCGTCCGGCTCCGCCGCCCGTACCGCGGCGTAGAACTCCCGGCTCGTGGGCCGTTCGCGCCAGCCGGCGCAACTGCCGGAGATTCGGGCGCGGACCGTGGCGCTCCGCTCGCGCTTCTCGCGGGGGTCGATGCCGGGTCGCAGCCGCTCGAAGTCGTCCCGGACAGGGCCCTCGTTGCTGAACGCTTCGGGAGGCAGCAGTCGTTCGTATTCCCGAGACCCGCTCGGGGACCTTCCGTCCGCGATCTCCGGCGGAAGCCCGACCTCGCGTTCAACCGCGCGATGGATCGGGCGGCCACCTTCCACGGTGCTCCTTGCAGTCAGCTTCTCCATCGGTCGAGGGGTCCACCGGCCTCAGTATATCCGGCTCTCCTGGCGGAACTTCGCCGACGACCGTCGGATGGCCTGCCGCACCGGAGCACAGTGCGGGCGTGGCGGGCGGCCCTAGTGCTGCGTCATGACTGAATGTTCGGGTTCGTGGGCGGTGATTCGTCAACGATTGCGGGACCCAAACCCATATCCGTATCCGAAGATTGGGACGTGACGCACCACTAGCGGCAGGCGGCGCGGTGCATGGCGGTCTCGCCCCGGGCGTCTACGGCGTCGATGTCGAGGCCGAGGCGCTTCGCGGTCGACGGTCGGACGGCTGGACGCCCACGCTTCTGCTCGGGGCCCGTCATGAGTCGCCACGACGTCGCATTTCCTGCTCGAGGCCTGCTTGCGCCACCGGTCGATTCCTGCCAACGTTCCCCACCGGATGCCGGCGCGCGGCATGCCCGCCACCCGGCAATCATCTTGCATGACATTCCGCCGTGCTGGCCATCGTGCGGAGCGCGGCCCTGTTCGGCATCGAGGCGCAGCCCGTCCGGGTGGAGGTCGACGTCTCGGACGGCGGGCTGCCGACGACCATCCTCGTCGGGCTGCCCGACGCCAGCGTGCGCGAGAGCCGCGACCGCATCGACAGCGCCATCCGCAACTCGGGCATCGAGTTCCCCAAGCGGAAGGTGACGGTCAACCTCTCTCCCGCGGACATGCGCAAGGTGGGGTCGGCGTTCGACCTGCCGATCGCCCTCGGCAAGCTGGCGGCGGCCGATCTCGTGCCCCGGGAAGGGCTCGACCGGATGGTGGTGGTCGGCGAGCTGGCACTCGACGGCGCGGTCAGGCCGGTGCGGGGCATCCTGCCCGTCGCGGCGCAGGCCCGTCGGGACGGCGTCGATCGCGTGCTGCTGCCGCAGGCCAACGCCGGCGAGGCCGGGATCGTCGCCGGTCTCACCGTCCTGCCGGTAGCCTCGCTCGAGGAGGCTGTCGCGGTGGTGTCGGGGCGGTCGGACGGGGCGGCCGCGCCGCCGCCGTGTCCGGCTCCCCCGGCCCCCGCGGCGCCCGACCTCGCCGACGTGCGGGGCCAGGCGCTGGCCCGCCGGGCGCTGGAGATCGCCGCCGCCGGGGGCCACAACCTGCTCTTCGTCGGCCCGCCGGGGGCCGGCAAGAGCATGCTGGCGAGGCGGCTGCCGGGCATACTTCCTCCGCTGACGACGGACGAGGCCCTCGAGGTGACCACCATCCACTCCGTGGCGGGACTGCTGCCGCCGGGCGGCGGGCTCGTGACCACCCCGCCGTTCCGCGCTCCCCACCACACCGCGTCGGACGTCGCGCTGGCCGGCGGCGGCGCGATCCCGCGGCCCGGCGAGATCAGCCTCGCCCACAACGGCGTCCTCCTCCTCGACGAGGCGGCGGAGTTCGCCCGCCACGTGCTCGACGCCCTGCGCCAGCCGCTCGAAGAGGGCGCGGTGCAGGTGGCCCGTGCCGCCCGCACCGCGGTCTTTCCCGCCCGGTTCCTGCTCGCGGCGACGACGAACCCGTGCATTTGCGGCTATCTCGGCGAGCCCACCCGCCCGTGCCGCTGCTCGCCCCATCAGGTTGCACGCTATCGGAGCCGCCTGTCGGGACCGTTGCTCGACCGCATCGACCTGGGGGTCCGGGTGCCCGCGGTGCCGTTCGAGGCGCTGACCGGGTCTGCGTCCGGCGAGTCGTCGGCCTCGGTGCGGCAACGGGTCGCGGCGGCCCGCGAGGCCCAGCGGGCGCGAAACCGCCACCCGGACGGCGCGTCGGTGAACGCCCGCCTGCAGGGCCGCGCCCTCTCCCGGCACTGCGCCCTCGACGCGGCCGGGCTCCGGATTCTCGACGCGGCCGGCCGCCGGTTTCGTCTCAGCGCCCGGAGCTGCCACCGGCTGATGAAGGTGGCGCGCACGATTGCCGACCTCGCGGGCGACGAGGCGATCGCGGCCGATCATCTCGCGGAAGCGGTACAGTTCAGACTCGACGAGTGACGGCGCGAGGCGGCGGGTGTCCGGCACGTCCGGGCCTGCCGATACTCCGGGACATGGAATCGCACAGGACGGGAGCGTTCGATTCGCCGACTCGGCTGCTTCGGCCGGCCGCGCTGGTGTTGGGGATCATCGTCGCCGGTCAGGCCCCGGGAGCCGGCGTCGCCGCGGCCCAGCCCGCCGACGAGCCGACGGCTTGCCTGGCGCTGGCGGTCTACTGGGAAGCGGGCGGCGAGGGTCGCGAGGGCATGTCGGCGGTGGCCTGGGTCGTTCTCAACCGCCGTGCGCACCGCGACTTTCCGTCGACGGTCTGCGACGTGGTCCATCAGGGCGACAGCGAGCCGGGTTGCCAGTTCAGGTTCTGGTGCGACGGGGAGAGCGACGAGCCGCGGGACGCGGACCTCTGGGCCCTGGCCCTCGACGTCGCCACGGAAGCGCTGGAAGGCCGCAGCGCCGATCCGACGGGCGGCGCGCTGTTCTTTCACGCCGCCGCCCTGGGAACCGCGCCGTGGCGGGTGCCGCGGGAACGGACTGTCCAGATCGGACGGCACATCTACTATCGCTAGTGTCCTGGCCGTGAAGTTCGTGAATCTCTGAATCGCGGCAAGTATCCGTAAACCGGGGAGATAATGCCACGGCCAATCGTTCGGCGAACCACGGTTCGGGACACCAGCCGCCCACCGCGCAACCTCGCGCTGCATCCACCGGTCGCATGCAGCGGGAGGCGCCCGCCAGGGCTGGCAAGACCCGCGGCCCGGCCGTGGCCGGCACCGGCGTCCTTTCGACGCCCGTCGCCGCTCGGCGAGCCAGCGCTCACGCCCCCACGCCGACCGGTTCCGCTACGCCTCTGCCCCGGCGGATGAACTCCTCCTGGACCTCGCGCGCCGGCTCGCCGGGGGCGGGGGTCCTGAGGACGTACTCGCCGTCCGACCCGCAGTCCCAGACCGAGCAGTTGTCCTGCTCGTAGGCGGCCAGGATCTCGTCGAGCTCGCACTTGAGGGCGGGGTCCTCGACGGGGATCACGGTCTCCACCCGCCCGTTGAGGTTCCGCTTCATCCAGTCTGCGGATCCGATGAAGTGCTCCGGCCGCCCCCCGTTGGCGAACCGGAAGATCCGGCTGTGCTCGAGGAAGCGCCCCACGACGCCGAACACGCGCACCGTCTCCGACAGCCCCTCCACCCCGGGACGCAGGCAGCACAGCCCCCGGACGTTGAGCCGGACGGGCACGCCCGCCCGGCTCGCGTCGTACAGCTCGTGGATGATCTCGGCGTCCTGGAGCTGGTTCATCTTGGCGTCGATGCCCGACGGCCTCCCCTCGCGCGCATGCTCGGCCTCGCGGCGGATGAGCTCGATGAAGCGGCGTCGCATCGACACCGGGGCGACGAGCAGCTTGCTGCTCTCGGGGTAGGGAATCACCCCGGTCAGCGAGTTGAAGACGGTGGCGACGTCGTCGCCGATCGACTCGTTGCAGGTCAGCAGCCCGACGTCCTCGTAGATCCGGGCCGTCCCCGAGTGGTAGTTCCCGGTGCCCACGTGCGCGTAGCGCCGCACCCCGTCCGGCTCGTCGCGCACGACGAGGGCGAGCTTGACGTGGGTCTTGAGCCGCTCCACCCCGTAGGACACGTGCACGCCTTCCTTCTCCAGGAAGTTGCCCCACGCGATGTTCGGGGCCTCGTCGAACCGCGCCGTGATCTCCACGAGCACCGCCACCTGCTTGCCCTGCCGCGCCGCTTCCGCCAGCGCCCGCAGCAGCGGCGAATCGCGGCTGGTGCGGTAGATCGTCAGCTTGATCGCGAGCACCGCGGGGTCCGTCGCGGCCGAGTTCAGAAACCGCAGCACGGAGCCGTCGAAGCTCTGATAGGGGTGGTGCAGCAGGATGTCGCCGCGCGCGATCTCGTCGAAGATCGCCGACGAGGTGCCGGGCAGCCGGTGGAGGCGGGGGTGGTCGACCGGCTCGTGCGGAGGATGGCGCAGGTCGTCGCGCCCCGGCCCGTCGAAGCTCTGGAGGTCGCTCACGCCGAGCGGCGCCCGCGTCGGATAGACGTCGTCGGGGCCGATGCCGAGCTGGCGGCTCAGCCACGCCACCTCGTTCTCCGGCATGGTGGCGTCGACCTGCAGCCGCACCACCCCCGCGAACCGCCGCGCCTTCAGCTCCGAACTCACCTGCCGGACGATGCTGCCCGGCTCCTCCGGGGGCGTGTCGCCGGCCCCGTCCCCGTGCTCGACGTCCCCCTCCGCCGCCCTCGTGACCCGGAACACGTGGACCGCGGCGGGCGGCGAGCCGGGATACAGCAGGTCGAGGTTGGCGGCGATGACCTGTTCGATGGGCACGACGCCGGGGCGGCCTTCCAGGGGAATCCACCGCGGGCGGTTGCCGGGCACCTTGATGCGCACGAAGCGGGTGTCGCCGTCGTGCGGAATGAACACCGCGAGATTGAGCCCGAGGTTGCTGATGAACGGGAACGGATGCTCGGAGTCGACGGCAAGCGGGGTCAGTATCGGCTGGATGTTGCGCGCGAAGTAGGCGCGCAGCGCCTCGCGCTCGGCCCGGTTCAGGTCGTCGTGCCGCAGGATCGGCAGCTCGGCCCGGGTGAGCTCCGGCAGCAGCTCCTCGTGCCACAGCCGCCCGAGCTCCTCGACCTGCCCCAGGAGCTGGGCTCGGCACGCGGCGAGCTCCTCGGCCGGCGTCCGGCCGTCGATGGAGAGCTTCTTGGCCCGGTTGTCGATCTCGCGCTTGAGGCCGCTCATGCGCTTCATGAAGAACTCGTCGTGGAGCATCCCGATGATGCCCGCGAACTTGACGCGCTCGAGCAGGGGCAGATCGGCACGGCCGACGAGATGCAGCACCCGGCGGGCGAACCCGAGCCAGCTCAGCTCGCGGCTGAGGAACGCCCGGGCCGGTCCGAGGGCGGCGAGGCGGGCTCTGGTCGACACCGCTTCCCTTTCGATTCGGGGGCTCGCTGTTAATATCTCGCGGGGTTTCCGCTCCCGGAAGCCTTCGATTATAGGACACCGTCGTGCCGAACCCGATCGAGACCCTTCCCGAGAACATCGCCGCCGTCGACCTCGGCTCCAACAGCTTCCACATGCTCGTGGCCCGGACCAAGGGCGGCGAGCCGGTCCTCGTCGATCGCCTGCGCGAGATGGTGCAGCTCGCCTCCGGCCTCGACGCCGACGGCCGCCTCAGCCCCGAATCGCGCGACCGCGCCATCGAGTGCCTTCGGCGGTTCGGGCAGAGGCTGCGCCACATGGACCCGAGCGGGGTGCGGGCGGTGGGCACCAACACCCTGCGGGCGGCGGCCGACGCCGGCGAGTTCCTGGTCGACGCGGAACGCGCGCTGGGGCACTCGATTGAGACGATCTCCGGCATCGAGGAGGCCCGGCTGATCTTCCTCGGGGTGACGCGGACCCTGTCCGGACCGAAACGCCGGCGGCTGGTCGTCGACATCGGCGGCGGGAGCACCGAGCTGATCGTGGGGGACGAGGCGCCCCTCGACCTGGAGAGCCTCTACATGGGCTGCATCAACTTCAGCCGCGCCCACTTCGGCGACGGCCGGCTCACCGCCGAGAACTGGCGTCGGGCCGAGCTCGCCGCCCTGCAGGAGCTGGAGCCGGTCACCGAGCGCTTCCGCGCCATCGCCTGGGAGGAGGCGGTCGGGGCCTCGGGGACCATCCGGGCGATCGACGGTCTCGTCCGCACCTACGGCTGGAGCCGGAAGGGGCTCACGGCCGAGGCCCTGGGCAGGCTGCGCGACACCCTGCTGAAGGCGGGGCGCATCGGCCGGCTGAAGCTGGAAGGGCTGAACCCGAGGCGCAGGACGACGATCGCGGGGGGGGCGGCCATCCTCTCGGCCCTGTTCGAGGCGCTCGGCATCGATGTCATGCGACGTTCGGACGGGGCCCTGCGCGAGGGCCTGCTCTACGACTTCCTCGGCCGGATCCGCGATCGGGACGTGCGCGAGCGCGGGGTCGAGGCCCTGGCGGACCGGGCGCACGTCGACCGGCAGCAGGCGGCGCGGGTGAAGCAGACGAGCCTGTCGCTGCTCGCCCAGGTGTCGGACGGCTGGGACCTGGGCGGCCGCAACGCGCGGCAGTTCCTGTCCTGGGCCGCGAACCTGCACGAGATAGGCCTCGACATCGCCCACAGCCACTACCATCGGCACGGCGAGTACATCGTCGCCCACGCCGACCTGCAGGGGTTCTCGCTGCCCGAGCAGCAGGTGCTCGCGACCCTGGTGCGTTCCCACCGGCGCAAGTTCCCGAGCGAGCTCATCGCCGCCCTGCCCCGGCACTGGTCGGCGTGGACCGAGAGGCTGGCGATGCCGCTGCGGCTGTCGGTGGTGCTGCACCGGAGCCGAAGCCCCCTGCCGCTGCCCCCGATCGAGCTCACCGTCGCCGGCCGCGCCCTCGACCTGCGGTTCCCGCCGGGCTGGCTCGACGAGCACCCCCTGACCCGGGCCGACCTGGAGACCGAGGCCGCCTACCTGCAGGAATCCGGCTACCGGCTGTCGTTCGGGTAGGTTCCCGCGCCGCTACGTCGCGGGGCGCCCGGCGGGCGTGCCGGGCGCCGGGCGGCGCCGCCGGCG
>JAJEEA010000464.1 GCA_022821235.1 Vicinamibacteria bacterium
CGGCGCGGTCGACGCCTCCCCCGGAGCGGTGCGCCGCGCCCGCCGCGTACCCCGGTTACAGCACACGCCGGGCGCCGAGGAAGCGGCCCGCCCAGTACTGCGAGCTCAGACGCTCGACCCGGACCTTGCCGCGCCTCGACGGCGCGTGGACGAACCGATCGGCGTCGAGGGCCAGCGCCACGTGCGACGGGCCCTCGGAGATCGTCTCGAAGAACAGCAGGTCTCCCGGCCGGACAGCACCGCGGCCGATCCGCTTGCCGACCCGATACTGGTCGGCGGCGACGCGCGGCAGCTCCATGCCGTGGCGGCTGAACACGTACCAGGTGAATCCGCTGCAGTCGAACCCCCGCGGGGTGCTGCCGCCCCACCGGTACGGCGCCCCCAGGTGCTCGAGGGCGGTGGCGGTGACCGCGTCGGGCGCGGGCCGGCCCCAGGCCGCCGTGATCGGCAGGTCCGCCGGGGCGAGGTGAGGCCTGGGGAACGGTTGCGGCGTCGCGCCGGGGCGTATCGCGCAACCGGCGAGAACGAGAAGCAGCGGACACCAGACGAAGCGTCGCATCCTCTCCTGATTGTCGGCGCCTCCCCCGACAACGGATAGAGGGCCTCGGTGGTGACGCCATAACTCGTTACGCGGCAAGGCTTTAGTGGAGGTTGTGCCGCTTGACACGAGGTATCGGAATCAGGCACAATCGGCTTTTTGGACTGGCGAGCCGGAACGGTGCGAACCCATGGAGCACACTCTGCTGCTCAATGCGACCTACGAACCGTTGAAGGTCGTCGACTGGCGGCGGGCGATCAGGCTGTGGTGTCAGGGCAAGGTCGAGGTGCTCTCGGTCTACGACCGCGAGGTGCACTCGGTCTCCTTGACGGTGAAGCTGCCCTCGGTGATCCGGTTGCTGAACTACATCACCATCAAGCGCCACTTCAACCTGGTGCCGTTCTCGCGCGCGAACATCTACGCTCGCGACGACCATCTGTGTCAGTACTGCGGCCGGGGGTTCCCGCCCGCCGAGCTGACCTTCGACCATGTCGTTCCGGTGCGCTACGGCGGGCGCAAGGACTGGGAGAACATCGTCACGTCCTGCGTGTCGTGCAACCGGCGGAAGGGCGGGCGCACGCCGGCCGAGGCCGGCATGCGGGTCATCCGGCCGCCCCGGCGCCCGTTGCGTCCCGCGACCGTGCGCATCGCCGTCGCCCTGCGCGACACCCCCGCGAGCTGGCGGGACTACCTCTACTGGAACGTCGAGCTGGATCCGGCATAGGCAGCTCGTGGCGTCGCCCCGGAACCCCGGCCGTCCGCTCCCGCCGTCGTCGATGACTCAGGCGTCCGCTTCCCGCATCACGTCCGTGCATCCACCGGCGGCGGTCGCCGGCGGGCGGATCGCCGTTCTCGGACCCGGCGTCGGGGGCGACGGCCGCCGACTTCCCGAGGTCCGGATCGGCGACCGTCCCGCGCAGGTGGTGTGCGCGGGCGGGGACCGGGTCGCCTGTCTGGTCCCTCCCGACACCGGGGGCGGCTCGCTGCCCGTCCGGCTCGACACCGCGCCGGGGGGGACGGCCCGGCTGGAGGTCGGCGCGCCGGTCGCCACCGGCGTGCACCAGGTGGACAGCCCGGTCATCGACGCCGACGGCACGCTGTTCCTGACCTACAGCGGGACCCGCGGGGAGTCGGCGCCGGTGTCGGTCTTCCGGCTCCGGCGGGACGGCTTTCGCGAGCCGTTCGTGACCGGCATCACCAACCCCACCTCGCTCGCCCTCGATCCCCGCGGCCGGCTGTTCGTGTCGAGCCGTTTCGACGGCGCGGTGTTCCGGGTCGAGGCCGACGGGCGGCACAAGCAGCTCGCGGCGGAGCTCGGGGCGGCCTGCGGGCTGGCGTTCGACGAGGCCGGCGCCCTGTTCGTGGGCGACCGGTCGGGCACCATCTTCAAGATCGCGCCGTCGGGCGAGGTGTCGCCGTTCGCCACCCTGCCCCCCAGCGTGGCGGCGTTCCACCTCGGCATGGCCCCCTCCGGCGACCTCTACGTGACGGCGCCGACGCTGGCCACCCGCGATGCGGTGTACCGCATCGACCCGACGGGGAGCGTCACCACCGTCCACCGGGGGTTCGGCCGGCCTCAGGGGCTGGCCTTCGACGCCGGGGGCGTCCTTCACGTCGTCGAGGCCCTGGCCGGGGCGAGCGGGCTCTACCGCGTTCCGGGCGTCGACGAGGCGGAGCAGGTCGTGGCGGCGCCGGGCCTGGTGGGCGTCGCCTTCGACCGGCGCGGGGGCGCGGTGGTGGCGTCCGACGATCGGGTGTACCGGTTCGAGCGCCTGCCCGGGCCCGCCGCCGCGTGATAAGATCAGGGGTTTGGGGCGGCGCCCGAGACGGCCGCCGGGCGCGGGCGCCGCGGGACCGGAGTCCGCGCCGTGGAACGGCGCCGACTCCCGGCAGGGTCGGGCGGCGGGCCAGGCGACGCTCTCCGGGCTGGGACCTGATCAGGCGATGGCTCACGATCGCATCGAGGTACGGGGAGCCCGCGTCCACAACCTGAAGAGCATCGACGTCAGTCTGCCGCGCGACCGCTTCGTCGTCGTCACCGGGCTGTCCGGGTCGGGCAAGTCGTCGCTGGCCTTCGACACCATCTACGCCGAGGGGCAGCGGCGGTACGTGGAGTCGCTGTCGGCCTATGCCCGCCAATTCCTCGAGCAGGTCGAGAAGCCCGACGTCGACCTGATCGACGGCCTGTCGCCCGCCATCTCCATCGAGCAGAGGACCACCGGCTCGAACCCCCGCTCCACCGTGGGGACCGTCACCGAGATCTACGACTACCTGCGCCTGCTGTTCGCCAACGTCGGGGTGCCGCATTGCCCGCGGTGCGACCGGCCGATCACCCGGCAGTCGGTCGAACGCATCGTCGAGATGGTGCTGGGCGGCCCGACCGACGAGCGCGTCAACGTGCTGGCCCCGATCGTGCGCGGCCGCAAGGGCGAGTTCCGGAAGGACCTCGCGGCCCTCCGGGCCCGGGGGTTCGCGAAGGTGCGGGTCGACGGGCGGCTCCGCTCCCTCGACGAGGACATCCGGCTCGAGCGCCGCCGCAACCACGACATCGCGGTGCTCGTCGACCGGCTCGTCGTGCGGGCCGGGGTGGAGCGGCGTCTGCGGAACGGCATCGAGCTGGCCCTGGGCCTCGCCGACGACGTCGTGATCGTCAACACCCTGGGAGGCGGCGACCGGCTGTTCTCCCGGCGGCTCGCGTGCGTGCAGTGCGGCCTGAGCGTGCCCGAGATCACGCCCCGGGTGTTCTCGTTCAACTCGCCGCAGGGCGCCTGCACGTTGTGCCAGGGCCTCGGGGCCGTCGACGACTTCGACCCCGCCCGCATCGTGCCGGACGGCTCGAAGTCGTTGCGGGAGGGCGCGATCGCGCCGTGGGTCGAGGGCGACGCGAAGCTGGTCCGGGAGGCCCTCGGGGGGCTGAGCCGGCACTTCGGCATCGATCTCGATACGCCGTTCGACCGGCTGGCCCGCCGGCACCGCGACACCCTGCTGCACGGCCCCCGCACCTCCGCGGCGCCGCTCGAGGACGGCGGCCGGCGGCGCGGGGGCCGGCGGCGCGAGCCGTTCGGACGCGACTTCGAGGGGATCCTGCCCAACCTGCGGCGCCGCTACGAGACGGGGACCTGGGCCCAGCAGGAGCTGCTCGAGCCGCTCCGTGCTCTGCAGAGCTGCCCCGCCTGCGACGGCGAGCGCCTGCGGCCCGAGAGCCGGTCGGTGCGGGTGAAGGGCCGCACCATCGCCGAATACACCCGGCTGCCCCTGGCGGAGGCCGACGCGGCGCTGGCCGCCATCGAGCTGTCGGCGCGCGAGGAGCTGATTGCCGGGCGCGTGCTCCGGGAGATCCGCGACCGGCTGCGGTTCCTCACCGACGTCGGCGTCGGCTACCTGACGCTGGCGCGGAGCGCGGCCACCCTGTCGGGGGGCGAGGGGCAGCGCATACGGCTCGCCACCCAGATCGGCGCCAACCTCACCGGCGTGCTGTACGTGCTCGACGAGCCCTCCATCGGCCTGCACCAGCGGGACAACCGCCTGCTGCTGTCGACCCTGGGGCGGCTGCGGGACCTGGGGAACACGGTGGTGGTGGTCGAGCACGACGAGGAGACCATCCGGGCCGCCGACTACGTGGTCGACCTGGGGCCGGGGGCCGGCGTCCACGGCGGAGAGGTGCTGTTCCAGGGGACCCCGGCCGAGCTGACGGCGAACGGGCGCCCGTCCCTGACCGGGCGCTATCTGCGGGGCGAGCTCGGCATCCCGGTTCCCTGCGCCCGCCGTCCCCCGCTCCGGGGGGAGCTCGTCGTCCGGGGCGCGCGGGCCAACAACCTCAAGAACGTCGACGTGGCCGTTCCCCTCGGGCTGTTCAACGTGATCACCGGGGTGAGCGGCTCCGGGAAGTCGACCCTCGTCAACGACATCCTGTACCGGGCGCTGGCCCGCGATCTGCACCGCGCCACCGCGCCGCCCGGCGCCCACCGGCGCCTCGACGGCGCCGATCTGGTGGACAAGGTCATCCAGATCGACCAGACCGCCATCGGCCGGACCCCCCGATCGAACCCCGCCACCTACACCGGGCTCTTCACCCACATCCGCGAGCTGTTCGCGATGCTCGCCGAGGCGCGGGCCCGCGGCTACCGGCCCGGGCGGTTCTCGTTCAACGTCAAGGGCGGCCGGTGCGAGGCGTGCCAGGGGGGTGGGGTGAAGGCCATCGAGATGCACTTCCTCCCCGACGTCTACGTGACCTGCGAGCAGTGCAAGGGGCGCCGCTACAACCGGGAGACGCTGGAGGTCCGGTACCGGGGGGCGTCCATCGCCGACGTCCTGGAGCTGACCGTCGACCAGGCGCTGCCCCTGCTGGAGAACGTGCCTCCCGTCGCGGCCCGGCTGCGCACGCTGCTGGACGTCGGGCTGGGCTACGTCGCGCTGGGGCAGTCGGCCACGACGCTGTCCGGCGGCGAGTCGCAGCGGGTCAAGCTGGCGAAGGAGCTGTCCCGCCGGGGCACCGGCCGCACCGTCTACATCCTCGACGAGCCGACGACGGGGCTCCACTTCGAGGACACGCGGAAGCTGCTCGACGTGCTGCAGAAGCTGGTCGACCAGGGCAACACCGTCGTCGTGATCGAGCACCAGCTCGACGTCGTCAAGAGCGCCGATCACGTGATTGACCTCGGGCCCGGCGGGGGCGACGCCGGCGGCCGGGTGGTGGCGGCGGGGACGCCGGAGGAGGTCGCGGCCGAGTCGGCGTCGGCCACCGGCCGATGTCTGGCGGAGCTGTTCGCCCGGTGAGCCGGCCCGCGCATCGCGCCGCCGCGCCGGCGAGGAGGGGCGGATCCGGCGGCCGGGGCCGGGAGCCGCGCCGCCGCACCCGTGACAGATGTGTTACGGTGGCGGAGGGCAATCGTGCATGAGCTCGCGGAACATGCCGATAACCGGTACGGTGCCACACCCTGCACGGCGCTCCGTCTTCGATCGGTCGTCCGCCCCGCCCTGGAGGTCGCCGCTCCGTGACTGACTCTCAGCACACCGTCCGACGCTCCGTCTCCTGCACCGGAATCGGGCTGCATTCCGGCCGGAAGGTGACGTTGTCGCTGCGGCCCGCCGCGGCCGGGAGCGGCATCCGCTTCCGCCGGGCGGACCTCGACGGGGTCGAGATACCCGCGACGGTGGACAACGTCGACCGGCTGCACTACGCCACCGGGCTGTCGCGGAACGCCGAGACGGTGCGGACGGTCGAGCACCTGCTGGCGGCCCTGGTCGGCCTCGGCGTGGACAACGTCGTCGTCGACCTCGACCAGCCGGAGGTGCCGATCATGGACGGCAGCGCCGCCTCGTTCGTGTACCTGCTGCACGAGGCGGGGCTGCGGCGGCTGTCGGCGCCGCGGCGCTATCTCAAAGTGCTCCGGCCGGTGTCGCTGTCACGCGGGGACAAGCGCATCGCCCTCTACCCGTCGGACCACTTCAAGGTGACCTACAGCATCGCCTTCGACCACCCGCTGCTCCGGCACATGAGCCGCACCCTGACCGTCACCGAGGCGTCGTTCGTCGACGAGATTGCGCCGGCCCGCACGTTCGGGTTCCTCAAGGAGGTCGAGATGCTGCGCCGGAAGGGCCTCGCCCTCGGGGGGTCGCTCGAGAACGCGGTGGTGCTGGGCGACACCGGGATCCTGAACAGCCGGCTGCGGTTCGAGGACGAGTTCGTCCGCCACAAGATTCTCGACGCGATCGGCGATCTCGCCCTGGTGGGCCATCCCGTCATCGGTCATCTCGTCGCCCACCGCGGCGGCCACGAGCTGCATACCGCCTTCGCGGCGAAGATCCTGGACACGCCGGACGCCTGGCGGATCGTCGAGTCGCCGGGGCTCGAGCACGCGCCGGCCGCGGCGGTCGCCGAGGCGCCCGACTTCGTCACCCGCTGACCCGCCGCCCGGTTTCCGCCTTCCTTCAGGCGCTCCCGGTGACCTTCCGCATGTACGCGCCCAGGCGCTCGTTCTCGTAGGTGACGGTGTTGAGGAAGAGGCTCTCGGCGAGGTAGGCGCGCCGTTCCTCCTCGGTCATCTGATCGAGCAGGTGGGCGATCTCGCGGACCGTGTCCTCGAACGTGCGATCGAGGGCGTAGCGGGTGTTCAGCTCCTTGTACAGGGACTCCAGCAACGCGAGCAGATCGCCGTCGAGCGGCAGCGCGATCCCGCTGGTCGTCGTGATGCTGCGCATGTCACCCCCCGAAGGCCGCGAGCGCACCGGGCTCGTCGCCGTGGATCTCGATGAAGTGCTGGGCTCCGGTCATCGTCAACATCGTCTCGACCCGCTTCTGAACGCTCGCCAGCTTCAGCGTCCCCCCCGCCGCCGACGACTTTCGATACAGGTCCATCAGGCACCCGATGGAGGCGCTGTCGACGTAGACGACCGGCGACAGGTCGATGAGGACGTTGTGGGCGCCGCCCGCGATCATCGCCGCGACCGCGTCCGCGAACGTCGGCAACAGGGGGTACACCAGCCGCTCCTCGCCCACGCGGACGATGGCGACGTTGCCGTGCTGTTCGGTGGTGAGCTTCATGGGTCACTCCTGGCTGCGGGCCCGTTCGCTCCTGGCCTCGGCCTCGGCCGTCAGGCGGCGGATCTGCCGGGCCAGCTCGTGGCGGCCGCGGTTGATCCGGGACTTCACGGTGCCCTCGGGGAGGTCGAGCGCCCGGGCGATGTCGCGGTAGGACTGCTCCTGGATGTCGCGCATGAGGACCGCGGTGCGCAGGGTGTCGGGCAGTTGCTCCAGCGCCCGATGCAGCAGCAGCCGGCGATCGCCCCGCTCGAGGGCGGTGAGGGCGTCCGGCTCGCGGCTGACGGGCGAGACGTCCTCCGCGTCCACGTTGCGGTCCACCAGCTCGCGTTCCTTCCGGACGCTGCGGTAGTGGTCGATGCACAGGTTGCGGCTGACGCTGATGAGCCACGTCTGGAAGTTGGCGCGCCGGTCGAAGGTGCCCAGGGCCTTGAAGATCTTGAGGAATATCTCCTGGGTGAGGTCCTCGGCCACGTCGTGCCTGCCCACGAACTTGTAGGCGACGTTGAAGACCCGGCGCCGGTGCAGGGTGACTATGCGGTCCCAGGCGCGCTCGTCCCCCGCGAGACACCGCTCAATCAGCTCGTCGATCGATTCGGACGAGGAGGGCGCGGAGCTCGCGAGCATGGGTCGCTGGCAGGCCGGCGAAGGCGGATCGACGGAGTATAGCGACCGTGCCGGAGACGGTCAATGCGCCTCCGCGGCGGCGCAGGGCGGCGCAGGGCGGCGTCGGTCGCGGTGGGCGAACGCGGGTCGCCGGCGGCGCCGCCCGCCGCCGTGCCGTACAATGCGCCTTCGATGTCGGGTTTCGTTCGTGGCGTCGGTGGGGGATGGGCATGCGACGGCGTGCCGCTGGCCGCGGTGGCGGCCGAGGTCGGAACGCCGGTCTACGTCTACAGCGCGGCCGTCATCCGCGAGCGCGTGCGTCGTTTCCGGGCCGGCTTCGAGCCGTGGCCGCACGCCGTGCACTACGCGCTGAAGGCCAACTCCAACCTCGCGGTGGTCGAGGTCGTCCGGGCCGCCGGCGGCCTCGTGGACGCCAACTCGGGCGGCGAGATCGAGGTGGCCCTGCGGGCCGGCTTCGCCCCCGGGGACATCGTCTTCACGGGCGTGGGCAAGACGCCGGCGGAGATCGACCGGGCGGTCGAGCTGGGGGTCAAGGCGATCAACGCCGAGTCGGCCGGCGAGCTGGAGCGGATAGCGGGCGCGGCGCGGCGGCGCGGCACGACGGCCCGGGTCGCCCTCCGCGTCAATCCGGACATCGCCGCCGACAGCCATCCCCACATCTCGACCGGCCTGAGCCGGCACAAGTTCGGGGTCGCGATCGGCGACGCGCGGGCCATCGTGCGCGAGGCCTCGGGCCGCGCGGGGCTGCGCTTCACCGGGCTGCACATCCACGTGGGCTCCCAGATGCTCGGGCTGGGGCCGCTGCGGCGGGCGGCGGCCTCGGTGGTCGACCTGGCGCGGGAGCTGGCCGGCGACGGCGTGAAGCTGGAGCACCTCGACCTCGGCGGCGGGCTGGGCATCGCCTACGACGAGGCGGGCGGCGAGCAGCCGCCGCCGGTGGGCGACTACGCGGCGGTCCTCGTCGAGGCGGTGCGGCCGACGGGGTTGACCCTCCTCGTCGAGCCGGGCCGGGCCATCGTCGGGCCCGCGGGGGTCCTGCTGGCGTCGGTGGTCGACGTGAAGCCGCGGGCCGACGGGACCTGGTTCGTGGTGCTCGACGCCGGCATGAGCGAGCTGATGCGGCCCGCCCTCTACGGGGCGTATCACCGCATTGCCCTCGTGGAGGAGCGCGAGGCCGACCCCGTGACCTGCGACGTCGTGGGCCCGATCTGCGAGTCGTCGGACGTCTTCGGGGTCGAGCGGCGGCTGCCGTTGCCCGCGGTGGGCGAGCCGATCGCGGTGTTCGACGCCGGGGCCTATGGATCCGCCATGGCGTCCAACTACAATCGGCATCCGTTGCCGGCCGAGGTCATGGTGGACGCATCGGCCTGGCGGGTCGTGCGCCGCCGGCAGACGATGGACGAGCAGCTCGCCGGCGAGGTCGCCGCGCCCCGGGGGTCTGCGCCCCGGGAGCCTGCGCGGTAGAACGGTGCAGACTCCCGGCACGATTGGTTGAGCGGTGGTGGAGCCGCAGGCCACGCTCTCCGGGCCGGAACGGCGCCGCCGCCGGAGGAGGCGCGGACTCGCGGGAGGGTCGGCGGGGCGCCGGGCGGAGGCCGTCGCGCGACCTCGCGGCCGCGTTGGGAGCTTCGCCGACGCGGCATTCCCGCGGCGGCGATGGGCGGGCGAGGAGACGTGCCGATGTTGATTGCGCTGGAGGGACTCGATCAGGCGGGCAAGGAGACGCAGGGCCAGCTCCTGCGCGACGGGCTGCGGGCCGAGGGCCGCCGGGCGCGGCTCGAGTCGTTCCCCGACTACGGCACCTCCATCGGGGAGGAGATCGCCCGCGCGCTGCAGGGGGAGCGCGACTACGGCCCCGACGTCATGCAGCTCCTCTACGTCGCCAACCGCCACGAGCGCAGGGCGGACCTGCTGCGTTGGCTCGAGGCGGGGATCATCGTCATCTGCGACCGGTACGTCGCTTCCAGCGTCGCCTACGGCGAAGCGCAGGACCTGGACGTCGAGTGGCTCGACCAGATGCAGCGGTTTCTCCCGCCGCCCGACGTGACGTTCCTGCTCGACATCCCCCCCGAGCTCGCCGCGACCCGGAAGTCGATCGGGCTCGACCGCTACGAGCGCGACCTCGCGCTCCTCACCCGGGTCCGGGCCAGCTATCTGCGTCAGGCGGAGCAGGACGGCTGGATCCGGGTGGACGGCAGCCTCGCCAGGGCCGAGGTCGCGGACGAGATCATGACCGCGCTCGGCGGACGGCTCGCGCCAGCGTGAGCGCCCGCACCTCGCGGGCCCCGGCGCGCCGCAGCACGCGGGCGCAGGCGTCGAGCGTCGCCCCCGTGGTGGTGACGTCGTCGACGAGCAGCACGCAGGCTCCCTCGACCGCCGCCCCGCCCGCCCGGACTCCGAAGCGCCGGGCCGGGGCGAAGGCCCCCCGCACGTTGACCCGCCGCCGGCTCGCCGGGAGCTCCGTCTGCGGTGCGGTGGCACGGATGCGCCGCAGGGCGCCGACGACGGGGAGGCCGAGGTGGACGGCCAGCTCCGCCGCCTGATTGAAGCCCCGCGCCCGCTGACGCCGCGGGTGCAACGGGACCGCCGCCACGCAGTCGACGCCGTCCAGCATTCCCGCCCCGGACTCCCGCATCAGCCCCCCCAGCCGAGGCGCGAGGGTGTGGCGCTGGTCGTACTTGAAGACGTGCACGAGCCGCCGGAGGATGCCCTCGTAGGGCCCGGCCGCCCGTCGACGGGCTATCAGCGCCTGCGGCTGCCGGCAGCGGTGGCAGCGCCCGGATGGGGCCGTCGTCGGCCCGGCGGGGAGCGGATCGCCGCAGCGTTCGCACACGGGAGGGGTGATGCGGGGCACGGCCCGCCAGCACGCCGCGCAGACCGGCCCTCGGGTGGGGGCGTCGAGCGCGGCCCCGCACGCCGCGCAGCCCGGGGCGAGGATCACCGCGAGCAGGGCGTCCACGCCCCGCCGTCCCACCTCCGCGAGGCGACGCGCGGCCCGCGGCGCGTCCAGGGCGCCCTCGCGGCGGGGAGCCCGCCCTGCCGGGGCCCGGCTAGACCTCCCGGCGGACGGCGTTGCCCCAGAGGCGCTCGAGCGCGTAGAAGCGTCGGGTTTCCGGGGTGAACACATGGACGATGAAGTCGAAGCAGTCGATCAGCACCCAGTTGGCTTCCGGGTAGCCCTCGACGCTCGATGGCTGCACCCCGTGGGCCTTGAGCCGGGCGAGCATGCCGTCGACTATCGCGGTGACCTGCCGCGGGCTGTGGCCCGAGCAGATCAGGAAATGATCGGTGAAGGCGTCGGACTCGCGCAGGTCGAGGACCAGCAGATCGTCCGCCTTCCGGTCTCGCGCCGCGTCGACCGCCTGGCGCAACGGTTCCGGCAGCGATTCCGCCGCCGTGCCGGGCGAAGTCGCCTCGTGGTCAGTCATGCAACTCTCTTGCCAGCGGGCCTCGCGCTTACCGGCCCGTGGCGAAAACCCCCGCTGCATTCGAGCCGCGATGCATCCCGCCTGCGCCCGGCAAGCGTCGCCTTCGGCTCCCATTGCCGCCCAACCGTGCCTTCCTGGCGTCTGCGCCGAGACGCCCGGTTGCGTTGTTCGTCGGTTTCATATGCCCAATATGCGCCCTCCTCACGCCTTGTCGGGCGGGCGCCTCGACCGTTCGCCGGCGCCCTTCGGGCGCGGTGCAACGCGGGGGTTCGCCGCGGGCCGGTAGAGCCGCCGGCGGTCGATGAACGCGGCCACCGCGGCGGGTACGCGATGCTCCAGAGGGCGTCCGTGCGCCAGCCGCGTGCGGATGTCGCTCGACGAGATGTCCGGCGTATCTCCGTCGATCAGGAACACGGCGGGCCGGGGCGGGGCCTCCTCGGCTTGCGGGTCCGCGTCGGTCGCGACCGTGCGCAGGCGCGGCCGCAGGGCCGGGAGGGCGTCGGGGAGCGAGCCCACCGGGTGGCCCGGACGCGACACGACCACGAAGTGGGCGGCGTCGAGCAGGCGCGGGTAGTCGCGCCAATCGGCGATGTCGGCGAAGGCGTCGGCCCCGACGATGAAGTACAGCGACGTGCAGGGATGCCCCCGCTCGTGCAGCCGGCGCAGGGTCGTCGCGGTGTAGGAGGGCCCGTCGGCCGTCAGCTCCAGATCGCACGGCTCCAGGTACGGGTCGTCCCGGGCGGCGAGGGCCAGCATGGCCAGCCGGTCGGCGCCGCCGGCCCGGGCGGGTTGCTTCCGGTGGGGCGAGCGCCGGGAGGGCATCATCAGCACGCGGTCGAGCCGGAGGCGCCGCCGCGCCACCGCCGCGGTGGCGAGGTGACCGTGGTGCACGGGGTCGAATCGTCCTCCCAGGATGCCGATGCGCGGGGGAGCGGCGCTCATGCGGGCCCAGCCCGGAGGGCGTTCCCCGCGGCTTCGACGGCGCCGTCCGCGCCGCGGAAGCGGGCCCACACCGCTTCGAGGAGGCCGGAGACCCCCTCGCCGGTGACCCCGGAGATCGCATGGAGGTCGACCCCGCGGCGGCGCACGTGGGCGCGGAGCCGCTCGAGCCGGTCCGGCTCGTCGAGCGCGTCGACCTTGTTCGCCGCGACGACCTGCGGCTTGTCCGAGAGCCGTCCCCGGACCCCGGGGCCGGCGCCGTCCTCGTGGAAGGAGGCCAGCTCGCGGCAGACGACGTCGAAGTCGTCGCAGGGGTCGCGCCCGCCGAGCGACGAGACGTCGACCAGATGCACGAGGACGCGGGTGCGCTCGAGGTGCGCGAGGAACCGGTCTCCGAGACCGTGCCCGGCGTGGGCGCCGGCGATCAGGCCGGGGACGTCGGCGACCACGAAGCTCCGGTCGTCGCCGAGGTCGACCACACCGAGGTTGGGACTCAGGGTGGTGAAGGGATAGTCCGCGATCTTCGGCCGGGCGGCCGAGATGCGGGCGATGAGGGTCGACTTCCCGGCGTTCGGGCAGCCCACCAGCCCCACGTCGGCGAGGAGCTTGAGCCGGAGCCGCAGGCGCCGCTGCTCTCCCGGCCGGCCGGGCTCGGTGCGCCGCGGGGCCTGATTGGTCGAGCTGACGAAACGCCGGTTGCCGCGCCCCCCGCCCCCCCCGCGGGCGACCATCACGCGCTGTCCCGGCTCGACGAGGTCCGCCAGCGCCGCGAGCGTGTCGTCACGGTGCTCGAAGGCGACCGTGCCCGCCGGGACCTCGAGCTGGAGGTCCCGGCCGTTGCGGCCCGTGCGGGTCGACCCGCTGCCGTGGGCGCCGCGTTGCGCCGTGAACGTCGGATGGAAACGGTAGTTGACGAGCGTGTTCAGGTGGGGGCTGACGACCAGGTAGACCGAGCCGCCGTCGCCGCCTTCACCGCCGTCGGGTCCCCCGCGGGGCGCCGACTTCTCGCGACGAAAGCTCAGGCACCCGTGTCCGCCGTCGCCGGCGGTCACGTGGATGTCGACCTCGTCGACGAACATGCCTGAAGGAGCGGGTTCCTGGCGGCCGGTCTGCGAGCGCCCGCGTTCGCGGCAGGGCTGCGACCCTACGACTCCAGGGGCAACACGCTGATGGCGCGTCCGCGGCCGCCGTGATCCTCGAATCGCACGCGGCCGGCGACCTTGGCGAAGAGCGTGTCGTCCTTGCCGATGCCGACGTTGAGGCCCGGGCGGA
>JAJEEA010000411.1 GCA_022821235.1 Vicinamibacteria bacterium
CGAGCGGGCGGGGGCGACGCCGCTCGCCCGCGTGGTCGCGGCCGCGGCGGCGGGGGTCGAGCCGCGCGTCATGGGCCTGGGGCCGGTGCCTGCGAGCCGCAAGGCGCTGGCGCGGGCGGGGCTGTCGCTGGCCGACATGGACGTCATCGAGATCAACGAGGCCTTCGCCACCCAGGTGCTGGGGTGCCTCAAGGCGCTGGAGATCGACCAGGACGACAGCCGCGTCAACCCGAACGGCGGCGCCATCGCGGTCGGTCACCCCCTGGGCGCGTCCGGCGCGCGGCTGACGCTGACCGCGGTCCGCCAGTTGAACCGGTGCCGGGGACGCTACGCCCTCGTGACCCTGTGCATCGGCGTCGGCCAGGGGCTCGCGGCCGTGCTGGAGCGGGTGTCCTGAGAAGCCCGGGGCAGGAGGCCCGCCGTATTCGACCGGCGATGCGGCCCGCCCGACCGCGTTGTTCCGCGGGGCGGCCTCGAGCTCCGCAGTCACCCTATGCCCAATACGCGCCCTCGTCGCGCCATGCCAGGCACTGGGAGTCTGCGCCGTAGAACGGTGCACACTCCTGGCAGGGTTGGTTGGGCGGTGAGCAGAGCCGTAGGCGACGCTCTCCGGGCTGGCCTCGGCGATCCACCGGCGCCCCCCGGGCGCCGTTCGACGCCGGGTCTCGCCACCGGCCGTCACCGAACGCCCAATCATGGCTGATGAGCCCGCCGCCGCACCCCCCGCGCCCCCCGTCCGGCCCTGGCGACTGCTGGCGCTGGCCGGGATATACGTCGTCATCGCCCACGTACTGCCGCCGCCCGAGGCGATCGAGGCGCAGGACTGGCGCCGCGTCGGCGTCTTCTTCGCCACCATCGGGGGGCTGATGCTGCAGCCCATGCCCGGCTCGCAGGTCGTGCTGGTGGGCATCGCGGGCATGATCGTCCTCGGCGGCTTGCCCATGGACCGGGCCCTGAGCGGCTACTCGGCGCCGACGGTGTGGATGGTGCTGATGGCCATGCTCATGTCGCGCGCCCTGCGCGACTCGGGGCTCGCCCGCCGCATCGCCCTCTGGTTCATCCGGGCCATCGGACGCACGTCGCTCGGGCTCGGCTACGCCATGCACCTGACCGACCTCACCCTCGCCACCGGGGTGCCGTCGATCACGGCGCGCTCGGCGAGCATCGTCTTCCCCATCGCCCGCAGCATCAGCAGCCTGTACAAGTCGCATCCCGGTCCCTCGTCGGCGATCCTCGGCACGTTCCTGATGACCTGCCTGTACCAGGGCAGCGTCATCTCGTCGGCGATGTTCTACTACAGCAGCGCCGCCAACCTGTTGCTCGGGGAGCTGGCGGCGGAGTACGCCGGGGTCACCATCACCTGGGCGAGCTGGTTCACGGCGGGCCTCCTGCCGGGGCTCGCGGCCAGCGTCTTCGTGCCGTGGCTCGTGTACCGGGTGATGCCGCCGTCGCTGAAGAAGACGCCGGCCGCGGCCGAGTTCGCCGACGAGCAGCTCGCCGAGCTCGGCCCCGTCCGCGGCCGCGAGGCGGTGGTGGGAACGGTGTTCGTCGGGCTCATCGGCTTCTGGGTCCTCTCGTCCTACGTGAGCTGGCTCTCGCCGACCCTGGTCGCCCTGCTCGGCATCGCGGTGCTCTTCACGACCCAGGCCCTGACCTGGGACAGCGCCCTCTCGGAACGGTCCGCCTGGGACATCTTCGTGTGGTACGGCGGCCTCCTCATGATGGGCGGCGTGCTGAACGACACCGGCGTCGCGACCCTCTTCGCCGAGTGGTTCGGCTCGTGGTTCACCGGCGTCCCCTGGCCCGTGGTCTTCGTCGCGGCCCTCGTCATCTACTTCTACGCGCACTACTTCTTCGCGAGCACCACCGTCCACGCCCTCGCCATGTACCCGCCGTTCCTGGCCCTGCTCGTCGGGGTGGGGGCGCCGGCCCCGGTGGTGGTCTACAGCCTCGTGTTCATCAACAACCTGACGGCGGGGCTGACCCACTATGGGACGACGACCTCGCCGATCATCTTCGTTGAGGGCTACGTCAGCCTGAAGGACTGGTGGCGGGTCGGGTTCCACGCCTCGGTGGCGAACCTGGCCATCTGGATCCCCGTGGGGCTGTTGTGGTGGAAGATACTCGGGCTGTGGTGACCCGCGCGGGCAGGACGAGCGGGCGGCAGCGGGCAGCGCCCGGCGCGCGGCGGGGGGCGCTGCTCACGCCCGCACGATTGACCGGCGGGCGGCGTCCTGAAGCGATGACGCGGCCGCGGGGGATGGTTGCCGGTTCGGAACGGGGGGACACGCCATGACCGGATGCAACTCGCAAGGGCGGCGAGCGGGACGGTGGGCGGCGCTGGCCGCCGCGTGGTGCCTCGCGGCGGTGTGCGGCGTGGGCACCGGGGCCTTGACCGCGTGCGGCGGCGGCGCCCAGTCCGGGCCGGTGGACCTGCTCGTGACGGGCGGGCGGGTCATGGACCCCGAGAGCCGTCTGGACGCCGTCGCCAACGTCGCCGTGCGTGACGGGGTCATCGTTGGCGTCGGCGACGAGCGGCCCGAGGCGCGCGAGGTTCTCGATGCGACCGGCCTCGTCGTCGCCCCGGGGTTCGTCGACCTCCACGCCCACGGCCAGGACCCGGTGAGCCAGCGCTACCAGGCCCGCGACGGTGTCACCACCGCGATGGAGCTGGAGATCGGCGTCTATCCCGTCGACACCTGGTACGCGGAGCGCGAGGGGCAGGCGCTGATCAACTACGGGGCGACGGTCAGCCACCAGGGCGCCCGCCGCGAGGCGTTCGGCGCGGTGGTGACGGCGCGCAACGACGAGGGCACCTTCACTCTCGGGCGCGGCGGCGCCTACCTCTACGAGGAGGCCTCCGAGGAGGAGGTGCGCCGCGTGGCCCGCCTGATGCAGGCGGGGCTCGACCAGGGCGCTCTCGGCTTCGGGTTCGGCGTCGCCTACACGCCGGGGGCGAGCCACGAGGAGATCTGGCGCCTGTTCGCGGCGGCGGCGGAGCGCGGGGCGCCGGTGTTCATCCACCTCCGGTCGGCCGGCGCGTTCGCGAGCCGCGAGGCCATCGCGCCGTTCCAGGAGGCCATCGCCAACGCCGCCGCCACCGGCGCCTCGCTGCACATCGTGCACATGAACAGCAGCGCCGGCGAATCGGCCCCGGCCGCCCTCGAGCTGATGCGGGGGGCGCGGGCGCAGGGGGTCGACGTGACCACCGAGGCCTACCCCTACACGGCCAGCGCGAGCCTCATCGAGTCGGCCCTGTTCGACGGGTGGCGGGGCCGGTCGCCCGGCTACTACGCCCGCCTGCAGTGGGTCGAGACCGGCGAGCGGCTGACCGAGGAGTCGTTCGGCCGCTACCGGGAGCAGGGCGGCTGGGTCATCACCCACGGCCGCTCCGAGACCACCAACGAGTGGATCGTCGCCCAGCCCGACGTCATCGCGGCCAGCGACGGCATTCCCTTCACCGAGGGGCGCTCCCACCCCCGCGGCGCCGGCACCTTCGCCCGCATCCTCGGCCACTACGTCCGCGACCGTGGCGCCCTGCCGCTGATGGACGCGCTGCGCAAGATGACCCTGCTGCCGGCGCAAAGGCTGGAGCAGGTGACCCCGCAGATGGCCGCCAAGGGCCGCGTCCAGGCCGGCGCCGACGCCGACCTCACGCTGTTCGACCCGGAGACGGTCATCGACCGGGCGACCTACGACACGCCGGACCGGTACTCGGACGGGATCCGCCACGTCCTCGTTGGCGGTACGTTCGTCGTGCGGGAAGGGGAACTCGTGGAAGGCGTGTTCCCGGGCCGTCCGATCCTGGGGTCGGGGTCCGGGGAGTCCGTGCCGTAGGGCGGCGCCGACTCCCGGACAGCCGGGGCCGGGAGGTAAGGTCACTTGAGATCGACCAGATTCACCTTGACGAGGCGATGGCCCACCAGGTCGACGACGGCCTGGGCCTGCTCGAGCGGAATATAGCCAATCAGCGGCTCGTATCGCCCGTCGGTCGGGTCCATGTCGATGAACAGCACCTCGGTCAGGACCGGCCGGAACCGCTCCATGCGCAAGAGGACCGGCCCGCAGATCTCGCCGCTGATGACCGCCTGATTCGCGACCTGCACGTCGACGGCATCGAGCCGTGTCAACTCACCGAGGCGATCGCGCCAAGCGTTCGGCAACGTCAGATACGCGGCTCCGGTGTCGACCAGGGCGTCACAACGGATACTGAAGGCGGCGTCCGTGCCGTTCTCTATCGTGGTCTCGACGTTGATGCGGCCCATGGAGCCCTCCCGTACCAACCAGTGTAGCCCGGTGCGGCGGTCGAGCGGCAGCCGCCGACTGGCGTCGGCCGGCGCCAAGCTGGCCCCGGCGCTACAGGGGAGCGTTCCCCGGGCGTGAGTCTCCCCATGGCCAGGCGCAGGCTCCCCGTCGGCATCCAGACGTTCCGGGAGATCCGGGAGGAGGGCTGCTACTACGTCGACAAGACCCCTTACGCCCGGCGGCTCGCGGACGACGCCGGCAAGCACTACTTTCTGTCACGTCCCCGGCGGTTCGGCAAGAGTCTGTTCGTCGACACGCTCAAGGAGCTGTACGAGGGCGCCGAGGAGCTGTTCCGAGACCTCGCCGTCCACGACGCGTGGGACTGGTCGCGGCGTCATCCAGTGGTGCGGCTGAGCTTCGGCGCCGGCAACTTCAAGCGGCCCGACGAGCTGAGCGCGAGCGCGCTCCGGCAGCTCGACGCCGCGGAACGCAGCGCGGCGCCGGGGCCGCTCGGCCGCCTCCTCGATGCGGTGCGCGGGCGCCCGCCCGGGCCGTCCGGCTACGACTCCGTGCCGGGACGGTTTGCCGCCCTGCTCGAGACGCTGCACCGGCGGACCGGCCGGCGCGTGGTGGTGCTGGTGGACGAGTACGACAAGCCGATCCTGGACGCGCTGGACGAGCCGGAGCGGGCGAGGGCCAACCGCGACGACCTGCGCGGGCTGTACGGCACGCTCAAGGACTGTGACGCGCACGTGGAGCTGTCGTTCATCGCCGGCGTGAGCCGGTTCAGCAAGGTCAGTCTGTTCTCCGGGCTGAACAACCTCGTCGACCTCACCCTCGACCCCGACTACTCGGCCATCTGCGGCTACGCCGACGCGGATCTGGACCGGGTCTTCGCGCCGGAGCTGCCGGGCCTCGACCGGGACGAGATTCGCGCCTGGTACGACGGCTACGGCTGGCTGGGAGAGGAGAAGGTCTACAACCCGTTCGGCCTTTTGAAGCTGTTCCGCAGCCGCCGGTTCGAGGCCCACTGGTTCGAGACCGGCACCCCGAGGTTCCTGGTCGACACCCTGATCCGACGGGGCGTCGCCGCTTCGGACCTCGACGACGTCCACGCCAGCGAGGCCCTGCTGTCGGAATTCGACGTGGACGCCATCGCGCCCGAGGCGCTGCTGTTCCAGACCGGCTACCTCACCATCCGTGGCGAGGAGCGACGCGGCGGGCGCACGGTGTACCGCCTGGGGTACCCGAACCGGGAGGTCCGCCAGGGGCTGAGCGAGAGCCTGCTCGACCGGCTGGCGCCGGACCCGAGGCGGGAGCGCCACGCCGCCCGGCTGTACGACGTGCTGGCGGCGGGCGACGCGGCGGGGGTGGAAGCGCCGTTGCGGGCGCTGCTGGCGGGCATTCCCCACGACTGGCATCGTCGGAACGAGATCGCCCGTTACGAGGGTTACTGGGCGAGCGTGTTCTACGCGCACTTCGCCGCGCTGGGACTGGACGTGGCGGCGGAGGACACGACCAGCCGCGGGCGGCTGGACCTGTCGGTGCGGCTGGGGACGCACGTCTACCTGTTTGAGTTCAAGGTGGCCGAGTCGTCGGGGAGGGTTCAGTCGGCCGGCGCGAGAGGGAGTTCCCCGGAGAGGGCCGGTGCGGCGCTGGCGCAATTGAAGGAGCGCGGCTACGCGGACAATTACCGCGCTCCCGGGTGCGCGATCCACCTGACAGGCGTGGAGATCGGGGCCGAATCGCGCGACATCGTCGCGTTCGAGACCGAGCTCGCCTGAGTGGTGCGAAGGGACTGGAGAACTGGGACACCGTTCATTCTGCTCGATCTGCGCCTGGGGATGGAACGCGGATCGTCGCGGGATGGAATCAGGTCGCCGTGGTGGGGTGCCTCGCGCGCGTGCGGCAGGGAATGCCGTGTGCGGTTCTCGTCGTCTTCCCCGTGGCCCGCGGGTCGATCTCCGCGCTCGCTTTGACTGTCACGGCTCCGGCCAACCTCCCACCGCTCGGCGGGCTCGTAGTGCCGGCTGCCTTGTCCGAGCCAAGCGCGACACCTGCACAAACCACGTGCCCAACGACAGCGCGACCCGGCCAGTTTTCGGGTTCGCCTAGTCCGCGCGCAGCGTCGCGAGGGGGTCGGCCTTCGCGGCGCGCCGTGACGGCACGAGGCAAGCGAGGAGGGTCGCTGTCGCCAGCACGAGGCCCGTCACGGTGAACACGGTGGGGTCGGTCGGGCTGACGTCGACGAGGAAGCGGGCGACGAGCGGCGTCGCCGTAGCGGCCGCGGCGACGCCGAACGCCAAGCCGAGCGCCACGAGGACCAGGCCTCGGCCGAGGGCGAGCCGGGTGATGGCGGCCGGGGTCGCGCCGAGGGCGGCGCGGATGCCGAACTCCTGCCTGCGCCGGGCCACCGCGTGGGACACCACGCCGTAGAGCCCGACGGCGGCGAGAAGCAGGCCGAGCATTCCGAACGAGCCGATGACCGCGACGCCGCCGCGCGCGAGGGCCAGCAGCCCCAACGAGCGCACCACGGTGTCCATGCTGCCGGCCTCCAGTATCGCCAGGGTCGGATCGTGCCGGCGGACCGTCTCCGTGACCATCGGGATCAGGGGGCTCGGCGGTCCGTCCACGTGCACGTGCAGCGTGGCCGACAGGGTGAACCGGGGCCCGAACGGAAAGAGGACGAACGGCGGTTGCTCGAACGGCGACCCCGACATGTGTGCGTCGCGCGCGACCCCGATCACTTCGAACGGTGCGCCGCCCCTGACGATCCGTCGCCCGATCGCCTCCTGCCCCGGCCAGAGCTGCCGCGCCGCGCGTTCGCTGACGACCGCCACCCGGCGGTCGTCCAGCCCGTCTTCCTCACGAAAACCGCGTCCCCGGAGCACCGGGATGCCAAGGGTGTCGAAGAAGGCGGGGTCGACGGTGTTCACGGCGACCCTCGCCGCGTCGGGTTCCGGCGCGGTGCCGCCGCCCAGGGTGAACACGCGGTTCCAGACCCGGCCCAGCCGCACCGGCGCTCTGTGCGCCCAGCTCGCCGACCTGACGCCGGGCAGGGCGCCTACCTCGTCGGCGATCTCCCGGTACAACGCATGGGCCTGTTCGGGGTCGTACCCCTGCGCGAGCGGATCGACGGACAGCACCAGGAGATCGTCGGTCCGGAAACCGAAGTCGATCGCGCCGGCGTTCCTGCTGCTCTGCACGAAGAGGCCCGCGCAGACCAGCAGCAGCATGGAAACCGCGACCTGGATCACGACGAGGCCGTTCGTCAGGCGCCTTCCCGGAACGCCCTCGCCGGAGTCGCGGCCGCCGGAGCCGAGGGCACGCGCGAGCTCGATCCGGGTCGAGCGCAACGCCGGCGCAAGGCCGGCGAGCAGGCCGGCGACGAGCGCGATCGTCGCCGTGAAGCCGAAGATCCGCCAATCCACGGGCAGATCAGGCAAGGCAATCGCACGGTTGAGTTCGGTCGCAGCGCGGGCCATCAGGAGATCGGCGGTCCAGAGCGCGGCGAGTCCGCCGCCGACTCCACCCACCAGCGCCAGCAGCACGCTTTCGGTGATCAACTGCCGCACGAGCCGTCGCCGGGTCGCACCCAGACCCGCGCGCAGGGCCAGTTCCTGCCGCCGCGCGATGCCGCGGCCGACCAGGAGGGTACCGACGTTGGCGACGGCAACGAGCAGCACGAGCGAGGCCAGGCCCATCACCACGGTCATGAGGGGGGCGGTGTGTCGCGACGCACCGACGAACGGTCTGGCGTCACGCTCGGACACGACATGAAGCTCGCTGTGGCGGCTGGCGTCCGGGTGCTCCTCGGCCAGCGCGTCGGCGAGCACGTCGAGTTGCGCGGCCGCCTCGGCGACGCTCACGCCGGGCCGCAGGCGTCCGGTCAGGTAGAACGACTCATCGAGCCGGTCCGTCAGCAACTCTTGCATCCGTTCCGGTTCGACGAGCGCGCCCTCCGTGGCAGGGACGAACGCCTCGACGGGGGCCAGGCCGTTGACGCCGGCGAATGGCTCCGGCGTGACCCCGATGACGGTCATGCTGACCGGCCCGAGACGCACGACCTTCCCGAGGACGGCCGCGTCCCCGCCGAACCGCATCTGCCACGCGTGATGCGTCAACACGACGAGCGGCGCATCGCCGGGCCGGAGCCCTTCATCGGCGAGAAGCGTGCGGCCGTGCTCGGCATCCACCCGCAGGACGTCGAAGTAGTTGTCGCTCACGTACTCGATCCGGATGCGCTCGGCGGCCCCGCCGTCGATCGACAACAGCCCCTCCGCCAGGGTGTAGGCGGCCAGACCCTCGAAGACGTCGCTGCGCTCCCGGTAGTCGATGTACTCGGGATACGACAGCTAGTGCGGGAACTCCGCGGTATGCTCGTCGAACTGCGCTACCATGACGAGCTCCTCGGGGTCGGGCACCGGCAACGGCTGAAAGAGCAACCCGTTCATCACCGTGGCGACCGCCGCCGTGGCCCCGATGCCGATCGACAGCGTCAGCACCGCCGTAGCCGTGAACCCGGGGCGCCGGGCCAGGCCGCGCACGCCGATGCGCAGATCGACCCGCAGGTCGTCGAGCCACGGCCAGCCGCGCTGATCGCGCATCGCCTGGGGAACGCCGCCCAGACGCACGCGCGCCAGCCGCGCGGCCTCGCTCCGTGAGTAGCCCTTCCCGCGAAGCTCCTCCTCGGCCATCTCGAGGTGGAAGCGCAACTCGCCCTCGAGTTGCCGATCTGTCGCGTTACGCCGGAGCGCGCCCCACAGACGATGCAGCCATTCGCGAAGGACTCTCATCGTGATTCTCCTCGTCCGCATGCCGCGCCGCCGGTCGGCCGCCGGCCGCCGTCGCGGGCAAGGGCCAGCGGCGCCCCACCGCGCCGTCGTGTGTCACCGACCGCGGTCCGCCGTCGCCGCCGGTTCCTGAAAGAGCGCATCGATGATGGAGACCATCCGGTCGAGGCCGCGCTTCTCGGCGGCCGCGTGCCGCCGCCCGGCCGGGGTGATGCCGTAGAACCGGGCGCGCCGGTTCTTCTCGGTCGTGCCCCACCGACCCCGCACGAGGCCGCGCTGCTCCAGCCGCATCAGGGCGGGGTAGAGCGTGCCCATGTTGAGGACGAGGGCGCCGCCGGAGACCTGCTCGAGCCTCGCCGCGATCGCGTAGCCGTGCGACGGGCCGAGCGACACCAGCGTCTGCAGCACCATCAGGTCGAGGGTGCCGCGAAGGACCTCCGTCTTCGAGGGCTTTGTATTTGACATTCCAATGAAGCGTATCAGTGTATCATTGGGATGTCAAATGGAAGGTCCGGGCTCCGGTGCGCGGGGAGTATGCGTCAGGCGGGTGCGAGGCGCGGGGAGCGGTTGCGGTGCTGTGGGCAGCGGCAAGCTACGGCGTCACCGTCAGCGGATGTCCGACGAGTCGCCGGTCATGTGTCAGGAGCTTCAACGCACGAGTTCCTATCCGTCCTCCGGATCGAGACCGAGTACACGTCGGCTGAACGCCGGATCGTCGAACTCCTCGGGCCAGCGCTCTCCGTCTCCTTCGATGCCGAGCCCCCGGAGGGTCTCCGCCAGCTTCTCGAAGTCGATCGCCCCGCGCGGGCGGCATCGCACGAGCTCCACCGCGGGGACGCCGCGCTTCGTGATCACGACCCGCTCGCCCTTCTGCGCGGCTGCGATGAGCTCCGACAGTCGCGCCCTGGCTTCGCGGACGGCGAGTTCCATGCGGGCCGCCTCCTCGTCCGGCTGCACGTCGATCCACTATCGCTTCAGTCTTCGGCGGAACCAGTCGGCAAGCTCGACCTCGCCGACGTGACCGCTCGCGACGCCCTCCATGATTCGGATGGCGTCCCGGGGATCGAATGTCGGAACCTGCCCGTTGTCGGCCAGGAACAACCGCGCCGCCACCCAGGCCGTACGCTTGTTGCCGTCGACGAAGCCGTGGTGCTTCGCGAGACCGTACGCGTAGGCCGCCGCCAGTGCTGCTGCGTCGGGATCCGCCTCGTATGCGGCTCGGTTCCTCGGGCGCGCCAGTGCGGCCTCGATCGTCCCGAGATCGCGAATGCCGTCGGCTCCGCCGTGCTCGGCGAGCTGACGGTCGTGAATCGCCAGTACCACGCGCAGGTCAATCCAGCGCCAGGCATCGGGAGGCGCGGCGTTCACTTGGCCAGCGCCCGCAGCACTTCGCGGTCGTCGTGCATGATGTCCTCGGCGAGCGCCATCTGGCGTCCGAAGTCCGGGTCGTAGGGGGTCAAACGATAGCCCCCCCCCGGAGCCTCGGTCAGATAGACCTTGTCGCCCCTTCTGACCCCGAGCCGCGCCATCGCTTCCCTGGTGAGAATGAAGCCGGAGGATGCACCCACGGTCGTTACCTTGAAGGAGAGCATTTCGTTGACCTCAGCGTCTATATAATCCCGATTATATACCTGTTGCCGAAGGCGGCGACAAACCGCCGAGGGCGCAGCCGGCCTCATCGGCTCGTCCGCCACTCGGTTCGATCGCTGGAAACCGCCGCCTCGGGGGCCAGCAGCGCCGCGAGCCGCCCGCCCGCGGCCACCGCGTCGGCGGCGCCGATCTCCAGCAGCCGCTGGATGTAGTCGGGCTGGAACATCAGCAGGCTCAGCAGGTCGGGGCTCGTGGTCTCGCGCGACCCGAGGCCCCGGGTCAGGTAGCGGAACGCCCGCGGGAGCTGCGGCTCGAACTCGAGGGACAGCCGGCCGAGGTCCTCCGACGGACGGATGACCACGAGTTCGACGGGATGCAGGCCCTGCCGGCGGTGGGGAGGCAGGTCCCGGACCAGCGAGTTCAGCCGCTGCAGGGTCAGCCCGTCGTGATCGAGGTCGTCGAGGAACATCGCGTTGAGGAGCTGTCCGCCGATCTGGGCGGGCGGCGGGTAGTCGCGGATGACGGGTTGGCTGGCCTCCTGCGTGATGCCGCGGTGGCGGTTCGAGACGGCGAGGATGCGCCGGGCGCCGAGGTGGATGGGGGCCGAGCAGGGGGCCATCATCCGGATGCCGCCGTCACCGTGCCAGCCGTCGTCGAGCCGGACGGCGGGAAAGAAGAGGGGCAGGGCGGCCGACGCCATGACGTGCTCGACGGTGATGGCGACGCGGCGGCCTCGGCGGTAGGGGCGGTTCCAGTCGGCGAGGTCCCCGCCCTGCACCCAGATCACCGACTGCCCGGTGCTGTAGCTGCTCGTGGAGATCGCGAGCGACCGCAGCCGGCCCGCCTCGAGGTTGCGGGCGATGCCCGCGATCTCGCCCTTGTGGTTCGGCCTCAGCCGCTCGTGCAGGGAGGCGCGGAGGGGCGCGGTGTCGAGCAGCCCCCGTACCCGCGGCGCGAAGGTGGCGCCGCCCGACAGCAGACGGACGCCCCAGCGCGCGACGAGGCCGGCGAGCGAGCCGGTGTCGACGCGGAACACGCGGTCCACCCGCTGGCGCCGCCAGTGCTCGACGAGGTCGCCGATGGCGTCGGCCAGCGACCCCTCCCGCGCCGCCAGATAGGTCGCGTTGATGGCGCCGGCCGAAGTGCCCACGAGAATGGGGAACCGGGCCGTCGGGTGGCGCCGGATCAGCTCTCCCAGGAACCCGACCTGATAGGCGGCGCGGGCGCCCCCGCCGACGAGGACGAGGGCGAGGTCGTCCACTAGTGCGCAAGCGGGTCGGGGCGAATCTGGAACTTCACCAGGTTGCCCTGCGTGCCCTTGCCGCCCTCCGAGTGCCAGACCGCGTTGGTGCCGTAGTCGGCCCAGACCGCCCGGCCCTTCCACCCCGCGTCGGGGTCGTCGATGCGGCCGTCCATGCCCCGCGAGTAGAAGCCCATCGGGTACGGCACCCGCAGGATCACGAACTCCTCCTCGTCGGGGAGGAACGCGAGCAGCGAGTCCGACGTGCTGCCGGTGGCGATGGGCACGTTGGGCCCGAGCCCCAGCGTGTCGTGCTGGTCGACCCAGTTGTAGTAGTGGAAGTCGGCGCTGCCGTGGGTGGTGACGCCCTTCATCTGGGGCCCCGGGGTCGCGTGCAGGGTCCAGCCCTGGGGGCAGTGCTGCCCGGTGGCGGTGGGCCCGTTCAGCACGTCGCACCGGCCGCGGTCGAAGCTGGCCATGTGCCCGCTACCCGACAGGGCGGTCCACACGATGCCGTCGGTGCCGATGTCGATGCCCCGCGGCGAGAACCCCTGGATCGGCGCGTCGGGGTTCTCGAACGGCGGCTGGTAGTACTCGGCGATGCACGTCTCGGGCGGGTCGTCGCCCAGCTCGAGGCGCACGATCTGGCCGGGCACGCCCCCCGAGGCGGCCCACACCACGCTGTCCGCGGTCGGGTCCGGGACGATGCCGTACCACCCGCCGCCCATCTCCTTGTCGAGGGCGGGGTCGAGGTCGCCGGCGCGGCCCACCCACTCGGTGATGCGGCCGTCGCCGTTGGTGTCGACGACGATCGGGCACCAGCCCTGCGCGGCCTGCGCGTCGCCGGTCTCCTCGTAGACGTCGACGTCGAGCCAGCCGATGACGGGGCCGACCGAGCTGAGGTACAGGCGCTCGCCGTCCTCGTAGCCGAACTGCAGGTGGTGGGTGTTGAAGCAGGTGTCGATGAGCTCGACGTGCTCGGTCGCAGGATCGTACCAGGCGACGTGGCGCGCCGCCCGGTTCAGCGGATAGTACCGCGCATAGGGGTTGTCCGAGCCCTCGCGGCACCACGCGGGGTTGCCGGGGCCGCGTATCTGGTGGGTCATCCACACCCGCCCCTGCGCGTCCATCATCGGGTTGTGCGGGTTGCCCGGGTTGTTCCAGATGAGCTCGTCGCCCCAATAGATGGAGGGCTCCAGGTTCTCCTGGTCGATGTAGGACCGGAAGTCGCCCTCGCCGGGGGTGTCGCGCACCGGCAGGACCACCTCGCGCGCCTCGTTGGTGCGCGGGTCGACCCACACCAGCTTGTCGTTGGCGAACTCGACGCCGTAGACGGGGCCGCCGGCGTTGACCGTCGGGTCCCGCTTGTCGGTCGCGATCTCGTCGTGGATGTAGCCGGTCTCACCGCCCCACTCCCACAGGGTCAGCACCACGTTGCGCTCGCGCCCCCGCGGGCGCGGCGGCGCCGGGGGCACCTCGCCGGCCATGATGCGGTCGGTCCAGTCGGCGTACATCGCGACGGCGCGCTCGGCCCCGAAGCGGCGCAGGTAGCCGTCCATCAGGGCGCCCCGCTGGCCCACGCGGACGCGGTGCGCCCACGCCGCCTCGGTCGAGTCGAAGTCGCCGGGGTTCAGCACCTCGCGGGTCGCCTGGTTGCCGAGCTGGTGGCAGAGCTGGCAGCCCTGCTTCAGGCCGTCGATCCAGGCCGCCTGGTGGCGCATGGCCGGCGAGATGCCGTTGCCGGCGTCGCCGGTGCCGGGGAACTCGCCCTCGGCCGGCACCTCCACCAGCGAGTACCAGTAGTTGGCGGGATAGACCTGCGCCGCCTCGCGCGCGTCCGCGGCGGGGACCGCGTCGAGGTCGAGCGAGTCGCCCGGCCGCGCGGCGACCGGCTCGGAGTCGCGGAGGCCGTAGCCGCGTACCCAGACGTCGTAGTCGGCGCCGGGCAGGTCCGGCAGCACGTAGCGCCCGGCGTCGTCGGTGACCACGATCTTGCGGAACCGGGTGTCGAAGTCGTCGGTCTCGGCGATCACCCAGACCCCCGCCTCGGGCCCGCTCGGGCTCCGCACCACCCCGCCGATGTCGTCGGCGTCGAGCGGCCCCTGGGCCGTCGCCGCCACCCCGAGCCACAGCGCGGTCGTGGCCGCGATCACCAGCGCGGCCATAAGCGCCGGCAGGCCCCCGATACCGCGCATCAGTCGCGATTGCATCGTCTCGTCCTCCCGTTTGGTCGTTGTGCGGAACCCGGTCCTCCCTCGCGCGAGCGCCGTCCGAGTCCCGGTCCAGACTTGTAGCACGTCCGGGTTCTCGATGCCAGCCGCACCGGCCTGGGGTTGCCCGCGTGGCCGCAGCCGTGCTTCAGCGGTCTCCGCCACGGCGACGCTGAACCGTCTTCTCGGTGGAGGGGGAGCCGGTGGCGGATGACCGGTGCCGCCGTCTTGCGGTAGATTGGGGAGTGTACTGAACGCCGTGAGGGGACTCAGTGACCACATCTTCAGAATTGCTGACCCGGTTTGCCGACGCCCGGGACACGTCAACCCGGCGCGCCGCCCTCATCGATCTCATCAAGGCAAAGGAACTGCACAAGGTGGTGAGCACCGAGTCGTTTCGGCGCGGGCTCGATCTGCTCGCCGATGGGGCACGGGACAGTGGTGCAGATGCGGATCGCCTGCTCGCGGTGGCGACGCTGCAGCGTGCGGCGGCTGCGGCGCCGCCCGTCAGGAAGACCGTCCAGTCGCTGATGAGAGACGCGGTGAACAGCCCGTTGTCGAATCTGCACGGACTGTCGGACGTCGACGACCGGCTGTACGCAGCGAAGTCGTGGCGGGTCGTGCCCTCCGCTTGGCGTCCCGACGACCTAGCAACGGCCGCCGTGCTCGAGGAGGCCGGCGAAGCGGCTCGGAGAGAGTGCGTCGCAGGTCTGATCGACCTCACGAGCGATGTTTCGGAGGCGACTTCCGTTCTCAAGAGGGCGCTCCTGGCCGTCAAGTTCGACACGAAGAAGCCCGGCGACAGTCTGGGGCGGCGGTTGACCCGCGTGCTGGGCGCGGTGACGGCTGTGCTCTCGGGCATCGACAAGCCGGTGGGGGAGAACGCCGGTCGCGAAATGGGCGAACTCCTCGATCGGGGATTCCGCGCCGTCGGGCGGCCTGAGTCGTCGGTCGTCCGGGCAAGCGTGGTCGAACAGGTGGCCGTGCTGACCCATACGATCGTGCGGGTCGACTTCTCACACGCAGATAGGGACAAGACGTACGAGGCGTTGTCCGTGGTGAGCGGGTGGTTCGATGCACATGATTGGCGGGAGATATGCAACTCCTCGAAGGCGATCCCGCGCGTCAGCGAGGACGTGCAGAAGTCGCTCCTGTCCCTGGCGCGGCGAGGCGGGACGGACGACCGTCTCCGGCGTGCGCTGATCACCGCCGCCGGCTCCCGCAAGAACGCTGATGCGATCTGCCGAAGGATGGCCACTGAGCACCCCGGCATTCCGGACGATGCTCGGGACTGGCTGGCCGGTGTGTCGAAGCGGCGGCGCATCGCCAGCGCGGTCGAGAGCCAGGAACGTTCCATCGATGAAGTGCTCGCCGAGATGCAGGTCACGATGGCGCGCCTGACGCGGGCCGCGGACCGGGTGCGGTCGGACGCGTTGCCAGAGGTCTCCATAGTGTTGCCGCAGCAGGAGCGGGCCTTGTCGCGGTTGACCGGACTGGTGGAGGCCATGTCCAACAAGCTGAGTCTGGCCGTGAAATGGCGGTCCCTGCGTCTGCGCGGGACGGTGGGTGACGAAGTCGAGTACTCACCGGTGGAGCACCGGCTCGACGCTGGCGTCCGCAGCCGGCACGTCCGCCTGCTGACGCCGGTGGTCGAGCGCATCAGTGAGGACGGGGTGCCGCGGGTCGTCCTGAGGGCGGCGGTCGAGCCGGTCGGCAATCGGCGGACACAGGCAGTCGGGGCGTCGGCCTGACGGCGTTCGCTCGCGTCCAGACCAGCAACGGAGTCGTCTATAGTCCCGCCGCGCTCCATCATCCCGAGGAACTGATGACCGACACGTCGCCGACTGACCGTCTGACATGGGAAGAAGCGTTGCTGAAGAACCTACTCGCCCGGCTCGATGCCGACGCCGCCGCTGACCGGCCGCAGTTCCGTGGCGTCGTGTCGGATGCCGAACGCGAGGCGTTGCGGGCGCTGCTCGGCGGCACCGGGATTGCCCCGCCCAACACGCCGGTCCCGCCAGTTGAATCGACGGTGGAGCCGCCGGAGCCGCCGGAGCCGCCAGAACTGGTGGAATCGCCCGACGAGGCGGAGCCGCCGGAAGAGGATGTTGGGGGAGCGCGTTCACCGGTCGTCGAGCTGAACCTCGACGCCTTGGGGCCCGACGTCTCACCGCCGTCGGAGTGGGTGCTCTGCCTCGACTTCGGCACTGCTAAGTCGAAGGCGTTTGCCGCCACCGACGACAAGGAGGAGCCGGAGCTTGAACCGTTGGCGATAGGCAAGGACGACGAGGATCTGGACGGGTCCGTCTACGAGGTCAGCTCGTGCGTCTGGATCGACGATGACGGCCGGCTGTTCGTGGGCTCGGAAGCGGTCGAGCGGGGCATGAACTACGGCGCCGAGCCGGCAACCCGCCGCCCCCTCAATTCGCTCAAGCAGGAAATCAGCCAAGTGGACCCTGTGGACGGCTCGGCGGAACTGCAGCGAAAACTCCCCGAGGAGGTGGATCCGACCTCGACGCTGACCTACACCGACGCGGTCACGATCTACTTGGCTTACCTCACGGACTTGGCGACGGGAGCGGTCGCGCGGCGCCTCGGGACACGGTACGTGCGCCGCCGATTCACCGTGCCGTGTTGGCAATCGGCTCAGCGCGGCTGGGCGGCTGAGCTGCTGGGGAGGAGTCTGCTGCGCGCGCAGTTGCTGGCGGATACGTTTCGCGACCGTTGGCGGGAGGGCATTCCCATCGAGCAGGTCGCGTACGCCGTGCGGGCTGCGGCTGTGCACGACGGCCAGCTGACGCGGCTGGCGGCGACTGAGTCGGGCGATACGGCCTATTGGAGCCGCGGGACCCTTGAAGCGCTGGGGGCGGCTTCCGCGCGCATGTGGAGGGAGCGCGCTGCGCGTGATCTCATGCTCGTGGTGGATGTGGGGGCCGGGACGACCGACTTGTCGTTGTTCTGGGTCGTGCAGCATGGAGCATCCCATCGCGCGTTTCCGATCGTGGACGGGAACTCGGGAATCCGACAGGCGGGGGATACGCTCGACCGATTGCTAGTCGAGGCGGTGCTGCGGAAGGCAGGCCTCGGCGTTGACGAGGCCGGGGAGCGCGCGCGCCGCGGTCTGCGGCGCAAGGGGGTACGTCAGATGAAGGAGAGGCTGTTCCAGGTAGGCAGCCTCACGGAGACCTTGGTGAACGACGCGGAGGTCACTCTGAGCCGGGAGGAGTTCATCGAGTCGGAGGGGGTAAGGGGCTTCGGGGAGTTGATTGCCAACAAGATCCAGAGGCTTCTGGAGGGTGTCCACGAGAGTTGGGAAACGGCGGCGGCCGACAAGGGCATTACGCTGGTCCTGACTGGCGGGGGCTGCGACCTTCCGATGATCACGGCTCTCAAGGACCGGTCGTGGCGGCTGCGCGAGCGCGCGGTTCCCTTTCGAGTAGCGCGGCGCGTGCCGAGGACCGTGGAGGACCGGTTCGATGCGGCGTTCATCCAGGCGTATCCGAGGCTTGCGGTGGCGATGGGCGGCGCCCTGACGACGCGTCTCGACGAGAGGAGCGCATTGCCTGATTTTCTGGGCACGGAGTCGCGGCCGGGACCGTTGGAGAGAATCGCCACGAGGGGAATCTGACTCGCCGCCGTCGAGTCTGCCCAACCGTCCGAGCGGGCGGGACGGAGGACCCGTCGGCGCGCCGCCCGTCAGCCCGCCGTCACCAGCGGCGGTCGCCGACGCCGGCAGTCGGTGGCCTGCTCGAAGGCGTGGGCGAGCTGCAGCACCCCGAGGTCGTCGTAGGGGCGGCCGACGATCTGCAGCCCCACCGGAAGGCCGGCCGGCGTGAACCCGCAGGGCACCGAGATGGCGGGGAGGCCGGTCGCGCTGACGAGGTAGCACGACTTCATCCAGTCGAGGTAGGTGGGCAGGGTCCGGCCGGCGATCTCCGACACGTACGGCTGGTCGACGTCGAACGGCGCGACCTGGGCCACCGTCGTCGCCAGGAAGTCGTGCTCGGCGAACCACGCGCGGAGGCGGCGGTGGAGGGCGGCGCGCCGGCGTTCGGCCTCGGCGAGCTGGGGGCCCCGGAGGGCGCGGCCGGCCTCGATGTTCCAGACCACGGTGTCCTTGAGGACGCCGGGGTGGCGGTCGAGGATGGGGCCGAACGCGAGGTCGAAGTACCAGGCCCGCCACGTGGTGAAGACCTCGTGGGCGCCGTCGAGGTCCGGGGCGCTCTCGTCGGTGACGCACCCGAGATCCTCGAGGACGGCCCGGCCGCGCGCGAGGACGGCCAGCACTTCCGGCTCCACCGGGAGGACGCCGAGGTCGGGCGACCAGCCGATGCGGACGCTGGCGAGGTCCCGCCCAAGGGCGTCGCGCGTGGCGACGGGCGGCACCGTCAACGACAGCGGCGCCCGCGGGTCGGGGCCGGCGATGGCGTCGAAGAGCAATGCCACGTCGCCCACGCTGCGGGCCATCGGCCCGTGGACGTGGAACGAGAACCACGGGGCGGCGCTGGGCCAGCGCGGCACGCGCCCCGACGAGGGGCGGAACCCGACGACGTTACAGAAGCTGGCGGGGTTGCGCAGCGAGCCCCCGAAGTCGCTGCCGTCGGCGATGGGCACCATGCCGGTGGCGAGGGCGACGGCGGCCCCGCCGCTGCTGCCTCCGCACGTCTTCGACAGGTCCCAGGGGTTGCGGGTCGCCCCGAACACCTCGTTGAAGGTCTGCGAGCCGGCCCCCAGCTCCGGGGTGTTGGTCTTGCCGACGGTGATGGCGCCCGCCTGCCGCTCGCGCTCGACGATGAGGGCGGTCTCGTCGGGCACGTGGCGCTCGAAGGCGCGGCTGCCGAACGTGGTGCGGATGCCGGCGGTGACGAAGAGGTCCTTGTGGGCGACGGGGAGGCCGTGCAGCAGGCCGGGCTCGCGGCCCGCCGCGAGGGCCGCGTCGGCGGCGTCGGCCGCGTCGAGGGCGGCGTCGGCCACGCAGGTCACGATGGCGTTGACGCGAGGATTGATGCGCTCGTAGCGGGCGAGATGGGCCTGCATGACCTCGCGCGCCGATACCGCCCGGCTGCGGATCAGGTCCGCGAGACGGCGCGCCGTCAGGTCGCACAGGTCCTGGGTCGGGTCGGACATGGGGTCGGGCATCGGCCCGCCAGTGTACACGCCTCTGACGGACGGGACTCTCGGCGTCGGACCGTGGTGGCGCTCCCGGTTGCGGAAGGACCGGCTGCACTGGGCGGGCGGGCGGAAAGCCGCCGGGGGCGGCGCGCGTCAGCGCCGTGCGAATGCAAGCGCGCCACGAGGCCGGCAACGAGCGGCGCGGTCACCGGCGCCGGCAAGAACTAAGGCACCGGTGGGCAACGCCGCGCGTGCGACCAAGAGTGACGAAGGAAGGCTGTCAGGATCCGCTGGCGCCGTTCGGGCCCGTTCGGCGCGGCTCTCCGTGCCACGCCGACACCCAGGCGGTGCCGAGTCGCGCCCACGCGCCGGTGGCGTGGGCGGCCCACAGGGTCGGCTGCAGCGCCCAGTGGGCGACCCGGGCCGGGCCGGTCTCCCGCCGGGTGTAGGCGACCGCCTGCTTCGGCGGCGACAGCAGCGCCTCGCCGACCAGCACCTCCTGGCCGTCCTGGTTGACGCACACCGTCTTCAGCCGCACCCGGTTCCGCTCGGCCAGCCGCTCCACGACCTCCACCCGCGCGGTGATGCGGTCGCCGAAGTAGACGGGCCGGGTGAACGCGATCTCCTGGCCGACGTAGACGCAGCCGGGTCCCGGCAGCCGCGTGCCCAGCACGGCCGAGATCAGGGCGGCCGTCCACATGCCGGGGACGATGGGCTTCTCGAAGCGGGTCGAGGCGGCGTACTCGTAGTCCCGGTGAATGGGGTTGTGGTCGCCGATCGAATCGATGAACTCGGCGACGTCCCCGGCGGTGGCGACGCGGGTCAGCTCCGCGTTGTCACCGACGGCCAAGTCTTTCAGGGGGCGTCCTCGCATCGGTCCCGTCCGTCTCCGTCCGCGCCGGCGATGACCGGCCGCGGCGCAATGGTCGTGTGCATCCCGCTGCCGCCCACGCCCCGAAACATCGGGGTCTCACGGCGGCGCCGCCCGTCTATTGCGTCACCCCGCCCGGGTGGCGAGGGCCTTCCCGACCCTGATCGGTGTCTCACGGCGGAGCCGCCCGTCTATCGCGTCACCCCGCCCAAGTGGCGAGGGCCTTCCCGGCCCTGATGGGTGCCTCACGGTGGCGTCGCCAGCCATGGTGCGTCCGGTCGCCGTCACGCCCGGCGCTTCCGCGTCCTCGCGGCACCGGCCCCGGCCTTCGTCGCGGCGCTTCCGGTCTTTGCGGCGCTTCCGGTCTTCGCGGCGCTTTCGATCTTCGCAGTGCGTCCGGTCGTCGCGGTGCTACGTCCGGTCTTCGCGGCT
>JAJEEA010000037.1 GCA_022821235.1 Vicinamibacteria bacterium
GGGCGGCACACGAAGATGCGCCGGCGACTCGGCGTGTCCTCTGCCGAGGGTCCGCCCCCGGCCGCGAGGGACCCGCCGCCGACCGGGCGTCCGCCGCCGGTGGCCGCCGGGGATCCATCGCCGGCCGGGAACCCGACGCCCCCCGGCCGGGACCCGTCACGGGCCGGAAGCTCGCGGCCCCGCGTGGTCGGGGATTCGTCGCGGGCCGGAAGCTCGCGGCCCGGCGTGGTCGGGGACCCGTCGCCGGCCGGGAGCCCGTCGGCGGGCGCGAACGGCCCGGTGACGATGACGCTGCCCAGGTACGGCTGCACTCGGGTGTCGCCGCCGGTGATGCTGGTGTACGGCCGCAGGTAGGGCTGGCGCAGCGTCTCGGGGTACGCCGCGGTCTTCCGCACGAACGTCACCCGCAGCTCGCGCGGCCCCGCCTGAACGGGCAGCCGGAACTCCCAGTCGCGGTCGATGTTCCGCTGCCGGTCGCGCCAGGCGCGGTGCTCGTCGCTGTCGCGCGGCGCGTCGGGCGGGAGCCCGCCGGCGATGAAGGTGCGCACCAGCGCCCCGTCCAGGCTCACCTCCACCGTGTGCGGCACCTCGAAGATGGCCAGGTTGTCGCCGGCGTTGCGGGCCAGCCGGACCCGGATGTCGTACTCCGCGTCCTCCGGGAACGTGTGGCGGAACGCGCCGCCGCCGCGGGTGCCGAACGGCATGCCCGCCACCCAGTCGTCCTGCGGCAGGTCGCTCGCGAGGCGGAACACCTCGGCGGTGGCGGAAGGCGCAGGGCGCCCGACCGCCACGCGGGCGATCTTGCGAGCCGCCGCGAGATATCGTTCCAGCAACGTCGGCGAAACCCCGAGCACCCCCGCGATGTTGTCGAAGCCGTAGCTCGCGCCGTCGGCCGGCAGCAGCTCCGCGACGTCGATCTCCAGGTCGAGGAGGTCGCGCACCGCGTGGTGGTACTCGGTCCGGTTCAGGCGGTGGAACGCCTCGGTCCGGCCCGGATCGGGGTTGGCGGCGGCGTGCCGGTCCAGCTCGGTCTCCAGCCAGCCGACGAACCGGTCGTAGGTCGCCGCGTCCGGCCGCGGCCGGGGCGGCGGAGGCATGGCCCCGGCCCGCAGCTTGCGCACCACTGTCTCCCACACCGCGGGGGCCGCCGCCACGGCCGCGACGTCGTGCTCGTCGAGGGCCAGCCCCGCCGTCCGCATGCGGCCGTTGTGGCAGGTCACGCAGTAGCGGTCCAGCAGCTCCCGCTGCCACCCGCCGCCGGCCGGGCCGGGCTGCCCTGCCGACGGCTCGGCCGCCAGCACGGGCCGCGCGCCGCCGATCCCGGCCGCGGCCAGAGTGAGCACCAAACACACGAGCAACGAAACGGATCGCTGTCCAAGCATGCTTCTACGGATCGCCGTAGTATCCGGGGGAAGCGAACCGGTGTCAATTGGTGTCAATCGCGGTCCGCGGTGCGGCTGTACGCCGGGACACTACAGGAGATCGCCCTCCCACAGCCGGCGCACGAAGGTCGCCGCCGGGAGGACGTCGATGCCGTCGGGGGTCCGACGGGCGCGCGGTTCCAGGCAGACCACGGCCCGGCGGCGGACGCCGGGGTGATCGACGGCGAGGCTCCGGAGCCCCTTCAGGTGATCGCGCGTGATCCGCGGGCTTGCCTTCGCTTCGACGGCGAGTCGCAGGTCGCCGACCACGAAGTCGACCTCCGTGCCGCCGGCGAGCCGCCAGTACGCCAGCTCGTGGTCGAGCTCGCGATAGTCGAGGCAGGCGGACAGCTCGTGGAAGACCCAGTTCTCGAACGCCCGGCCGTAGAGCTCCGAGCCGGGTGACAGCTCGCCCCGGCGCGCGAGGCGGTTGACCACGCCGACGTCCGCGAAATAGAACTTCGGCGCGCCGATCGTCCGGCGCCGCGAGCGCTTCCGCCAGGCCGGCAGCCACCGTCCCAGCAGCGTGTCCTCCAGGATGCCGAAGTACCCCCTCACGGTGCGGCTCGACACGCCGCATTCGCGGGCGAGGTTGGAGCAGTTGACCACCCCCCCGTCCCCCAGCGCCGCCGCGTCCAGGAATCCCGAGAACGCCGGGAGGCTGCGCACCAGCCCTTCGGCCGCCACTTCCTCCCGGAGATAGTCGGCGACGTAGGCGTCGAGCAGCCGGCCCGGCCGGCGCGCCTCGTACATCCTGGGCAGGTAGCCGTGGTTGAGCAGGCGGGTCAGGTCGAACCCGCTTCCGATCTCCGCCGCCGTCAGCCCGTACAACCGGTACCGCACCGCCCGACCGCCCAGCAGGTTGGCGCCGCCGCGCTTCACCTTCCGCGCGCTCGACCCGCACAACGCGAAGTGAAGCCCCCGGTTCTCGATGAGCCAATGCACTTCATCGAGCAGGGCCGGTGCCTTCTGAACCTCGTCGATCACGATCTGACGCTCGGGCTCCGGCCTGCCGGCATCGATCTCCTCGCGGAGGACCTCGGGATTGACGGCGTAACGCCTGAACTCGTCGGCCTTCAGCAGATCGATCCAGCGTCCGTCCGGATATCGCCGTCTCAGGAGGGTGCTCTTGCCGGTCTGGCGGGGCCCCCACAGGAAGAAGGTCTCCTGGCCGCGAGCGGGAAGGTCGAGGCGTCTTTCGAACATCTGCTTCAAATTATCATGATATTTTGAATCGGAGATGCCGAAACCACCCTGCCCCACCGCGCTGGTCACCGCCCGGCAGCTACGCGCGCCGCCACGCGCGCGGTCGGCGCCGCCAAGTGCGGTAGACTGGCGCCGATTCCAGGAGGGAAACGATGCCGGAGCGGACGAATCTTGGCGTGCGGGCCGGGGCGATGGTCCTGGCCGGAACGGTGGCCCTGAGCACGGCGGCCCTCCCCGCGGCGGGCCAGACGGTCGAGTGGCCGGCCTACGCGGCCGACCGGGCCGGCACCAAGTACCTGCCCCTGGACCAGATCGACGCCGAGACGGTGGCGGATCTCGAGATAGCGTGGCGGCAGCCGGTGATTCCCGACGCGATCCGGAACGGCGAGACCACCCGGGGGCCCGTCGGCTCGCAGACCACGCCCCTGATGGCGGGCGGCCTGCTCTACTTCAGCACCGGCCTCGGCACCGTCGCGGCCCTCGAACCGACCACCGGCGAGGTGGTCTGGAACACCGGGCCGAGCGACGGCGTGCGGGTGCGGCAGACGCGCGGCGTCGCGTACTGGACCGACGGCGAGGAGCGCCGCGTGCTCGCGACCCTCGGCCCGAGGCTGGTGTCGCTCGACGCCCGCACCGGCCGCCGCGACCCCGGGTTCGGCGAGGCCGGCGAGATCGACCTGCGCGAGGGGCTGCTGCGCCCCTTCCCCGACTTCTACTGGAACTCGGCCCCCATCGTCGTCAATGACGTCATCGTCATCGGCTCGTTCGTCGAGGACATCACCACCGCCCAGCGCACCGCCAACAAGGAGTCGCCGCGCGGCGACGTCCGCGGCTACGACGTGCGGACGGGCGAGCACGTGTGGACGTTCCACACGATTCCGCTCGAGAACGAGTTCGGGGTGGAGACGTGGGGGGCCGACCCCGTCGACGACCGCGCGTCGTGGGAGTACAGCGGCAACACCAACATGTGGGCCCACCCCACCGGCGACGAGGAGCTGGGCATCGTCTACCTGCCGCTGTCGACGCCCACCAACGACTACTACGGCGGCCACCGACCCGGCGACAACCTGTTCGCGGAGAGCCTCGTCGCCGTCGACTCCCGCACCGGCGAGCGGCTGTGGCACTTCCAGGCCATCCACCACGGGGTGTGGGACTACGACTTCGCGTCGTCGGCGGTGCTGATGGACATCACCGTCGACGGGCGCGAGATCAAGGCGGTCGCCCAGCCCAGCAAGCAGGCGTTCACCTACGTCTTCGACCGGGTCACGGGCGAGCCGGTGTGGCCCATCGAGGAGCGGCCGGTCCCCGGCTCGGACGTGCCTGGCGAGCGGCTGGCCCCGACCCAGCCGTTCCCCACGAAGCCGCCGCCGTTCGAGCTGCAGGGCGTGACGGTGGACGACCTGATCGACTTCACGCCCGAGCTGCGGGCCGAGGCCATCGAGCTGCTGGACCAGTACGTGTGGGGGCCCATGTTCACGGCGCCGATCCTGCTCGACCCCCGGCCCGGCGGCAAGAAGGGCACCATCTTCAGCCCCGGCACCGCCGGCGGCGCGAGCTGGAGCGGGGCCGGGGTGGACCCGGAGACCGGCATGCTCTACGTGCCGTCCGCCTACAGCCAGAACGTCGTCGCCCTCGTGCCGTCCGAGCACCCCCGGGCCGACGTGCGGCTGGTGCGGGAGCGGTACACGCCGCTGCTGGGGCCGCAGGGCCTGTCGATGTTCAAGCCGCCCTACGGCCGGCTGACCGCCATCGACATGCACGCCGGCGACATCGCCTGGCAGGTCGCCAACGGCGAGGGCCCGCGCGACCACCCCTCCCTGCGCGACCTCGACCTGCCGCGGCTGGGCCAGGGGGGACGCGCCTCGGTGCTCGTGACGAAGTCGCTGGTGTTCCTGGGCGAGGGCGGCAACACCGGGGTCTCGGCCCTGCCCCAGTGGTACAACGGGCCGGGGGGCAAGATGTTCCGCGCCTACGACAAGGCCACCGGCGAGGTGGTGTGGGAGATGGAGCTGCCGGGCGGCACCACCGGCGCCCCCATGACCTATATGATCGACGGTCGCCAGTTCATCATCGTCGCCGTCGGCTGGGACGACATGGCGAGCGAGCTCATCGCGCTGGCCTTGCCGGAAGCGGAGTGACGCGGGTCGCGGATCGTCGGCAACGCCACGTGCGGCGGCGACGGTATCGGAGTCCGAGATGAAGCGCCGGGTTGCGCCGGCCCCGGCGAAGCGTTGCGCGGCGATGGGAGCCCTTGCCGGGAACACCGCCCTGGTCGAGGGCGCCGGACGCACCGACCGCCCGGGACCGCGCTCCGGTGCGGCACGAGCCGGCCGCATTCCATGAAGTCGGGGTCGGCGGTGTCCCACTCATGGCAGTTCGGGTACGGGCAATCGAAGAGCCGCCCGACTTCCGCGCACGACGCAGCTCCGGCGCGAACGCCGCGGGGCGTCGGTCGCGGGCTCCCGGAGGATCATCACATGCGCAGAACGACCATAGCGCACTTGAGCGGCATCGCGGTGCTGATGGCCGTCGCCGCCGTCCCGTGGCACGCGGCCGCGCAGGCGCAGGAGTCGGAGAACCCCTTCACGAGCCGGATCGACGTGCGGATGGGCCGGCAGAGCTACCAGGCCCAGTGCTCGACGTGTCACGGCATCAACGCCACCGGGAACCCGGAGGTGGGCGGACCGGACCTGTCGACCGGGCAGTTCCAGCGCGCCGACGGCGACCCGGGGCTGTTCCGGGTCATCCGCGACGGCATCGACGGCACCGCGATGATCGGGCTCGGCGCCGACGCGACGGAGCAGTCGGTGTGGCAGATCGTCACCTTCCTGCGCTCCCTCGCCCCCGCCGGCGTCGATACCGGCGGGTCGGCCGCGGCCGGTCGGGCGCTCTTCGCCGGCGAGAGCGACTGCGCGCGCTGCCACATGGTGAACGGCGACGGCGGCCGCCTCGGGCCGGACCTCTCGTTCGTGGGCGACCGGCGCACCCCCGCCGAGCTCGCGAGCGACCTCGTCGACCCCGACGCCGAGGTACTGCCCCGTTGGTGGACGATCACCGCGACCGGCCCCGGCGGCGAGACGGTCGAGGGCCTCCGTATGAGCGAGGACACCTTCACCTACCGCATCATGGACGCGGACGAGAACCTTCGGGCGTTCTCCAAGTACGGCGACTGGTCGTACGAGCGGACCCGGGCCTCCACCATGCCCGGCTACGCGGCTACGCTGACCGTGCAGGAACGGACCGACATCGTGGCGTATCTCTATTCCCTGCGGAGGGATCGATGACCCTGCCCCGCAACTCGCCCGCGCGCCTGAGGACAACCCTCGCCGCGGCTGCCGCCCTGGCAACCACGGCGGCAGCGCCGCTCCAGGCCCAGTCTCCGGCCGAGGGCGCCCCCATGTTCACCCCGGTGACCTGGGAGCGGCTGGTCGACGCGGCCGACGAGCCCCACAACTGGCTGATGTACAACGGCACCCTCGACAGCCAGAGGTTCAGCCGCCTCGACCATATCGACCGGAGCAACGTCGCCGACCTCGAGTTGAAGTGGGCCCACCACATCCCCCGGCTCGACCGCGCCGAGACCACGCCGCTCGTCGTCGACGGGGTGATGTTCATCACCGAGTCGCCGAGCAACGTCGTCGCGGTGGACGCCGCCACCGGCCGCCCGTTCTGGCGCTACGACCACCCCCTGCCCGACGATCTGCGCATCTGCTGCGGCCGCAACAACCGGGGGGTCGCGATTCTCGACGAGCTGCTCTTCATGAGCACCCTCGACGCCCATCTCGTGGCCATCGACGCCCGGACCGGCAGCCTCGTGTGGAACCGCGAGGTCGCCGACCACCGCGGCGGCTACAGCAAGACCGCCGCCCCCCTCGTCGTCAAGGACCGGGTGGTGACGGGCATCGCCGGGGGCGAGTTCGGCATCCGCGGCTTCCTCGACGCCTACGACGCCCGCACCGGCGAGCTCGAGTGGCGCACCTACACCATTCCCGGGCCCGACCACCCCGACAACCTCACGTGGGCCGGCGACTCGTGGCGCACCGGGGGGTCGCCGACGTGGATCACCGGGTCGTACGACCCCGAGCTGAACCTCGTCTACTGGGGCACCGGCAACCCCGGCCCCGACTGGAACGGCGAGGTCCGGCCCGGCGACAACCTCTACTCCGACTCGGTCCTCGCCCTCGACGGCGACACCGGGGAGATGTCGTGGTACTTCCAGTTCACGCCGCACGACATCCACGACTGGGACGCGATTCAGATTCCCGTCCTCGCCGACATCGAGCTCGCCGGCGAGCCGCGGCAGGCGATGCTGTGGGCCAACCGCAACGGGTTCTACTACACCCTCGACCGGGCGACCGGCGAGTTCCTGCTCGGCGAGGCGTTCGCCCACCAGACCTGGGCGGAGGGGCTCGACTCGAACGGCCGGCCCATCCGGCGGCCGAACACGTCGCCCAGCCGCACCGGCACCCTCGTCGCCCCCATCGCGGGCGGCGCCACCAACTGGTGGTCGCCCGCCTACAGCCCGCGCACCGGCCTGCTCTACGTCAACGCGTTCGACGGCGAGGCGCTGTTCTTCATCCGCGACGAGGAGTACGTCGAGGGCGACACCTATCTGGGCGGGGGCACCGAGACCCCGCTGCCCATCGACCACTACCACAGCGCCATCCGCGCCATCGACCCGGCCACCGGCGACGTCCGCTGGGAGTTCCCGATGACGCCGCGGAGCCGCGCGGGGGTGCTGGCCACGGCCGGCGACCTCGTGTTCAGCGCCAGCGTCGACGGCTACTTCTACGCCCTCGACGCGGAGAGCGGCGCCCCCCTGTGGCAGATCTCCCTCGGGGGCCGGGTCAACGCCTCGCCGATGAGCTACGCGGTCGGCGGCCGGCAGTTCGTGACGATGACCATCGGTAACACGCTGTACACCTTCGGCCTCGACGAGTAGAAGGCTGTGCCGGCGGATCCGCGGCGTCCGGTGTTCCGAGAATGAACTGTTCTCCAGACCTGATTCTCGACTACCTGAATCGAGCCCGCGTGCGATGCACGTACGAGGCGTTCGCCGGTGTTCTCGGGGTACCGAAGCGATCGTCGGGCCAGTACCTGGGCGACCCGCGACCGGAGGCCTCCTGGGTGGTCAAGAAGACCGGGAAGCACAAGGGTGAGCCCGAAGGCTACGCGGACTGCGACAAGCACCCTGAGCTCCACCGCACGAGCTACGTCATCGAGACAGAGGACGATCTTCGCCGGTGCATGCGGAGGGACGTCACCGAATTCCCCTGATTGGCCAGCGGCGGATCCCCTTGCGACTGTCGATCATCGTACCCGTCTACAACGAGGCGGCCACCATCGCCGAGGTGCTGTCGAGGGTGCTCGCGCTCGAGCTCGACCTCGACCGGCAGATCGTGGTGGTCGACGACGGCTCGACCGACGGCACCCGGGAGTGGCTCGACGCCTGGGTCGACGACCAGCCCGACTGGGTCGCCGTCGAGCACCACGCCGGCAACCGGGGCAAGGGGGCGGCCATCCGCACCGGGCTCGCGAAGGTCACCGGCGACTACGTCATCATCCAGGACGGCGACCTCGAGTACGACCCGCGGGACTACCCGCGCCTGCTCGCCCCCCTCGTCGAGGGGCGGGCCCGGGTCGTCTACGGCTCGCGGTTCCTGGGCGCGCGGCCGCCCATGTTCTTCACCCAGCGGATGGGCAACGTGTTCCTGACCCGGCTCACCAACCTGCTCTACGGCGCGTCGCTGACGGACATGGAGACGTGCTACAAGCTGTTCGCGCGCGACGTCATCGCCAAGCTGCCCCTGGCCGCCGACCGCTTCGACGTCGAGCCGGAGCTGACGGCGCGGGTGCTGCGGCAGGGGATCGAGATCGTCGAGGTGCCGATAAGCTATTCGGGACGCTCGTACGTGAGCGGGAAGAAGATCGACTGGCGCGACCTCATCGTCGCGGTCCGGACGCTGGTCCGGCTGCGGCTGTGAACGGCGGCGGGCGGTCCGGACGCGATACGCGCGCCCGCACGGCGGCCGGAGCCTGACGGCGGACCCCCTGATTGACGGGCGCCGCACAGCGTCGAGAGGAGCTGCGGGCGGGCCGAACAGCGCCCTGCCTCGGACATGACGACATGAGCACCGCGCACTCCGCATCGCCCCAGCCAGCCGAGGCCGTCGACCTCGTCGAGTGGTACTTCCGGCAGGGCTGGACGGACGGCCTCCCCGTCGTCCCGCCGACTCCGGAATCCGTCGGGGCGATGGTCGCCGCCCTCGGCGGAGAGCCGGAGCGGGTCGAAACCCGGGTCCCGCCGCGGTGGGGCAACCTCACCCGCGAGGTCCTCGCCGTCAACCTCGTGCTCGCGGGCTGCCGGCCCGCGTATGCGCCGCTGGTCAGGTCGGCGATGCTCGCCCTGTGCAGCTCGCACTTCAATCTCCACGGCGTGCAGGCGACGACCCACATGGCGGCCCCCCTGCTCGTCGTCAACGGCCCCGTCCGCACCGAGATCGGCATGAACGCCGGCGCCAACGTCTTCGGCTCGGGCAACCGGGCCAACGCCACGATCGGCCGCGCCGTCCGGCTCGTGCTGCTCAACGTCGGCGGCGCGCAGCCCGGCGACCTCGACAAGAGCACCCTCGGCCACCCCGGCAAGTACACGTTCTGCATCGCCGAGAACGAGGAGGCGAGCCCGTGGGCGCCGTACCACGTCGAGCAGGGCTACCGCCCCGGGGACAGCACCGTCTTCTGCATCGCGGCCGAGAGCCCCCACAGCGTGACCAACCACGTGGCCCACGACCCCGAGGGGGTGCTCGACAGCATCGTCTCGGCCATGAGCACCATCGCCCACAACAACGCCGTCAGCAGCGGCTCGTGCGCCGTCGTCATCGGCCCCGAGCACGCCGCGACCATCGCCGCCCGCGGCTGGACGCGCAGCGACGTGCGGCGCTATCTCTGGTCGCACACCGGGAACACCTACGACGACATCAGCTTCGGCGGCCGCTACGGCCGCATCTACAACCGCAACCTGCCGCGCTGGTACCGCCGCCGGCCCGGCGCCCGCATCCCCATCGTGCCGACCGCGGACGACATCCATCTCTTCGTCGCCGGCGGCGACGCCGGCCGCTTCTCGGCCTTCCTGCCGGGCTGGGGGCACATGACGTCGCCGGTCCTGCGCGCCCTCGACGGCCGCGCGCCGGGCGGCCGCGCGCCGTGCGTGGACGGAACGTGCGAGCTGTAGGCGCGCAGGGTGAGGTCCCGTGCCGCACGGGAACCGGCGAGGGCGACGGCAGGCGGCAAAGCGTCGGCAGGACAGGAGAACGCCTGCGGCCCGCGAGTTGCCCGGGCGGCCAGTCGTGACGAACGGGAACGCAAGCGCCGTGGAGACCGAACCATGACCATTCGACAGACGCTGCCCTCCGGACAGATCGTGTTCGACCCGCGCGGCGCCGTCACCGCCACCGAGATCCGGCTCGCCCCGCGGCCCGAGACCCTCCGTGGGCTGCGGCTCGGCTTGCTGGACAACTCGAAGTGGAACGCGTCGCGGCTGTTGCGGCACACCACCGCCGCCCTCGACGACTTCGAGCCGGCCGCGGTCAACCGCTACGTCAAGGACAGCTTCTCGCGCGAGGCCACCGACGTTCTGCTCGACCGCATCGCGGCCGAGAACGACGTCGTCGTCACCGCGATAGGCGATTGAGGGTCCTGCACGTCGTGCAGTGTGCACGACACGGCCCGGCTGGAGCAGCGCGGCGTCCCCACCGCGGTCATCGTGACCGCCGCGTTCGTCGAGGAGGCCGAGGTGCAGCGCGCCGCCCTCGGCGCCGACGACCTCGAGCCGGTCGTCATCACCCACCCCCTTAGCACGCTCTCCGAGGACGAGATCGAGGATCGGGCGAAGGAGGCAGCGCCGCAGCTCGAGCGCGTGCTGACCCGACCGCCTGCGCAGGGCGAAAGCGCAACGTCGGCGTCGGACGGCTAAGATGTAGTTGGGCGAAGCGCCCGACGCAGGCGGCCCACCGGGAAACGTCAGGGCATGCTCCGCCGCCGAGAGAACGGCCACGCGGACCGAGTCTGCGCCGTCGCGTCTCCGGCGGCTCGTCCGCCGTTATGCCTCGCCCGCTCCTCGGTCATGCCTGCGCCCGCACCGTGCAGTGCACCCAGCTCGAATCGACGCGGAACTCCGGTTCGGGATGGCCGGCGGCGCGCAGGAGCCGGCGTGCCGCCGGGATACCGAACCCGTACCGTTGCACCAGGCCGAGCACGCGCATCGCCTCCGCGAGAATCGGGTTCCGGTAGTCGACGACCCCGGGCTGTCCGAAGTTGGCGGCGTTGACGGCGCCGTACGGGCCGCCCGGGCTGCCGATCTCGATGCGATCGTCGAACCAGTACACGTGGGTGGAAGCGTTCGTGCCTTCGTAGGTCCGGTGCATGACGGCGTTGCGCACGAGCTGCTGCACGGCGTCCAGGGGGTAGGTCGAGTTCCGGACCTCGACGGGACCGGACAGGAAGTCGACGGACGTGCGATTGTGTGCAATGAGCTTGTCATCCAGCCGGCGCACGACGTCGGCCAACGCGCCCCGACAGACCTCGGCGTCCGTGACGCTGTCACCGAACTCGGCGCCGGCGATCCGGAGGAACTGCGCGTACGCGCCGGGCAGAAAGTCCTGCGGGCGTTTGCCGAGAACGAGGATGCCGCCGACGGTGGGGATCGGGTCGTCGACCGACACGATCATCTTGGCGGCGGCGAGGCGCTCCTCCGTGCTCCGATCGTTACCGGCCAGCGTCTCCGCGTCGACGGCGGCGGGGAGATAGTCCTCCTCGAATCGCCGCAGACTGAGGTCGGCAAGGCGCGCACCGGGCGCGCGCCAGGCGTCGAAGTGCGGGTCTCGATGCCGCCGTTTCTCGTTCAGAATCCGTTCGTCCTGCGCGCTGGCGAGGGCGCGCCGCGGACCGACGCGAATCCAGATCCGCCCTCTGTAGCGGACCGGCGGCGAGTCGGAGGGCCATATCGTGACGATCGCCACACGGCCGCCCTCGAGCGTCCGGGGCTCGACCGTCATGGTGGGCGGGGGCACGATGTTCCCGTCGGCCTTGATGTCGGCTAGTTGCCGCAGGAGGTCGTCGGTGACGTCGGCCTCGGCCGGCCGACCGTCGTCGCGCGCGCCCACGAAGACGACGCCCGGCCGCCGATGGTCCGGCAGGTCGTTGGCGAACGCGCACACCGCCTGGCGGATCTTCACGGGCGCGTCGCCGCGCAACGATTCCTTCCGCTCCACGAGGTCGGACCCGAGGTCGGCCATCATGGCCGCTAGCTCCGCATCCGAATACGACGCGATCCCGGCTGGCGAACCGCTCATGTCACCGATACCTCCCGGCCGATGCGTTCCCGGGGGGCCAGGAACCTGCGCCGCGGCGAGCGACCGGCCTCCGGAACGCCGCATCGCTCCATGCTCGCCCACGGCGTTCACACGGATCCGAGTGATCGTACATCCGCCGACGCCCAGGCGCCCCTCCGGCACCAGACGGCCCGGCAATCCGGTAATCGGTCACCCCTCGTGCTACGCTTGACAGCCCGATGCTCGATGGGCCCGCCATCGCTTGCGCGTCGACGGCCGCCGACGTCCTTTCGGACCGGACGCACACGCCGAGCGGCGGCCGGGCACGGCGATTTTACGGTCCGGCGCCGGAGACTCTGCAGTCATGATCGTCAATCTCGCGTACGGCCGCACCGGGCTGCCGGTCGAGTTTCCCGACGGCCGCACGACGGTCATCGAGCCCACCTACGTCGACGGGCTGCCGGACCAGGCCGGGGCGGTCCGGCAGGCGCTCGCGCAGCCGATCGGCGGCGCCCCGCTACGGGAGCGGGTCCGCGCCGACCAGACCGTGGCCATCTCGGTCTGCGACGTCACCCGGCCGATGCCGAGCGCGACGGTGCTGCCGGTGGTGCTCGAGGCCCTGTCGCACGTGCCCGTCGACCGCATCGCGATCATGATCGCGAGCGGCACCCACCGCGCGACGACCCGGGACGAGCTGGTGGAGATGCTCGGCGCGGACATCGTCGACCGCAACCGCATCGTCGTCCACGACGCCTTCGACGACGCCGAGCTCGTGTCCCTCGGCGAGGTCGACGGCGGCGTCCCCGTCTGGCTGAACCGGACCTGGGTGGAGGCGGACGTCCGCATCACCACCGGATTCGTCGAGCCGCACTTCTTCGCGGGCTTCAGCGGCGGCCCGAAGATGGTCGCGCCGGGGCTGGCCGGCTTCGAGACAATCATGCGGCTGCACGACGCGGAGATGATCGGCAGCCCGCGGGCGCGCTGGGGCGTCGTCGAGGGCAACCCCATCCACGACGGCGTCCGGGCCATCGCCGCCCGCTCGGGGGTGGACTTCAGCGTCGACGTCGCCATCAACCGCGACCGGCGGATCACTCACGTCGCGGCCGGCGAGCTGTTCGCGGTGCACCGGGCGGTGCGCGAGGTGGTCAGGCGGAACGCGATGCAGGCGTTCGACCGGCCCTTCGACGTCGTCGTCACCACCAACAGCGGCTACCCGCTCGACCAGAACCTCTACCAGACGGTGAAGGGCATGTCGGCGGCGGCCCAGGTGGTGAAGCCGGACGGCACCATCGTGTGCGCCTCGGCCTGCGCCGACGGCTATCCCGACCACGGCGAGTACCTGGACATCCTCACCCGGCGCGACGGCCCCGACGCCCTGCTGGCCATGATCAACGCCCCCGGCCACAACCGCCACGACCAGTGGGAGGTGCAGGTGCAGGCCCAGATTCAGCAGCGCGCCGACGTGCTGCTCAAGACCGACGGGCTCTCCGACGAGCAGGTGCGCGCCGCCCACCTCACCCCCATCGACGACGTCGGCGCCGCCACCCGCGACGCCCTTGCCCGGTCGGGGCCCGGCGCCCGCGTCTGCGTCCTCCCGGAGGGCCCGCAGACGATTCCCTATCTGGCGGAGACGCTCTGAGCGGGCGCGGTCTTCGCCCGACGAGTCGAGATCCGGCCGCAGGCGGTTGCCTGTCGAGTTGCCCACGCCCGCCTGCGGCGGACACCCCTGAAGCATGAAGCGGGGGAACTCTTCGCAGCGGAGACGGTCGGAGCGAGCGGCCAATCGGATGGAGACGGTGTCCAAGGAACAGGCGCGGGTTCATCCGGCCGACGCCAGTCATCCCCGGGTGGAGCAACCGATCCGGCCCGAACGACGCCGCTCGAGGCGCCGATACCGGCCCGATCCGAATCCCGGAGGAGTCCACGCCGACCACGGCGCAGACTCCGGGGCGACCGCCATGAGACACGTCCGCCGAATGACGTTCCCGCTCGCGCTCCCGATCCTGGTCTGGTCCTGCTCGGCCGCGCCGCCGCCGGTCGTGCCCGACCCGATGGACGCGGTCCGGGAACAGCTTGCTCGGGCGCAGGACCTGACCCTGCGCGGCTGCTACCGGTGCCTGATCGAGGCGCGGGACCTGTACGACGAGGTGGGCCGGCAGGGCTTCGTGCCCGAGACGGTGAACGACGGTCTGCTGCGGACCACCCTGCTGATCGGGATGCGCGAACGCGAGATGGGCCTGCCCGGCGGCGGCACGTTCGAGTGGACGGTGGCGCTGGCGGGCCTGGAGGTCGCGGCAGCCGAGGAGATGGCGGAGGCCCGGGAAGCGGCGGAGGCCGAGGAAGGCCCGGCGGGGCGGGAGGCGGGGGAAGCCCCGCAGCCCCCGGCAGCCGCCGACTCCCCGGAGACGGTTCCCGGCGCCGATGAAAGCGCGGAAAGCGGGCTCGGCGAAGCCGCGGGGAGCACGGAGACGGCGTCCGTCGGCCCCGAATGGGAGACCTTCCTCCAGATCGCGGCGACCACCCCCTGGCAGGACGTCGGGATTCCCAAGGACCTGTCCGAAGAGAACGTCTACGCCCGAGCCATCGCCGACCGGGACCGCGACGCCTGGAACCAGGTGCTGCGGCCGCTGGTCCCGACCGACCCCCTCGCCGCCTACCTGTATCTCAGCCTGAACTGCACGAGAGAGTGGCTCGCCGAGCAGCCGCCCGAGCTGGCGGAGGTCCTCGCCGTCCACGACGACGCCGTCTACGTCCGCTACCGGCAGGCCCTCTGCGCCGACGAGCAGGTGGCCCTGGCCTCGATCCAGACCATCGAGCCGCGCTTCACGGAGATGGAGCTCTTCCTCGGCCGGCACGCGCTCGAGCAGGGGCGTGGACCGCAACAGGGGGACGTGGCCCTGGCGGAGTTCCACTACGCCCGGGCCCGCGAGGAATGGCCGGAATGGCCGGCGCCGGCCATGGCCCTGGGCGAGGTGGCCCGCACCGTCGAGGACTACGAGGCGAGCCTGCCGTTCTACGACGCCGCCCTCGCCCTCGTCCCCGAGCAGCGCGACGCCCTCCTCGGCCGGGCGCAGTCGCTCAGCTACCTCGACCGCTACGCCGAGGCGGTGCCTCTGCTCGACCGGCTGATCGAGATGGGCCGCTGGTACCTGGCCGAGGCCCACTTCTGGCGGGCGTACAACCGCTTCAACCTCGGCGACGTCGAGGGGGCCCGCGACGACGCGGCCACCTCCATCGGCCATCGACCCGAGGCCCAGTCGTACGCGCTCTCGGGGCAGATCGCGCTCGTGCAGCGCCGGCTCGACGACGCCCGAACCGACCTCGAGACCGCCCTCGACATCAACCCGCAATACTGCTACGCCGCGTTCCACCTCGGCCGCGTGCACATCGAGGAGGCCCGCTGGATCGAAACGGCTTCCGCCTTCAGCCGCGCCGCCCTCTGCTTCCGGGCGAACGCCGCCGGGCTCGCCGCCGACCTGAGCGAGATCGAGCAGAACCCCGACCTCGCCGAGGACCGGCGCGCCCGGCTCGTCGCGCGGCGCACCGACGAGCTCGCCGTCGTCCGCCGGCAGGCCGCCTCGTCCTTCTACAACGCCGCCCTCGGGTACTACAACGACGGCGTCCTCCGCCTAGCGCGCCGTTACGCCGAGATCGCGAGGGAGCACGAGATGTTCGCCGAGCGCTCGACCCGCCTCCTCGGGCTCATCGACGCACGGCCGGCCGCGGGGCTCCCGCGGTAGTCCGCGCGCCGGACGGCGCTCACCGAGTCGGCAAGAGTCGTTCGTCGCAATGCGGCATCGCGCCCATTGGATTGGCGACCGGTCACGGGGAACGCGCCCGCGTATGCGCCCGGTCCGTGACCAACATGCGACGCGGAGTGTCCGTGCCTGGATTCCGGACCGCGGATCACATGCCCCAGACGGTGATGGGCGGTCCCCCCGGGGGCGGGGGGCGGCGGAAGATCTTCTCCTCCCACGTGCGCTCGCGGGAGCGGTCGAAGACGATCAGGTGCCCCGACTCCGCCGCGCAACGATCCATGTAGCCGCGCGTCTGCTCCAGGCCGCGCCGGATCGTGGATTCGAGGTCGCGGTGCAGCAGCTTGCACTCGACTACGAACCGGCGCTCGCGGCCCCCCTGCGGCCAGCGGATCAGCAGATCGGTCCGCCGGCTGCCCAGCGCGGCCTCCCGGTCGAGGCGTCCGCCGCCGTTCACGATCCGTTGAAGGTGCGCTTGCAGCAGCAACTGCGGGCCGGCCTCGTGGTACTTGTCGAAACGCTGCACCCAGTGCTCGGAGTGCTCCCGGAAGAACGTCTGGAACGCCCCGATCAAGCCGTCCACGTCCAGGCCGCCGGACTCGTCCACGTACCACGCCGTCTTCTGCGGCAGACCGATCTGCACCGCGTGGGTCAGGTGACGCGGCGCCACTTCGCCGTAGATCGGATTGGCGAAGCGCGGGGTGCCGTCCTCGTCCAGGGCGACCAGACCCAGGTCGCGGACATAGCCGACGTCCTCGTCCGACCAGACGTGCTCCTCGGCCCCGGTCAGAATCGGCTCGACGACGCGCCGCACCCGTTCCTCGCGGAGCTTGCACGCCAACTGGTCGATGTGCGTTTCCCGGCGCAAAATCAGGCGCTCCTGCGCTTCCAGGACGTTGTCCTGCGTGATCGGAAGCGTGCGGTCGCGGCCGGCCTTGTTTCTGAAGCAGGCGTCGTAACACAGCGCGTTCACCAGCCACGGCTGGCCGGCGGTGCGCGTCCAGACCGTCTGCAGCGCCGCCTCCGTGAACGCCTGCCCGGTCTCCCCGGTGTGCTGCGCGAGCAGGGCGCGCACCTCCGTCTCCGTGAAGTCGCCGAGCCGCAGCGACTCTGACTTGATGTTGAAGGCGCTGCCGCCGAGCACCAGCGCATTCTCGGCGCTCGAACGGATGCGGTAATCGCGCACGTCGACCACCCCGCACAAGATCACGCAGTGCGGGAAGCGCTCGGGGCGCTCCGCATAGCCCGCACGCAATTGGCGCAGCACCGACAGCAGGGTGTCTCCGATGAGGGAGTCGATCTCGTCGATCAGCAGCACCAGGGGCTTCGGAGCAGCCAGACACCACCGTACCAGCGCGTGACGCAGCGCGCCGCGTGGGCCGACGCGCTCCAGCGCGTCCGGCCAGACGTCCTCCAGCGAGCCGTCGCCCAGGGTCAGGCTCGCCTGTAACGCCAGCTCGGCCAAGACGACGCGCATACCCTCCGCGACGTCCTCCCGCGCCGACTGCCCGCTCTCGACGGTCGCATACACGCAACGGTACTCCCCGCGCCCGTTGAGGAGGTCGCGCAACGCCAGCAACGCGGAGGTCTTGCCCGTCTGCCGCGGCGCGTGCAGAACGAAGTACTTCTTGCGGCGCACGAGTCCGAGCAGCTCGTCGAGGTCGAGCCGCGACAGCGGCGGGATCAAATAGTGATCCGCCGCCACCACGGGTCCGGCCGTATTGAACTCGCGCATGGCCTCACTTCGGCGGCACGCAGCGCCGTGCGGGGCTCCCGCTCGAGCGCCGCGCCGCCTCCATCTCCGGGTCCGGAAGGCCGGCGTCATGCCGTCGGCCTGGACGTTCCCGCAGGCCGCCGCCCCTACCTACCGCACGGTGATGTCGTTGATGACCACCGGGGTGACCGGCGCGTCCTGGTGGCTGCCCTGCTGCCGGGTGTCCACGCCGGCGATCGCGTCGACGACGTCCATGCCCTCGGTCACGCGGCCGAAGACCGCGTAGCCGAACTCGGCGTCCGAGTCGCCGCGGTAGTCGAGGCCGCGCCTCGCGTTGTCGCTGACGTTGATGAAGAACTGCGACGTGGCGCTGTTGACGGCGGCGGTGCGGGCCATGGCGACGGTGCCGCGGGTGTTGCTGATGCCGTTGTCGGCCTCGTTCCGGATGGGCTCGCGGGTGAACTTGCGCGAGAGGTCGGCCCGGAAGCCGCCGCCCTGGATCATGAAGTCGTCGATCACGCGGTGGAAGACGGTGTCGGTGTAGAAGTCGGCGTAGACGTACTGCAGGAAGTTGCGGACCGAGACGGGCGAGCGGTCCTGGAACAGCTCCATCGTGACGTTGCCCTGGCTGGTCTCCATGACCACCGTCGGGTTGCTGCCGGGGATGGTCCCGCCGGTGGCGAGCCGGATGCGGTAGACACCGGTGCTCGCGGTCATGTACAGCGTCTGCCCGTCGTCGCCCCAGGCCACGTTGGCCACGACCTCCGGGGTCAGGATCGTCCCCAGGTGCACGCCGTCCCAGCCGATGACCCAGACGCCGCCGGGACCGGTGGCGAAGAGGTTGCCGCCGAGATCGACCTTCAGGCCGTCGGCCGCCCCCGGCGCGGTCTGGTCGTTGACGTCGTAGAAGACGCGCCCGTTCGTGGCGCCGTCCTCGCCGAGGTCGTAGGCCATCCAGACCTTCTGGTTCTCGTCGGAGTTGGCGACGTAGAGGACGTCCTCGTCGGGCGAGAGGGCGATGCCGTTGGGGCGGCTCTGGTCCTGGACCAGCAGCTCGAGCTCGCCGTCGGGGCTCAGGCGGTAGATGCCGTTGAAGTCGAGCTCGCGGAGCGGCGACTCCTCGAGGCCCTCGAGGCCGTACGACGGGTCGGTGAAGTAGAGCGACCCGTCGGAGCCGAAGACGGCGTCGTTGGGGCTGTTCAGCCGGCTGCCCTCGAAGCTGTCGACGATCACCGTGCGGGTGCCGTCCTCCTCGAGCCGCGAGATGCGGCGGTTGCCGTGCTCGCAGATGACGAGCCGGCCCTCGGCGTCGAGGGTCAGCCCGTTCGACGAGATCGACCGCAGGCCCTCGCGGTCGCCCTCGAACACGGGGTCGATGAACGGGCTCGCCCCGTCGGCCCCGGTCCACTGGTGGATGGCGTTGGCCCGCACGTCGGAGAACAGCAGCCGCGACTCTTCGCGGATCCACACCGGCCCCTCCGTGAACACGTAGCCCTCGGCCAGCTTCTCTATCGTGGCGCCGGGGGGCACCAGCGAGTCGAGCCGCGGTTCGACGCGGAGAATGCGGCCCTCGCCGGCCGGTTCCCCGACTTCCACTTCCTCGGGCGGCTCCTCGGGGGCGCCGCCGCAGGCCATCGTCAAGGCCGCCAGGGCGGCCACCATCGTCAGGCTGGTCGGTCTCATCATGTCGTCCTCGATTCGGGGTTCGGATTCGGCACCTGGAAACGGCCCGGACACGAAGGCTCGCGCCGCACGACAAGAGAGACTGTAACGCAATACCGCCCGGCCGTGAACGATGCCGGGGCCCGCGCCCGCAGGACCGCCCACGGGCGGGACCCCGCGTGCGCTCGATGGTAAAGTGCGGGCACGGAACCCGCGCCGCCCCAACGCCGCCCGATCGATGCCGCCGCCGAGCCCGTCGCCACTCGTCGTCCTCACCATCTGGACCGCCCTGCTGCTCTACGTCGCGGGCGAGTACGGCCGCACCCGCCGGCCCGCGGCAGCGTGGGCCCGGCCCGTCTGGCTGCTCGGCGCCGCCGCCTACCTGGCCCACGTCGCCGCCGCCTTCGCGACCCACCACGGTTGGAGCCACGCCGCCGCCTACGCCTATACGGCGTCCCGCACCGAGGCGCTGCTGGGCCTCGCCTGGGGCGGCGGGCTGTGGGTGAACTACGCCTTCACCGTCCTCTGGGCCGGCGAGGCGCTCTGGTGGCGGATGCGGACGGGCAGCTACGCGCGGCGCTCGCGGGTCTGGACGCCGGCGGTGCGCGGCGCGTTCCTCTTCATGATCGTCAACGGCGCGGTGGTCTTCGTGGACGGACCGGGGCGCTGGCTCGGCGTCGCCGTCGTCGGCGCCTTGATCGCGATCTGGCGGGCCGACGGCCGGGCCCACGGGACGTCCGGCCATCCGAGCGCGGCTGCGGACGGCGGCGCATAACGGTGCGGACGCTTCGAGTACCGCAACCGACGGAGAGCGGAGCCGGAAGGACCAGACCGTCCAGGCCGGACTCGCGGAGGTGATGCATGTCGGATCGAGGCCAGGAAGAGGCGACGACGCCGTTCACCGTGACGCTCCCTTCGGGCGACACCGTCAGCGCGATGGCGTACCCGGCCGCGGGGGCACCGCTCGCCGGAACGACGATGATCCTGGCTCACGGCGCCGGCGCCCCGCAGACGCATCCGTTCATGACCGCCTTCGCCCGCCTGCTCTCCGCACGCGGGATCGACGTCGTCACGTTCAACTTCCTCTACATGGAGCGCGGCCGCCGCGTCCCCGACCCCAAGGCGCGCCTCGAAGGCTGCTACCGCGCGGTCATCGCCGCCGCGCGGGCCCGGGCCGGAGACGGCGAGCGCCGCATGGTCATCGGCGGCAAGTCGATGGGCGGCCGCATCGCGACGCAGGTGGCGGCCGCGCAGGACGTGGACGGCAGCGAGGCCGACGTGGATGGGGCCGACGCCGGCGTGGACGGCCTCGTGCTGCTCGGCTACCCCCTCCACCCCCCGGGCCGGCCCGACAAGCCGCGCACCGCGCACCTGCCGTCGGTCGCCGCGCCCATGCTCTTCGTGCAGGGCGAGCGCGACGTCTTCGGCACCCCCGACGAGCTGCGCCCGGTCCTCGCCACCTGCACCGAAGCCGAGCTGGTCACCGTGGACGGCGCGGACCACTCGTTCAAGAGGCGCGGCAAGAACGCGCCGCCGGCCGAAGCAGTCTACGAGACGGTCACCGGGAAGATCGTCGGCTGGATGGAGAGACAGCGGCTCCTGGCGAGAGCGGTTGGGTGACGAATCCCGAAGCGGCTTCATGCAGAACGGGTCAGAACTCGTTCTACTCGGCCGGGGTGCCTTTCGGCGGCCAGAGATTGCCGAGGCTGAAGGTGACGGCGTCGAAGGGGCGGATGCGGACGGGAGCGTCGTCCTGCGCGGTGGCGATCAGCACCCATTGGCCCTCGCGCAGCTCGAAGGCCTCCAGGGTGCGGTCGGCAGGGTCGACAAGCCACAGATGACCCACCTGTTCGCGCCCATAGGCGGCGCGCTTGCCGTGGAGGTCGAGCTTACGCGTCGAAGGCGAGAGAACTTCGCACACCCAGTCGGGAGCCAGCGTGGCGTACGGTGCGTCGGGAAAGACGGCCATCCGCTCCCGCCGCCAACCGGCAAGGTCGGGCACGAGGATGTCGTCGCCCAAGTGCAGCTCGGGCTCGAAGATGATCCACCAGCCGCCGGGGCCGCCGCGGCCAATCTGGAAAGCCGCGCCGATGCTCTGCTCAATCGCCGATGTCGCCAAGGCATGCGGCAGCGCGGGTCGCGGGTTCACGTACAGGACGCCATCGACGATTTCGGCGACGCGATGGGGGGGGGCATCGAGCACGTCCTGGTACGTCGCCCGTCGGCGCTCGGCCCGGTCGCGCCGCACGGTCGCGGTGACTGCTTCGCTCATGTCGTCGCGTTCCGTCCACCAGTCGAGCCTCCGGAGAGGACCGACCGCACGAGCCGGCGAAGAGCCGAGTCCCGACCCGTTGCAGCGCCGCCCGGCTCCAGGGGCGAACGCGCGGCGCCAACGCGGTGCTCTGCCGCGCTCGATCGGTTGACGGGCCCGGAACTCGGCCGATTCTCGGCGGAGACCGGTGAACCGGACGCCGCCGAGGATCGGGTGCCGCCCTGCCTCACGGCTGGTCCGTCGTCTCCTCCGCCGCGACCTCGACGGTGCCGTAGTAGCCCAGCATCATCTCTTCCCAGGTCTGATCGCCCCAGCCCACCTCGGCCGAGGGGTCCGGGTTGTGCCGGTTGTTGGCCGAGTTGTCGTAGGTGAACACCGCCTCGAGGACGGAGCCGGCAGGCATGAGGATGGGCTCCTCGAGCTGGTAGCGGAGCTGCCAGTTGAAGTCGTAGTCCGGCACCCACAACGCCACTTCCTCGGTGCCGTCGGGGTAGCGGACGATGTACTTGGCGGACTTCCCGCGCACGTGCATGTGCGGCATCATGTTCGACAGGTACGCGGGCTCGTCGATTTCCAGCGTCGCCCGCACCTCGTAGGCGGGGTTCCCGGGCTCGATGCGGAAGCTGCCGTTGCTGACAGCGCCCCCGCCCGCCCGCCGGCGGTCGGTGCCCGGGGCCGGCGGCGGCGCCACCACGACGCCCCAACTGCTCCGGTCGAGGACCGGCTCGCCGATCGTGGTGTAGTGCATCTGCGCCTCGATGTCCGCGCCGGCCGGAAGCTTCACGGCGACCCCGTCCTCGTAGACGGTGCCCAGCCGGTTCGGCACGTAGCCGCCGACGCGGGCGCCGCGGGCGCGGGTGCGCGAGCGGTCGCGCTGCAGCCTGACCTCGGCCGTCGCCGGCACGCCGTCGTCCTCGAGGACCTGCGAGATGACGTGGTGGATCACCCGCCGGTCTCCGGGGCGGAACTCGTGGGCCGAGATCCAGGTGTCCTCCTGCAGGTTGGTCGGCACGGTGACGTACGAGTAGGGCACGGTGCCGTCGGCGGGCACCCGGAACGGCTCGAGCATCGTGAAGACGAGGTCGGGCTCGCCGATGGACCAGCCCTCGGCGAACTCGGGCGCCTCGGGCAACTCGGCCTCGTTGCCGCGCGGCGCGCCCGCGTCGACCCACGCCGCGATGACGCCGATCTCGTCCTCGGACAAACTCGCGTCGTTCTTGTAGGCCCGCACGCTGGAATCGGCGCCCCACGGGGGCATCTCGCGGGAGACGACCTTCGACTTGACGGCCCGCGCCCAGGGGCGGACGTCGTCGTAGGTGATCAGCGACATCGGCGCGAGGTGGTTCGGCCGATGGCAGGCCACGCAGTTCTCATAGAGGATCGGCGCCACGTCGGCGGAAAACGTCGGGGCCCCTTCCGCGGCCTCGGCGCCGGCCGCCACCGTTCCCAGCAGGAGCGCCGCCGTGCACACGCCGGCCGCCGTCTTCGATACTCGCATCAGTCACCTCTCCCCCGGACATGCGATCCGACCCCGCCGTCCGGCAAACCCCCGAACCGAACTCGTCCCGATCGGCGCCCTCGCGCAGGACCGGAATCGTCTCGGCGCCCGTGGCGTGGAGCCCGCGGCAGCCCACGGGCGATACCGCGTCGTCCCTCAGCCACCCGCGCGCGCCTGCGCCACCGAGCGCCTTCGCCGAGCCGGCTGCCCGCCCGTCTCGGCCCCGGGCGGGGTCGGGCGGGGCGTTCACCCCGCCCGCCGGCACTATACTGTAGCGCTACCGTAGCGCCGTTCCGCCACACCAAGGCGCGGTTCCGTCACGGGGGCGCACGCCGCCCCAACTTCCCCAAGTGTAGATCATGGACTTCTCGTACTCACCCAAAACCAAAGAGCTACGCCGCCGCGTCCTCGATTTCATGGACGATGTCGTCTACCCCGCCGAGCCGGAGTACGCCGGGCAGCTCGCGACCGCGGCCAACCGCTGGCAGTCTCCCCCCGTCATGGGGGAGCTGAAGGCCCGGGCCCGCGAGGCGGGGCTGTGGAACCTCTTCCTCCCCGAGAGCGACCTCGGGGCGGGGCTGACGAACCTGGAGTACGCCCCGCTGTGCGAGATCCTCGGGCGCTCGCCCATCGCCCCCGAGGCGTGCAACTGCTCGGCCCCGGACACCGGCAACATGGAGGTCCTGGTGCGCTACGGCACCGAGGCCCAGAAGAAGCGGTGGCTCGAGCCCCTTCTCGACGGGACGATCCGGTCCGCCTACACCATGACCGAGCCCGAGGTGGCGTCGTCGGACGCCACCAACATCGGCGCCCGCATCGAGCGTGACGGCGGCCACTACGTCGTCAACGCCCACAAGTGGTGGGCGTCGGGGGCCGGCGACTCGCGCTGCGCGCTGTTCATCCTGATGGGCAAGACCGATCCGTCGGCCGAGAAGCACCGGCAGCAGTCGATGATCCTGATCCCGGCCGACGCCCCCGGCATCACCCTCGTCCGGCCGCTGACCGTCTTCGGCTACGACGACGCGCCGCACGGGCACTTCGAGATCACCTTCGAGGACGTCCGGGTGCCCGCCGACAACCTCGTGCTCGGCGAGGGCCGCGGGTTCGAGATTGCCCAGGGAAGGCTGGGCCCGGGCCGCATCCACCACTGCATGCGGCTCATCGGGCTCGCCGAGCGGTCGCTCGAGAAGATGTGCGCGCGGGCGAAGACCCGCGTGGCGTTCGGGCGGCCCCTCGCGGACCAGGGGGTGGTGATGGAGGCCATCGCCGAGTCGAGGATCCGGATCGAGCAGGCCCGCCTGCTGACCCTGAACGCCGCCCACCGCATGGACACCGTCGGCAACAAGGCGGCGCGGGCCGAGATCGCGATGATCAAGGTGGTGGCCCCCAACATGGCCCTCGACGTCATCGACCGCGCCATCCAGGTGCACGGCGGGGCCGGCATCTGCGACGACTTCGGCCTCGCCGCGGCGTGGGCGCACGCCCGCACCCTGCGCCTCGCGGACGGGCCCGACGAGGTGCACCGGCGCGCGGTGGCGCGGCTCGAGCTGAAGCGCTGAGAGCGGCGGCGCGGCCGGTCGCAGACGAGGGCCACCGCAACGGCCGCGCGCGCCGGCCGCGGTTCACCCGGCAACCGCGCGACGCCGGCGCCATCGCCGTTCCATCAGGACGAGCGGGCCCGACAGCTTCCAACGCCCGCGCCGGGCGCCGGAGCCCGTGGTGAAGCCCCGCGTCGTTCAGCCCCGCCGGCGGACGACCCCCGACAGCGACCGCGGCAGGTGCTGCAGATCGTCGAGAATCGCGTAGGCGACGGGCACCAGGAACAGCGTGATGACGGTGGCGAACAGCACGCCGAATGCGAGCGAGGCGGCCATCGGCACGAAGAACGCGGCCTGCATGCTGCGGTCCGCCAGCATCGGGATCAGGCCCGCGAACGTGGTCAGCGACGTGAGCACGATGGGACGGAACCGCTGCCCCCCCGCCTGGCGGATGGCGTCCTCGAGACTGACCGCGACCGCCGGCCCGCCGGCCGGCGGAGGCCCGTCCGGCCCACCGGCCCCGGCCGGGACGCTCCGCGCCCGGTTGATGAAGTCGACCATGATCAGGCTGTCGTTGACCACGATGCCGGTCAGCGCCACGAAGCCGAGCAGCGACAGGAACGTGACGTCGAGCCCCATCACGACGTGGCCCCACAGCGCGCCGACGAGGCCGAACGGGATGGCGCCCATGATGATGATGGGCTGCGCGTACGACCGCAGGGGTATCGCGAGCAGGCCGAAGATCATGATCAGCGCCAGCAGCAGCCCCGCCCGCAGGTCGCCCACCGCTTCCTCCTGCGCCTCCTGGGTGCCCCTGAACACGTAGAACACGTCGGGGAACTCGGCCAGCACCTCGGGCAGGATGCGGCTGCGCAGGTCGGCGACGAGGGCCGACGTCGAGACGACCTGCGGGTCGACCGACGCGGTCACGTTCACGGCGCGGTTGCGGTCGATGCGCCGGATCGAGGCGAAGCCGCGCCCGGACTCGACCAGGGCCACCTGGCGGAAGGGCACCTCCCCCCCGTCGGGCAGGCGGATGCGCATGTCCTCCAGGTTGCCCAGCGACCGCCGCTGCTCGCGCGGGTAGCGCACCATGACCCGGACGTCGTCCCGCCCCCGCAGGATGCGCTGGGCCTCCTCGCCGTAGAACGCCTGCCGCACCTGTCGCGCCAGGTCCTCCAGCCTCAGCCCGAGCCCCTCCGCCGCGGGGCGGATGTCGAGCCGCATCTCCGACTTGCCGGCGCGGACGGTGTCGGCGATCCCGAAGACCCCGGCGTAGGTGGCCAGCCCGCCCCGGAGCCGGTCGGCGGCGGCCCGCAGGCGGTCGAGGTCGGGCCCGTAGAGCTCGACGTCGACGTCGTCGCCGGCGCTGAGCAGCGAGGTGTGGAAGTCGATGGCGACCGCCTCGGGCACCGGCCCTGTCTCCTCCCGCCACAGGATGCCGAGCTGCTCGCTGGTGTAGGAGCGGGTCTCCGCGGGCGCGAGCTCGATGGTCACCTCGCCGATGTTGCCGGCGGCCACGACGTCGGCGCTTATCCGTCCCACGCGCCCCCCGCCGCTCGCCAGCACCGGTTGATCGCCGATCGTCGTCGCCACGTGCCGGAAGTGGTCCACGCCGGTCTCGTCCTCCAGCCGGTCGCGCAGCCGGGCGACTCCCGCCTCGAACGTCGCGACCGCGTCCGAGGTCGCCTCGGCCGGCGTGCCCAGCGGCATCGTGATCGACGCGGTCATGAACTCGTTCTCGATGGAGGGGGCGAACTGGAAGCCGGTCCAGCCGCCGAGGGCGACGCCGCCGGTGAGCACCAGGGTGGACAGCCCGGCCGCGGCGCTGACGTAGCGCCAGCGGAGGGCGACGTCGAGGAACGGTTCGTAGGCCTCGCGGACGAACCACACGAGCCCGCCCGCAATGCGCTGCTGGAGCCGGCGCCACGGGCCGGCGCGACTCCGCCGCCGCCGGTGCGCCAGATGGGCCGGCAGGATGCCGAGCGATTCGAGCAGGGAGAAGAGCAGGCAGGGCACGGCGACGAGGGGGACCACCCGGAACATCTGGCCGAACGCGCTCTCCACGAGCAGGAGCGGCACGAACGCCGCCGCCGTCGTGAGGACGGCGTAGACGACGGGCTTGCCGATCTCCTGCGCCCCCCGGACGGCGCCGGCCAGGCCGTCCCCGCCCCGTTCCTGGTGGCGGTGAACGTTCTCGCCGACGATGATGGCGTCGTCGACCACGATGCCGAGCACCAGGATGAACGCGAAGCACGAGGCCATGTTCACGCTGACGTCCAGGGCCGGCATCACCGCCAGCGCGCCGAGGAACGAGATCGGAATCCCGAGGCTGACCCAGAAGGCGAGCCGCATCTCGAGAAAGAGCGTCAGCACGACGAAGACGAGCAGGAAACCGGCGGCGCCGTTGCCGAGCATGATCGCGAGGCGGTCGGACAGCACCAGCGACTGGTCCTGCCACACCGTCAGCGTGATGCCTTCCGGCAGCCACGCGTCCGCCCGCTCCACGTAGTCGCGCACGGCGGCGGCGACGTCGAGGACGCTCTGCTCGCCCGAGCGGTAGACGGAGACCATGACCGCCGGCGCCTCGTCGAAGCGGGCGCGCTGATCGGTCTCCGCGAAGCCGTCGACGACGTTGGCCACGTCGCCGAGCAGCAGGCGGCTGCCGTCCTCCCGCGTCCAGAGCATGAGCCGCTCGTAGTCCGCGCCGCGGTAGGCCTGACCGATGGTGCGCAGCAGGATCTCGCCCCGCTCGGTCCGCACCGAGCCGCCGGGCAGGTCCACCGAGGAGCGCCGGACGGCGTCGGCCACCTCGTCGAACGTGAGCCGGTGACGGCGCAACGCCGTCTCCGACACCTCGATGGAGATCTCGAACGGGGGAACGCTGGCGATCTCGACCTGCCCGACCTCGGGCAGGGCCGCGAGCCCGTCGCGCACGAGCTCGGCGATGGCCTTCAGCGAGGCGACGTCGGTGGCGCCGGTGATGGCGACGTCCGTCACCTGGTTGCGGGTGACCAGCTCGCGGATGATCGGCCTCTCGGTCTCGGCGGGGAACGTCTCGATGGCCTGGACGTTGTTGGTCACCTCGTCGAGCACGCGGGCGGCGTCGGCGCCGGGGTCCAGCTCCGCGATCACCGTCCCGCTGCCCTCGGTCGCCGTCGACACGATCTGCCGGACCCCGTCGACGTTCTGGATGGCCTCCTCGATGCGGACGACGACGCCGGTCTCGACCTCCTCCGGCGCCGCCCCGAGGTAGGGCACCTCGATCCGGATGCGGCGCAGGTCCAGCTCGGGAAACACCTCGGCGGTGACCGTCGCGGCGCCCATGAGGCCGCCGGCCGCGATCAGGGCCATCAGGAGGTTGGCCGCGACCGGGTTGTCGGCGAGCCAGGCGATGGGGCGGTTCACGGCGCCCTCCCCCGCCCTATTCCCTGGCGCCCTCGGCCGCCATCACCAGCGTCGGCAGGACGAAGAGGATGAACGCGGCCGACAGCACCAGGCCGCCCACCATGCTGACGACGAAGGGCACGAGAAAGACGAGGTCGTCGCTGCGTTCGTAGAGCAGGGGCGAAAGCCCCAGGATGGTGGTCGCGCTCGTCAGGAACACCGCCCGGAAGCGGTGCCGGGCCGCCGCGGCCGCGGCGGCGACGGCCGGCAGCATCGCGTTCTCGCGGCGAATCACGTTGTAGCGGTCGAGCAGCACCAGCGCGTCGTTGACGACCACGCCGAAGACCGCGATCAGGCCGAACAGCGACATCGCGGTCAGGTCCCATCCGAGCAGCCAGTGGGCCAGGACGGCGCCGGCGAACGATATCGGGAATCCCGCCACCGCCACGAGCGGCTTCCAGTAGCTGCGCAGGAAGGCGGCCATCAGTGCGTACATCGCTATCAGCACCACCGGGACCAGCAGCGCCAGCGTCTCCATCATGGCCCGCTCGTCCCGCACCCCGCCCTCGGGCTCGATGCTCAGGCCGGGATAACCCGCGAGCAGCTCGGGAACCGCCTCCTGCTCGACCCGCCGCCGGGCCTGGATGGGCGTGATGACCGCGGCGTCGGCGCGGGCGTCGACGGTCGCCGACCGGTTGCCGTCGATGCGGGTCAGCGTCGCCAGCTCGCGCCCCTCGGTCAGGCTGGCCACCGTCGACAAGGGCACGTCGCCGCCGCCGGGCCGACGGACGCGCTCCCTCGCCAGCTCGCGCAGGCTGCTCCGCCGCTCGCGCGGGTACCGCACCATGACCCTGAGCTCTTCGTGGCCCCGCTGGATCCGCTGCACCTCGACGCCGTGGAAGTTGGCGCGCAGTTGCGCCCCGATGGCGGCCGGCGTCAGGCCCGCCGCCGCGCCGACCGGGGTGAGCTCGATCTCCAGGTGGCGCTTCCCGAGCTGCATGCTGTCGGTGACCTCGTACACGCCCGGCACCGACGCCAGGAAGGACCTCAGCTCGGCGGCGGCCCCCGCCAGCACCTCCGCGTCATCGTGCTGCAGCGAGTACGACACGCTCGGCCTCGCGCGGAGGTCCGTCGTCTGGAACTCCAGGCGCTCGACGTACGGGAGCTCGCCGATGTTGCCGCGCCATGCCCGTTCGATCTCCGCCGGCGACGCCTCGCGCAACGGCCGCTCGTGGAGATGGACCCTCACCCCGGCGAGGTGGCTGCCGTTGGGCTCTTCGGTCCCGGTGCGCGAGGACAGGACGTTGCCGACGAGGACGCTGACGCTGTCGACGGACTCGCCCGGGAGCTGCCGGTTCATCGCGCGGGCGGCGTCCGCGACCTGCCCGGCGGCGGCGACGGTCGTCCCGAACGGCGTGCCCACCGGCAGGTGCAGGTCCACCTGCACGTTGTCGGGCACGTTCATCGCCTCGTCGAAGAGGATGACCCGCACCCGCTCGGAACCCACCAGCAGCAGGGCGAAGAGCAGCAGCGCGGCCGCCCCGGCGAGCGTCGCCGGGCCGTGGCGCACCGACCACGACACCGCCGGCACCACGGTGCGGTCCCGGATGCCGTCAATCCGCGCGCACACGCGGTCCTGCAGCGAGCGCAGCGGCTCCAGGCTCCAGCGCCTGTCGCCCGAGAGGTGGGCCGGCAGGATGAAGAACGCCTCGAGCAGCGACACCGCGAGCACGAAGAAGGCGACGTACGGAAACACGTTCACGAGCTGGGTCACGGTCGCGGTGACGAAGAGGAAGGGCACGAACGCGAGAACCGTCGTACAGGCCCCGATGGTTATCGGGCCCATCACCGCCCGCGCGCCCGCGGCGGCGGCGTCGACCCCCCGCCTGCCGTTGTCGCGTTCCGTGGCGATGCTCTCGCCGACCACGACGGCGTCGTCCACGACGAGCCCGACCATCAGGAAGAAGCCGACGAGCGTCCCCATGTTCAGGGTCAGGCTCGCGGGGCCGAAGAACATCAGCGAGCCGATGAACGACAGCGGAATGCCGAGCGCAATCCAGATCGCGGCGCGCAGATCGAACACGAGGAGAAGCAGGACGAACACGAGGCCGGCCCCCGCCACCCCGTTCCTCGTCACCGCCGAGAGCCGGTCGAGGGCCGGCCGCGCCCTGTCGTTCCAGACGCCGACCCGGACGTCCTCCGGCACGTCGTAGCCCGCGAGCCAGCTCCTGATGTCGCGGGTCATGTCGACGATCGACTGCCGGTCCGCCGCGTCGACGCGCACGAACACCGTGGGCAGCCCGTCGACCTCGGAGACGACGTCGTCGTCCACGAACCCGTCGCGGACCTCCGCGACCTCGCCGAGGGTGACGATGGTCCCGTCGAGCTGCGTGATGAGGGGAATGCCCTCGAACTCCTCGCCGATGCTGCGCTTGGCGACGGTGTGCAGCACGACCCCGCCCGATTCCGTCCGCAGCTCTCCGAACGTGAGGTTGAGGGACGCCCGCTGCACCGCGGCGGACACCTCGGCGAGGGTCAGGTCGTTGCGGCGCAGCTCCTCCTCGCTCAGCTCGATCGCGATCTCCCGGTCGCGGGTCCCCCGGAGCGTCACCAGCGAGACGGACGGCAGCTCGAGCAGCTCGCTGCGCACGTCTTCGGCCGCGAGCCGCAGCCGGTGCTCGCCCACCGCCGACGACGAGACGGCCAGGGTCATCGCCTCGACGGACAGCCGGGCCAGCCTCACGTCCGGCTGCTCCGCGTTCGGCGGCGGGAAGTTCTCGATGGCGTCCACCGCGTTCTGCACGTCGTTCAGGGCGACGGCGGGGTCCGCGAAGGTCGCCAGCTCGATGCGGATTCGAGCCAGGCCCTCGGTCGCGGTGGCCACGACCCGTTCGACGCCCGCGAGCCCGATCACGCTCTCCTCGACCCGGCGGTTGATGTCCTGCTCCACCTCCTGCGCCGACGAGCCGGGCACGCGCACCGTCACCGCGACCGTCCGCAGGTCGATGTCGGGAAAGTTCTGCACCGCGAGCCGCATCCCCGACGCCGCCCCGCCGACGATGAGGACCGCCATCAGCAGGTTGGCGGCGACGGGGTTCCCCGCGAAGTAGCCGATCAGCCCGGTCTTCATGCCGCCTCCCGGTCGGGTGGTGCGGCGACCCGCGACGGCGCCGCCCCGCCGGCATCGGTGGTGGTCATGCTCGTGCCTCGATCAGTCCGCCGGCGGCTCGGCCGCGGCCGCGGAGACCGCCAGCCCTTCGCGCGCCCCCGGCAACGCGCCGACGACCACGCCCTCCCCCGCGTCGAACGCCTGCACCACCCAACCGGCCGCCGTCCGTCCCACCGTCGCCGGCTCGAACGCGCTCAGTCGGCCGCCCCTGACCACCCAGACGCTGGCGCGCTCCTGCACGACCGACTCCGGCAGCACGTACACGTCCTCGTAGGCCGGCCCCTCGATGACGACCTCCACGAACGTGCCCGGGGCCGGCAGCGAGTCGACGTGCTCGTCGGCCGAGAACGTCAGGAACACCGAGGCCAGCCTGGTCCTGGGCGCAACCACCGACGAGACCCGGTCCACCCGGGCCCTCCACGCCGCCATCTCTCCGGCGACGCGCGCCGGGCGGCCGATGGCGGGGTCCAGGTACTCCAGGTCCCGCGGCTCGATCGGCACGACGACCTGGAGGGCCTCGGGCCGGTAGACGACGCCCAGGCGTGACGGGGGCCCGTCGACCCGGTCCACCGGACCCACCAGCTCCCCCACCTCGATGTCCGAGCTCATCACCCGGCCGTCGTACGGCAGAGAGATGTTCGTGCGCTCCAGACGCAGCTCGGCCAGCCTCAGCTCCGCCTGCGCCCTCGCCAGCCGGGCCTCGGCCTCGGCGATGGACGGCAGCCGGCGAACCGCCTCGGACGCCTCGACCCCCGGGTTCTCGCGCTCGAACGCCCGGACGTCCTCCTCGGCCCCGGCTTGCTCGACCCACACCCGGGCCTCGGCCTCCCGGACCGCGCTCTGCGACGCCTCCACCTGCAGCTCGAACTCGGCCGGGTCTATCCGGATGAACGTCTCGTCCGCCGCCACCGACCCGCCGCTGGTGAAGTCGGGCGAGACCCAGGCGACGCGACCGACGACCTCGGACGCCACCCGCACCCGCTCCTTGAGGGTCACCGTGCCGGTCAGCTCGACGCTCAGCGCCTGCGCCGTCGGTGTCGGGCGGATCACCCTGACGGTGGGCCGAACGCTCTCCCCCGACGCGTCGACCGCGGCGCCACGGTCGACGCGGGCCGGCGCCCGGGCGAAGTAGAGGGCTGCCGCGATCACGAAGAGAATAGACGCCAACTGCGCGTAGCCGCGCCAGGCGGGCCGGACGGACGGTCTCCCGGTGTCGCGCGATGGCTCGGCCATTCCTTGCTCCTCGGCTGCCCCCGCATTACGGGAGTGGGTATTGGCGCACTATTCTACAGAATTGTCAGGCATGGCGATCAGGTCCTCGGGTCTCAATTTCCGCCAACCGACATGGGAGGCGCCATGCTACAAAACTACAGGGAGCATAGTGATAGACGGCCTGGGTGGTGAAACCGCCGAGCGCGGCGAGGCGCCCCCCTGACAAGGCGCGAGGGGGGCGCATATTGGCATATGCACCGAGGACAACGCAGTCAGGCGGGATACATCGCCCGTCGAACGCCGCGGGGTTTCGCCAAGGGCTCCCGGCGGCAGCGCAGAATCGCGATGGTCAAGCCCACCCCCAGTCCCGTCCGTTGGCGCCGCTACCGCGCCGTCCCGACCGACGACGAGTCGACGCCGGGCGGTGTCGGCGAGCTGGACAAGGCCTCCGGGCCCTCGAGGTGTGCGAGGGGCGGGACCGCAAGGGGCTCTACGCCAAGGCGCGGGCCGGCATCATCCAGGAGTTCACGGGCATCTCGGATCCCTGCGTGGCCCCGGACGACGCCGAGATCACCATCGACACCGCAGTCGACGGCCGAGGAGGCGGCGCAGAAGACCATCCTGCACCTCGATGAAGGCGGGGTGTTTGTCGGCCGAGCCCGGTCAGGCGTAGACGAGCGTGACGGTATCGGCCACGCACGCCGGCTTCGACTCGTTCTCGATCTCGACGACGAACCGGCTCGTGAACCGCACCAGGCCCGGCTCGACGCGCTTCGTCGTCAGCAGCGTCTGCACCCCCCGCACGCGGGCGCCGGTCTTCACGGCGTTGGGAAACCGGACCCGGTCGACCCCGTAGTTGATGGCGCGGGAGACGCCGCGGACCTGGGAGATCTGCCGCCGGAAGTGCGGCATCAGCGACAGGGTGAGGAACCCGTGGGCGATGGTCGTCCCCCACGGCGATTCCGCCGCCGCCCGTTCGCGGTCGACGTGGATCCACTGGGGGTCGAGGGTCACCTCGGCGAACCGGTCGATCATCTCCTGGGTCACCGTCATCCACTCGCTCGCGCCGAGCTCGGTGCCGGCCAGCGCCTCGAGCGCGTCGAGGCCGTCGATTACGCGCATGCCTGCTCCAACCTCCTGTCGTGCCTGCCGCGCGTCATCCGGGCGCGACCTCGCGACCTCCACGACTCCTCACCGTGTCTCCGGGGGGTTCACGTCGGGGTGATCCGGCCCGTCCCGGGATACTGCCGGACCGGCCAGGCGAATCCGCATCGCCGGCTGGACGACCCTGCTCAGGTTCCCGGCTCGGTGCCCACCGGCCACGGCACCTCCCCGCCGGCGGCCGATCCGCCGCCCGGACACCCGGCCCGGGTCCCGGGCCCTCCGACCTCGGGCCGCACAAGTTCCCGGTGGCGGTCGATCCGCAGCCGCGGGGCTCGGGTAGTATAGGCCGGCTTCGAGAGCCCGTGGTACAACGTAACGAGGCCGCCGCCCGCCGGGTCGCGGAGCCGCCGAACGTGCGGCACCCGGCGGTAGAGCGGTGATCCGCGTTCTGACCGGGACAGAGTCATCGTGCAGCCAGCCGTCGATCCCGAGGTCATCGAGGTCCGCCCCGACGAGCAGCTCGACCGCTCGCGGCTCGAGCCGTGGCTGCGCGCGCGCCTGCCCGAGGCGGCGGGGCCCCTGACGATCCGCCAGTTCGGGGGCGGGCACGCCAACCTGACCTACCTGCTCCGGTTCGGGGCGGCCGAGTACGTGCTGCGCCGCCCGCCCCTGGGGCCCGTCGCCCCCACCGCCCACGACATGGCGCGCGAGCACCGCGTGCTGGCCCGCCTCGGCGACGCGTTCTCCCTGGCCCCCCGCAGCTACGCGCTCTGCACCGACCCCGAGGTGCTCGGCGTCGACTTCCACGTCCTCGAGCGCCGTCAAGGCGCCGTCATCCGCCGCGATCTGCCCTCTGTGCTCCAGGATCGGCCCGACCTCCGCCGGCGCACCGGCGAGATGATCGTCGACGTGCTCGCCGACCTGCACCGCGTCGACCCCGCCGCGGTGGGCCTCGGCGACCTGGGCCGCCCCGAGGGCTTCGCCCGTCGGCAGCTCGACGGCTGGGGCCGCCGCTGGCACGCGGCGAAGGACCGGGACGTGGACGACGTCGACCGGATGCTGCGATGGCTCGACGGCGGGGTCCCCGACCCGCAGGCCACCGCCTTGCTTCACAACGACTACAAGCTCGACAATCTGATGGTCGACGCCGCCGACCCCGCGACCCCCGTCGCCGTCTTCGACTGGGACATGGCGACGCGCGGCGACCCGCTGATGGACCTGGGCTACCTGCTGAACTTCTGGAACGAGCCGGGCGACGACCCGCGCTGGCACCACGTCTCGCGGATGCCGACGAACCACCCGGGGTTCCCGACCCGCGCCGACGTCGTCGAGCGCTACGCGAGCCGCAGCGGCCTCGACCTCGACCGGATCGCGTGGTACCACGTCTTCGGCGTGTTCAAGCTGGTGGTCATCGTGCAGCAGATCTACATCCGTTATCTCCGCGGCCAGACGCGGGACGCCCGCTTCGCCGACTACGACGTCCGCGTGCGGGACCTCGCGCGGAAGGGCGTCGAGGTGATGGGCGGGTGACGGACGACGCCGCCGCCCGCCGCCCGCCGGTCACCGTCGAGGAGCTCGTCGACCGCCTCGAGTCCGGCTACGGCGCCGCGGTGGCGGACCTCATGCCCGTCGTCTACGACGAGCTCCGCCGGCTCGCCCGAAGCTACGTCCGACGCGAGCGCGCGCAGAGCGTCCAGGCCACGGAGCTGGTCCACGAGGCGTACCTGCGGCTGGCCGGCGGCCGGCCCCAGCGCTGGCAGGGCCGCACCCACTTCCTCGCCATCGCCGCGATCGGCATGCGGCGCCTGCTGGTGGAGCGGGCGCGGGCGCGCGGGGCCGAGAAGCGGGGCGGGGGCCGGGTGCAGGTGACGCTGGACGACG
>JAJEEA010000316.1 GCA_022821235.1 Vicinamibacteria bacterium
AGGCGCAGCTCGAGTACGAGTGGTGGCCGCAGACGTGGGTCATCAGTTGGGGGCCCGAGGTCCGCTACGGCCGCAACTACAACTTCGACCAGGTGCTCGAGGACGAGACCTTCCGGGCCAGGGTCAGCGCCAACTTCGCGAAGAACATCCGCTACAGCTTCGATGTCGACCAGGACATGGAGCGCTACTACGGCTTCGACTTCGACAAGCGCCGCTACGGGATGTTCGGCAACGTCAACACCAACCGCGTGCTGACGTTCGGCGGCGGGTTCAACTGGGGGGACGAGGTCTACTTCGAGGGGGCCAACGCGTTCCTCGGGCGCGAGAGCGGCTTCCGCACGTTCATCAACTTCCGGCCGGTGTCGCGCTTCGCCACCAACATCAACATCACCACCAGCCGCTTCACGGATCCCCTGGGCCTCTTCACGGCCGGGGTCAACGACGGCGAGCGGAAGGAGGACGGGGAGATCTTCAACGTGAACATCTTCCGCGCCCTCAACACCTACCAGGTCACCGACCGGCTGGCCCTGCGCAACATCACCGAGCTCAACACCTGGGACGGGAAGATCGCGCTCAACTTCCTGGCCACCTACCGCGTGAACTCCGGGACCGCGTTCTACATCGGGTACGACGATCACTACCAGCAGCACCATCGGTTCTACGACGACCAGGTGAACATCATCGACCGCGGCTACCTGCAGACGAACCGCGCCGTCTTCACCAAGATCCAGTATCTGTTCCGGTACTGATCGGGGTCGGACAGCCCGCGGGGGCTCGGGGCGACTTCGCGACCGACGAACGAGGCGTGCGCGAGTTGCGGACCTGCCCGCGGCTCGGCGGGTCGATCCTGCGCTCCGGGGGGCCGTCGCCCGAGTCCCCGACCCTGCAGACGGGCTCGGGGTCCGGACGGCCCCGGCAACCGGTGAGGGGACCCGAGCGGCGGGCACGAGCTTCCTGCGGGGCCGAGCTCGTCGCCCGACGGCTCATCACGTTCGGGGCTGGTCACTGCGCGCACAGCGCCATCCGGACCGTCAGGCGACTCGATCTGCAACCTCTGCCGGATCATGCGGGGCCTCTCGCCAGGGCGAAATGCCGCCCCGCGAGGCGCGAGAGCAGGCGGAAGCCGCTGGTTTCCGCGAAGGCACCGGTTCGACCTGCATCATTCTCGTGCCGCGGGAGCGGCGCCGCCGGGTATACTCCTGCCGGTCTGCGATGGAGCGGCCGGACGATGGACGCGCCCCTCCGTCGCGCAGCACGGATCGAGGAGCAGAGGAGAAGAACCGAATGAGCGACAGCCTGACCGGTGCAGAGTTCAAGGCCGCACTGAGGAACAACCAGCCGAAGATGGGCCTGTTCATCAATTCGCACAGCCCGACCGCGGTCGAGCAGCTCGCCCACAGCGGCTACGACTGGCTGCTGATCGACTCGCAGCACGGCCCGATGGGCTACGAGACGCTGTCCACGATGGTCGGGGCCATCGGCAGCGGCGGGGCGAAGTCGCTGGTGCGGGTGACCGGCTACGGCGACCGCGCGGGCATCCAGCAGGCGCTGGACGTGGGCTCCGACGGCGTGCTCGTCCCCTACATCAACAACGCCGACGAGGCCCGCCAGGCGGTGAGCTGCACGCGGTACCCGACGGCGGGGACGCGCTCGGTGTACTTCCCGCAGCGCAGCATGAACAAGGCCGGGCTGCTCGGCTACGCCGGCCCCGCCAACGACAACATCATCTGCGCCCTGCAGGTGGAGACGGCGGACTGCATCCGGAACATCGACGACATCGCGGCGGTGCCGGGGGTCGACATCCTGTTCCTGGGGCAGAACGACCTGTGCATGTCGATGGGGCTCTACGAGAAGTACGAGTTCCCCCATATGTACACCTCGCCCGAGCTGAAGGAGGCGACCGATGCGCTGAAGGCGGCGGCGCGGCGCAACAACGTGATCCTCGGGCTGTTCCTGTTCGTCACCGACCGTGTGGCCGAGTTCCGCGAGCAGGGCTTCAGCCTGATCAGCATCGGGAACGACCTGCACCACCTGCTGACGCAGGCCGGCTCGCACGTCGAGACGATGGAAGGCATCATGTCCGACTGGAAGCGGCGCCCGACGGCGCTCTTCTGATTCGGCGAGGTTCGGCGGCGTCGGCATCCCGGGGGGCTATCGCGAGGGGCTCCGCTGCACCGGCCCGGTGCGGCGGAGCTGCCGACGCCGCCCCCGCGAGCGGCGGCGGGGAACGTCGCCCCCCGCGAGCCTGCCGTTCGCCCCGGCCGCTGGTAGACCCGGTCTTGTATGGTCGTCGGCGACAACCGTCCGTGTTCCTCGGCTGACCAGTGGCCCGAGCTGGTACCGTGCTCGCCCGTGATCGGCGGTGACAGCCGGTCGCTCGTTCCGGTTGCCCGGGCGACCGAGCTCGCGCGATGACCGCCCGTGGCGGGGAGCAACCGACGGAGGGAGGTGCCTTGGTGCCGATGAAGACACGCGTCGGGGCGCTGGTGGCGTCCGCCTGCCTGGCCGCGGTCGCGGCGGCGGCGCAGCCGACGGTCGGCGACTGGGAATGGCGCTCGTACGCCGCAGACCCCCAGGGCACGCGGTACGCACCCCTGGACCAGATCGACGCCGACAACTTCGAGACCCTCGAGCTGGCGTGGCGCTGGCGCAGCGCCGACGCGCAGCTTCCGGTCGAGAGCGGGTCGGGGGTGGCGCTGGCTCCGGCCGCGGCGGTGTTCGACCGGCTGGAGGCGGCCGATCCCGACCGGTGGGTGACGCGGCCGAGCATCGCGCGACTCTCGGCGACGCCCGTCATGGCCGGCGGCCGCCTGTATCTGGCGACGCCGATCTACCAGGCGGCGGCGGTGGACGCGCGCACCGGCGAGACGGCGTGGGTCTACAACCCGAGGGTGTACGAGCAGGGCAGCCCGCCCCTGCCCGCCCCCTGGAACCATCGCGGGGTGGCATACTGGGAGGGCGGCGGGGAGGCCCACGTCATCTGGGGCACCGGCGACGGCCGGCTCACCGCCGTCGACGCGGCGACCGGCCTGCCCGCGACCGGGTTCGGCGAGGACGGCGGCGTCAGCCTCGAGGCGGGGCTGCCGCGGGCGCGCGAGAACCCGAGCCGGCTGCCCCCGCCGTCCCGGTCTCCGCCCCTCGTGGTCGGCGACACCGTCGTCGTGGGGTCGTCGGTCCACGACTACCTCAACCGGCGCGAGAACGCCCCGGGCTACGTGCGGGCCTACGACGCGCGGACCGGGCGCCACCGCTGGGACTTCCACATGGTGCCCCAGAGCGCCGACGCCTACGGGGCCGACACCTGGTTGAACGAGGCGTGGCGCTACTCGGGGAACACCAACGTCTGGGGCAACATCGCGGCCGACCCCGAGCTGGGCTACGTCTACCTGCCGACGAGCACGCCGACGTCCGACTACTACGGCGGCCACCGGCTCGGCGACAACCTGTTCGCCGAGAGCCTCGTCGCGGTGGACCTGGAGACCGGCCAGCGGGTGTGGCACTTCCAGATGGTGCACCACGGCGTCTGGGACTACGACAACCCGACCGGCCCCAACCTGCTCGACGTCGTGGTCGACGGACGCCCGGTGAAGGCCGTCGCCCAGGTCACCAAGCAGGGCTTCGTCTACGTGTTCGACCGGGTGACGGGCGAGCCGGTCTGGCCCATCGAGGAACGGCCGGTGCCCACCGACACCGACCTCGAGGGCGAGCTGCTCGCCCCGACCCAGCCGTTCCCCACCCGTCCCGCCCCCTTCGAGTATCAGGGGGCGCTCGTCGACGACCTCGTGGACTTCACGCCCGAGATCCGGCAGATGGCCTTGGAGGCGGTGGATGGCTTCCGGCTCGGGCCGCTCTACACGCCGCTCTCGCTGCGGGGCACCGTCTTCCGCCCCAGCGCCGGCGGCGGGGCGAGCTGGGGCGGGGCGGGGGTCGACCCCGAGACCGGCCTGCTCTACGTGCCGTCGCGCAACCTGCACTCGGTCATGCGGTTCCGCGAGCCCGAGCCGGCCGACGACTCGAACCTGCGCTATCTCCTCAGCCGGGGCGGCGCGCCGTTCCTCGGCGGAGGCAACCTGCGCCGCCGGCCGCAGATGCCCGGCGGGCTGCCCATGTGGAAGCCGCCGTACTCGCGCATGACCGCCATCGACATGCACACCGGCGAGCACCGCTGGATGACCCCGACCGGCGACGGCAACCGCTTCCGCAACCACCCGCGGCTGCGCGACCTCGACCTGCCCCCGCTCGGCGGCGACGCGGGCCGCAACGGTCCGCTCGTCACTCGCACCCTGCTCGTCTACACGCTCACCGCGGGCGGCGCCAGCGACGGTCCCCGGCTCGTCGCCTACGACAAGGCGACCGGCGAGCTGCGCGGATCGGTCGACCTGCCGGGAGGGGCCATCGGCACCCCGATGAGCTACATGCTGGACGGGCGCCAGTACATCGCGGTCACGGTGGGCGGCGAGGTGCCGTCGCTCGTCGCCTACCGGCTGCCGTGAGGCACAAGGCCGGGGGCGGGTCGGCCCGACGACTGACCGGCCGAGGCGGTCGGATCGAACGGGACGCACCTGGAGTTGCCCGCGCTGGTGGGGCCGCGGGGGGGAGCGGGCAGGACCGTAACACGTCGATCGAGGAGAGTCGCCGGTTCCTGGTTAATCGAGGTCTTCCAACGATTGAGGCCGTCAGCCGGAGCGGGTACGATGGCGAGGTGATCACCGACGGCATTCGCGGGTTCATGGCGCGCGATTGGCAGCGGGCGCGCGACGCCAAGGACGCGTACTGGGCCGAGCGCGTCGGCCGCCTTGGACCGCTCGAGGCGTTGCGCATCGCCGACGAGCTGCGGCGGCAGGCGCTGCTGCAGCATCCCGACTGGCCCGACGCGGCGAGCCGGCGGGAAGACCTGTGGCACCATGCACGCATGACCGAGCTGTTCGCCCGTGTCGATGCAGCCCGCCGCGTTTGATCTGCTCCGGGCCCTTGCCGCGGTGCTCGACCGCTGGGGACGCTGGTACCTCTTCGGGGCGCAGGCGGTCGTGGCGTACGGAGCGCCGCGGTTCAGCGCCGACGTCGACGTCACGGTCGAGCTCGATCCCGACGATCCGGAGTGCTTCGTGCGCGACATGGTGGCGGGTGGGTTCGCGCTTCGCGTCGACGACCCGGACTTCGTGCGGCGCACGCGCGTCATGCCGTTCGTCCACGTCGCTACCGGTATGCCGCTCGACGTGGTGCTGGCCGGGTCGGGACTCGAAGACGAGTTCCTCGATCGGGCGAAGACCACGGACATCGGCGGGGCCCGCGTCCCGTTGATCGATGTCGCCGACCTCATCGTCGGCAAGATCCTCGCCGGCCGTCCCAAGGATGCCGAAGATGCGCGCAGCCTCTGGCGCATCCACGGATCGGATGCCCGGCGCCGCCGAATCCGCCGATTGCTGCGGCTGCTGGAAGAAGCCCTCGGTCAGAGCGACCTGCTGAGCGGCTTCGAGTCCATCGTCGGCGGAACGTCGTCGCGCCGGTCGTGACGGGGGCTGGTCTCGGCGCGACCCGCGCGTGGGCGCAAGTCGGCGAGGTGCCCGGGGCGTTGGATGGAGATCGGCAAGCCCCCGCGGCGTCCATAGGCGGGCGGAGGGGAGCCGGCAGGAACTGCGCTACCCGACGGAGAATCGAGATGACCGAGCGCACCGGTCGCTACCTGGCGCTGATCAGCCTGGCGGGGACCGTTACGTTCGCGGCGGCGCCCCCGGCCGGGGCACAGGAGGGTGCGGCGGGACCGCCGCCCAACATCGTCGTGATCATGGCCGACGATCTGGGCTACGGCGACATCAGTCCCTACGGCGGGTGGATCGACACGCCGCGGCTCGACCGGATGGCCGAGGAGGGCATGCGGTTCCTCGACTTCCACTCGAGCGGCAACGTGTGCAGCCCGACACGGGCCGGCCTGATGACCGGGCGGTACCAGCAGCGGGCGGGGATTCCCGGGGTGCTCTTCGCCAATCCGGCGCGGCCGTCGCACGACGACGGGATCGAAGCGGGGGAGGTGACCCTGGCCGAGGCCCTGCGGGCGCGCGGCTACGCCACCGGCGTCTTCGGCAAGTGGCACCTCGGCTACCGCGCCCGGTTCAACCCGGTGCGGCACGGGTTCGACGAGTTCCGCGGCTTCGTCAGCGGCAACATCGACTACCACTCGCACGTCGACACGATGGGGCGCGCGGACTGGTGGCGAGATGGCGAGCTGAGCGCCGAGGAAGGCTACGCCACCCATCTCGTCACCGAGCATGCGCTGCGGTTCATCGACCGGAACCGGGACCGCCCGTTCTTCCTCTACCTGCCGCACCACGCCCCCCACTATCCGTTCCAGGGGCCCGCCGACCCCGCCGACCGCGCCGTCGGCGGCGACTTCGACCCGCGCGGCTCCGTCGCGAACCGCCGGCGGGCCTACCGCGACATGGTGCGGGAGATGGACGCGGGCATCGGCGAGGTGCTCGACGCCCTCGATGCCCACGGCATCGCGGACCGGACCCTGGTGTGGTTCTTCTCGGACAACGGCGCCGCGCAGTGGGGGTCGAACGCCCCCCTGCGGGGACTGAAGGCGACCGACTGGGAGGGCGGGCACCGCGTGCCGTCCATCGCGGTCTGGCCGGGCCGCATTCCGGCCGGGACCGAGTCGGCCCAGCTCGCCTCGACCCTCGACGTCATGCCGACGCTACTGCCGCTGGTGGGTTCCGGCGAGGCGCCGCAGGGCGCCGGTACGTTGGAGCTCCCGCCCTTCGACGGGGTCGATCTGTCGCCGGTTCTTCTCCGTCAGGAGGCCTTGGCGCGGCGGCAGCTCTTCTGGGGCGCCGACGGCACCTTCTGGAACGGCGCCGCGGTGCGCGACGGCCCCTGGAAGCTCCTGATCGACCGCCACGATGGAACGCCGGGACCTCCGATGCTGTTCAACCTCGCCGACGACCTGGGCGAGCAGGAGGACCTGGCGGCGGTCCATCCGGATCGCGTCGAGCGGATGCTGGCCGCTCTCGATGAATGGCGCACGGACGTCGGGGCGATCCGCTGACGGGAAGAGAATCCGTGCGCCAGGAGTCCGCGCCGTTCTCCGGCGCAGACCCCCAGGGGCCACGCGGCCGTGTCTCGGACTCCCCCGGCGACGCCGGGGAGCCGTCCGACCCGGCTGCTGCGGTTGATCCTCCCCGGACAGACTTACGGTCTCCGGGAGTTCGTGACGCCCTCACAGCTCCCGCAGGGCGGTGGCCACCGGCAGGCGGGCGGCGCGGAGGGCGGGGAAGAGCCCCCCGAAGAAGCCCATCACCACCGCCCACACGATGCCCTGCACGAGCAGGGCGGGGGTGACCCGGAACGCGAACGCCACCTGGCTGAACGTCTGCCAGTTGATGGTGGCGGTCTGGTAGCCGTTGAACCCGGCGTAGGCGAGGAGCCCGCCGAGCAGCCCGCCGACGACGGCCAGGGCCACCGACTCGGCCATGACCGAGATGACCACCGGTCCGCTGGAGAATCCGAGGGCGCGCAGGGTCGCGATCTCGCGGGTCCGGCTGGCCACCGCCGTGTACATCGTGTTGATGGCGCCGAAGACGGCGCCGATGCCCATGAGGAACGCGATGACGCCGGCGATGCCGGTGATGATGGCGGTGACGGCCTGGGTCTGCCCCAGGTAGTAGTCCTCCTCGCGCTCGACCATGACGTCGAGGCGGGGATCGGTGGTCAGGGCGTCCTTGAACGTGTCGAAGGCATCGGCCGACTCGAGACGCGCGTAGACCGACTGGAACGAGTCGCCCCGGCGGTACGCCGGCTGGAGCACCCGGGCGTCGCACCAGATCTCGGACTCGGCGATGGTGCCGCCGGCCTCGAAGATGCCGACGACCTCCCACGCGCTCTCGCCCCACCGCTGCGTCGACCCGAGGTCGATGCCCGCGAACTGGGCGGCGGCGCTGCGGCCGACGATGATCTCGTTGGTGCCCGGCCGGAAGGTCCGGCCCTCGACGATGCGCACCTCGTCGCGCACCCCGAAGGCGGCCGGCTCGACGCCGCGCAGGGGGACGTTGGCCGGCGTGCCGGTGCTCCGCTTGGGCACGTCGACGACCACGAACAGCTCGGCCGAGGCGACCACGCCCTCGGCCGATCGCCGCACGCCGGGCGCGTCCCTGATGACCCGGGTGCTCTCGAGGGGCAGGATGCTGCTCAGCTCGGTGTCGCTGCCCCCCCGCATGACGATGGCGGTGTCGGGCGACCCCGCGCCCGCGAGGGCGGCCTGGAACCCCTCGGCGATGGAGAGCACCGCCACGAAGACGACGACCACGCCGGCCACGCCGGTGACCGCGACGAGGGACGAGCCGGCGCGCTGCGGTACGGTGCGCAGCGTCAGGACGATCATCGTGGGGATCTGGGCCAGGAATCGCATCGTCAGGAGCCCTTGGTGAAACCCCGCGTCGCACCGCGCCCGGAGGGCGCCAACGACGAGCCGATGTGCGCGCGTGGCAAGGCGCGACGAGGGCGCCTGTTGGGTACAGGTAACCGAGGAGCAACGCAGTCCACGCGGGATGCAGCGCCGGTCGAATGCAGCGGGGCTCTCCCCGAGGGCTCCTTACACCTTCCGCAACGCGTCGACGATGCGCAGCCGTGTCGCCTGCACGGCGGGCAGGGCGCCGGCCGCGAAGCCGAGGAGGACCACGAGGACGCCCCCCACCGCGAGGTCGCGGCGCGGGACGATGAACGTCGGCAGGAAGCCGCCGGTCGGGTCGCCGAGATCGATGAGCAGGAAGCCGAGGCCGAGGCCGGCCGCGCCCCCCGCCAACGCGATGGCGAGCGACTCGGCGAGCACCAGGGCGAGCACGCCGCGGTCGGTGAAGCCGAGGGTCTTCAGCACCCCCAGCTCGCCGGTCCGTTCGCGGATGGACTGCGCCATGGTGTTGGCGGTGATCAGCAGGATGGTGAAGAAGACCGCGCCGAGCACCGCGGTGACGATGGCCCCGATGTTGCCGATCTGGTCGGCGAACCCCTGCAAGAACGCCTGCTCCGTCGACGTCCGGGTCTCGGCCGGCGAGTTGGCGAAGCGGGCGTCGATGGCGGCGGCGACGTCCGTCGACCGCGCGGGGTCGTCGACGCGGATGATGAACTGGCCGATGAAACGCTGGCCGAGGTCGTTGGCCTCCATCATGTACTCGTGGTGGAAGAGGAACGTCGACGTGTCGTAGCCCTCCACCCCCGCCTCGTAGATGCCGTCGATGGTGAACTCCCAGGTCGGGCCGTCGCGGGTGCGGAAGATCGTGCCCTGGAGGGGAATCCGGTCGCCGACCTCCCACCCGAACCGATCGGCGGTCGACCGGCCGACGATGGCCCCGGTCCGGTTGCGCAGCCACGCGTCGCGCTCGGCGTCGGTCAGCACGACCTCGGGGTAGAGCCGGAGGTAGCTCTCGGGGTCGACCGCGAACTGGGCGAAGAAGTTCCGCGGGTCCTGGTAGACGCCGCCGAACCACGACATGTGGCTGATGTCCTCGACCCCGTCGATCGACGCGATGCGCCCCAGGTAGCTCTCGGGGAGGGGTTGGACGAGGGAGACCTTGTGGATGACGAGCATGCGGTCCGCCCCCGCCACCTCGACCCCCGACCCGAACGCGACGCGGATGGCCGCGAGGTACGCGAACAGGACGAACGCCACCACGATCGACAGCACCGTGAACAGGGTGCGGACCTTGCGGCGGAACAGGTTCTTCCAGACGAGGGGCAGGAACTTCATGACTCCGGCTCCGTCGAGAGCACGCCCTTGTTGAGGTGGAGGGTGCGCCGGGCGCGGTCGGCCGCGTGGGCGTCGTGCGTCACCATCACGATGGTCTTGCCGTGGTCGGCGTTGAGCGCGTGCAGCAGGTCGAGGATCTCGTCGCCCGACTTCCGGTCGAGGTCGCCGGTGGGCTCGTCGCAGAGGAGGAGCGTCGGGTCGGTCACGATGGCCCGCGCGATGCCGACGCGCTGCTCCTGCCCCCCGGAGAGCTGGCGCGGATAGTGCTTGGCGCGGTGCGACAGGCCGACGACCTCGAGGGCGGTGGCGACGTGGCGGCGGCGCTCGGCCCGGGACAGCGGGGTCAGCAGCAGCGGCAGCTCGACGTTGCGCTCGGCCGTGAGCACCGGCAGCAGGTTGTAGAGCTGGAAGACGAAGCCGATGTGCCGCGCCCGCCAGCGCGCGAGCCTCCCGCCCGACATGCGGTCGATGCGGTCGCCGCCCACCGTCACCGAGCCGTCGCTCGGGGTGTCGAGGCCGCCGAGCAGGTTGAGCAGCGTCGTCTTGCCCGAGCCCGAGGGGCCCATGAGGGCCAGGAAGTCTCCCCGGGGGAGGTCGATGGTGACCCCCTGCAGGACGTCGATCCGCTCCGATCCGCGCCGGAACTGCTTGTGCAGGTTCCGGATTTGCACCAACGCCTCGGTCTCGTTCATCGCCCGTCCCCGGTACCCCGCCGGCCCGCAACCGCCGCGCGCCGGCGCCCCCGCATGGTCTATACGTGCCGGCCCCCGAGCGAGGTTCCATGGCCGCTCCGCCCCCGGGTCACCGTCGGCGCCGCGGCATGGTACTACTGCCGCACAGGTTGCCGTCGGCCGCGTCCCCGGGCAAGGGAATCACGCTCGGCGGTCGCCGGCGGCGATCCAGCGGTCGAGAGCGCCGGTGGACGGTCTCGTCGGCGACGATCAGGGCAGCGCGTTCGCTCCATGCGCCCAACGGCACGTTACCTGCCGAACTTCCACCCGTCACGGGCCGCGCGGGGCCGAGAGCCGCGTCGGGAGATCGCGCGCGCGACCTCGCTGCCGGCGTCGCCGGCTCACGCGCCCGACAGGGCCGCGAGCTCGCGGTGCACCGCGTCCACCTGCCGGTCGGTGTCGGCCAGGGTCCCGTCCGTCCGGATCACGTGGTCGGCCCGGCGCACCTTCTCCTCGGTCGGAAGCTGGGCGGCGATGCGGCGTTCGGCCTCGTCCCGGGTGAACCCGCGCGCGATCACGCGGGCGACCTGCGCCGAGTGCCCGCAGGCGGTGACGACGACCCGGTCGAACGTCTCGGCCCGCGGGCTCTCGAAGAACAAGGGTATCGCGACGACGCCGAACCGGTGGCCGGGGCGCCGCTCGATCTCGCCGAACCAGCCGGCGATGGCGCGCCGGACGCGGGGATGGACGATGGCGTTCAGGTCGGCCCGGGCCGCGTCGTCGGCGAAGACGACGGCGCCGAGCCGGCGCCGGTCGACGCGTCCCCCGGCGTCGATCACCTCGGGCCCGAAGCGCTCGCGCACGTCCTGCCACGCCGGTCCGCCCGGCGCTATCGCGTCGTGGGCCCACCGGTCCGCGTCGGACGTCGGCACGCCGTGGGCCGCGAAACGGTCGAGCACGCGGCTCTTGCCGGTGGCGATGCCGCCGGTCAGCACGACCCGCATCGTCAGCTCTCCTCGGCCGGCGTGATCCGCTCTTCGACGAAGGTGTTCCACTCGTGGCACTGGGGGCACTGCCACAGCAGCTCGGTGCTGCGGTAGCGGCACTGCATGCACACGTGGGGGTCCCGGTAGAACACCGCGCCGCGGGTCAGCTCCATGTAGCGGCGGACGCGGGGCTCGTCGAAGCGGAGGGCCGCGAGGGCCTGCCACACCACCTGGTGCACGCTCAGGGCGTGCGGGTTGTGCACCAGCGAGTCGAAGAGGAGGTCCAGCGCGGCGGACGGATCGTCGCGGTCGGCGAGGTGGCGCCCCAACGCCAGCCGGGCGCGCCAGTCCTGCGGGTTGGCGTCGATGAGGCGTCGGCACAGGGCGGGGAAGCGCTCGGCGTCTCCCTGCTCGCGGCTCACGGCCTCGACCCGGTCCAGGATCAGGTAGGCGCGGTCGGGCGCGACGTCGGGAACCCGGTCCCAGGTCGCGACGGCCTCGTCGAGGCGGCACTCGCGGCGCTGCAGGTCGCCGAGGTCGAGGTAGGCGGGGACGGCGCCTTCGTCGAGGGCGATCGCCGCCTCGAACCGCGACACCGCCTCGGCCGGGTCGGCCTGCTCCAGCGCCTGCACGCCGAGGCGGGTCTCGAGGAACGCCAGTATGGCCTGGTGCCTCGGCCGCTCGCCGGGCCCGGCGAGGGCCGCGAGCCGGCGGCGGATGGCGCGGGCCTCGTGCCACTGCTGCTGCTCCTCGTGCAGCTTCTCGAGGTTCGACAGCGCCTGCCGGTTGTCGCCGTCGATGCGCAGCACCTCGGTGAAGGCCTCGAGGGCCCGGTCGACGAAGCCGCCGCGCTTGAAGTCGAGCCCGAGGCAGAGCAGCAGGTACGCCTGCTCGCCCCTCGTCAGCTTGGGCCGCTGCAGCGCCTGCTGGTGGAGCTGGATCGCGCGGGTGACCTGTCCCTTCTCCCGGTAGAGGTTGCCGAGTATCAGGTGCAGCTCGAGGGCGTCGGCGTCGAGGCCGACCGCGGTGCTCAGCTCCTCGATGGCGGGGTCGAGCTGGTTGGACACCAGCATGTTGAGCCCCAGCAGGTAGCGCGGCGACTCGCGGGCCCGCCGAAGGTCGATCCAGCGTCCCGCGCGGAGCTTGTAGCGCTCCCACGCCTTCCCCGCCGCGAGGCCCGCGAGGAGGGCCACGAGCGCGACCAGCAGCCCCACCGAGTCGTCCATCAGAACAGCTCGGTGCGCCAGAGATCGTGGAGGTGGACGACCCCCTCGACCCGGCCGGCGTCGCCGACCACCACGAGGGCGGTGATGCGATGGGTCTCCATGAGGTGCAGGGCCCGGGCGGCGAGGGTCGAGGCGGCGATCGTGTGCGGCGCCGCCGACATGACCTCGCCGGCGGTGCGGGCGGCCAGCGGCCGGCCCGCCGCGAGCTCCCGCCGCAGGTCGCCGTCGGTGATGACGCCGGCGAGCCGGCCCGCCGCGTCCGCCACGCAGGTCATGCCGAGCTTCTTGTCGCTCATTTCGCGGACCGCCGCGGACATCGGGGCGGTGACGGGGACCATCGGGACGTCGTCGCCGGCGTGCATGAGACGGCCGGCCGGCATCAGGCGCTTGCCGAGCCCGCCGCCGGGATGCAGGTGGGCGAAGTCCTCCTGGCGGAACCCCTTCCGGACGAGCAGGGTCATGGCGAGGGCGTCGCCGAGGGCGAGCGCGGCGGTGGTGCTGGCCGTCGGCACGAGGTTCAGGGGGCACGCCTCGGCGCGGACGCCGCAGTCGAGGGCGACGTCGGCGCTGCGCGCGAGGGTCGACCCGGGGGCCCCGGTCAGGCAGACGAGCCGGGCCCCGACCCGCCGGATGGTGTCGATCAGGCGCAGGATCTCGCTCGTCTCGCCGCTGTGCGACAGGGCCACGACGACGTCGTCGTCCTGCACGACGCCGAGGTCGCCGTGGACCGCCTCGGCCGGGTGCAGGAAGAACGCCGGGGTGCCGGTGCTGGCGAGGGTGGCCGCGATCTTGCGGCTGATGATCCCGGACTTGCCCATGCCGGTGACGATGACCCGCCCCGTGCAGGCGTCGAGCAGGCGGACCGCCGCGTCGAACCGGTCGTCGAGCCGGTCCGCCAGGGCCCCCACCGCGGCCGCCTCGGTCTCGATGACCTGCCGCGCCAGCTCCCGGTCGACCGGCGCCCCGCCGGCGTTCATGGGCCCGCCCGCCGTCGCCTGGCGGCTCCGCCGGGCGCGCTCCCGGTCGACCGGCGCCCCGCCGGCGTTCATGGGGGCGAATCCCCGGGAGTCCTCGCCGCCTCGGCTATCCGCAGCACCCGTTCGAGCAGCGGCCGGAGCCGGTCGAGCCGGAGCGCGTTCTGGGCGTCGCTCTTCGCCCGCGCGGGCTCCTCGTGGATCTCGAGGAAGAGGGCGTCGACCCCGCTCGCCGCCCCGGCCGCGGCCAGCGTCTCGATGTACTGGGCCTGGCCCGCGGTCACCCCGTCGCCGGCGCCGGGAAGCTGCAGGCTGTGCGTCACGTCGAAGACGACGGGGACGCCCAGCGCCCCGAGCTGGGGGAACGCGCGGAAGTCGACCACTAGATCGTGGTAGCCGAAGCTGACCCCGCGCTCGGTGACGAGGACGCGCCGGTTGCCGGTCGCGGTGACCTTCTCGACCGCGTGGCGCATGTCGGCCGGGGCGAGGAACTGGCCCTTCTTGAGGTTCACGGCGCGGCCGGTGCCGGCCGCGGCGGCGATCAGGTCGGTCTGCCGCGAGAGGAAGGCGGGGATCTGCAGGACGTCCGCCACGTCCGCCACCGCGTCCACCTGCGCGGTCTCGTGGACGTCGGTCAGGACGGGCACCCCGTGGGCTTCCTTGACGGCTTGCAGCGCGGCCAGGCCGGCGTCGAGGCCGGGGCCGCGGAACGAACGGGCGGAGGTGCGGTTGGCCTTGTCGAACGATGCCTTGAAGATGCAGGGGATGCCGAGGTCCCGCGCGACCTCGGCGATCGCCCCGCCCAGGAACAGGGCGTGCGCTTCGCTCTCGATGACGCACGGCCCCGCGATCAGCGCGGGCGGCCCACCGTCGCCGACGGCCACGTCACCGATGTTCACGACGGACACGCGACCATTATAGGGGGGTGCCGGACGCACGCGGCGGGTCCGGGCGATGGGCGTGCGGCCGCGGCTGCCGCCCGCAGCACGGCCTGGAACCGACGGTCGGGGCCCCGCCTGGCGGATCCCCGGCGGACTCCCCCTCCACGACGTAGAGCCTGGCCGTGCCGCCCGGCCGGACCGGGGCCGGCGCCTGGTGCGGGAGGGGGCGTGGCGCCGCGGCGCCGGCTCGCTCGCCCATGGGTCCGCTCGCCGCCCCGACCGCCCCGCCGGCCGTCCGCCACGTTCGGCGGCGTGGCCGGTGGCTCTTCACGGTTCCTGGACCGCCGGCCGCTCCTCCCTCGACCGCGCCGCCGAGACCTTGTGCTCGTGGCTCGCCCGCACGAAGTCGGCGAACAGCGGGTGCGGATCGAGCGGCTTGGACCGGAACTCGGGATGGAACTGGACCGCCACGTACCAGGGGTGGTCGGGGAGCTCGACGGTCTCGACGAAGCGGCGATCGGGCGACTGTCCGGAGATGACGAGGCCGTGCTCGGCCAGGGCCGCCTCGTACTCCCGGTTGAACTCGTAGCGGTGCCGGTGGCGCTCCTGCACCTCGCCGGTCCCGTAGATGGCGCGCGCGCGGGAGCCCTCGGACAGCTCGCAGGGGTAGCGGCCCAGCCTCATGGTCCCCCCGAGGTCGTCCACGCCGAGCAGGTCGCGCAGCTTGTAGATGACCTTGTGGGCGGCGTCGGGGTTGCACTCGGTGGAGTCCGCCCCCACCAGCCCGCACACGTTGCGGGCGAACTCGACCGCCGCCCACTGGAAGCCGTAGCAGATGCCGAAGTAGGGGATGCGCTCCTCGCGGGCGATGCGGGCGGCGCGCATCATGCCGCCCGTCCCCCGGTCGCCGAACCCGCCGGGGACGAGGATGCCGTCGGCGCCGGCGAGCAGCTCGGCGCCGCCGTCGGCCTCGAGCGCCTCCGCCTCGACCCACTGGATGTCGACGGCGAGCCGATGCCGGAAGCCGCCGTGGTACAGGGCCTCGTTGAGGCTCTTGTAGGAGTCCTCGTACCCCACGTACTTGCCGACGACGTGGATGCGAATTCGGTCGGCGGGGCGCCGGAGGCTCTCGATGAGCGACTGCCACGCGTGCATCGCGCGCTCGGAGTCGGGCAGTTGCAGCCGCCCCAGCACGTTGCGGTCGAGCCCCTCCTCGCCGAGGACCAGCGGGACCTCGTAGATGCTCGACACGTCCTTGGCGGTGATCACCGCGTCCTCGTCCACGTCGCAGAACAGGGCGATCTTGCGGCGAATCTCCGCCGGCAGGAAACGGTCGGTGCGGCACAGCAGGATGTCGGGCTGAATGCCGATCGAGCGCAGATCGCGCACGCTGTGCTGCGTCGGCTTCGTCTTGAGCTCGCCCGCGGCCCCGATGAACGGCACCAGGGTGAGATGGACGTAGAGGGTGTGCGCCCGGCCGACGTCCTGCCGGAACTGCCGGATGGCCTCGAGGAACGGCTGGCTCTCGATGTCGCCGACGGTGCCGCCGACCTCCACCAGCACGATGTCCACGTCGTGGGCCACCGTGCGGATGCAGTCCTTGATCTCGTTCGTGATGTGGGGGATGACCTGCACGGTGCCGCCGAGGTAGTCGCCGCGGCGCTCCTTCTGGATCACCGAGAGGTAGATCTGGCCGGTGGTCCAGTTGTGGTTCTTGGTGGTGAGGGTGTTCGTGAAGCGCTCGTAATGTCCGAGGTCGAGGTCGGTCTCGGCCCCGTCGTCGGTCACGTAGACCTCGCCGTGCTGGTAGGGGCTCATGGTGCCCGGGTCGACGTTGACGTAGGGGTCGAGCTTCTGCAGCGTCACCCGGTAGCCGTGTCCTTCCAGCAGGCACCCGATGGAGGCGGCGGCCAGTCCCTTGCCGAGCGACGACACGACCCCGCCGGTCACGAAGATGAACTTCACGGGCCGGCCCGCGTCGTTGAGGATCCGTGTGCTCATGCCGGGGCTCCGGCCGCGAGACGTCGGCGCACGCGCTCGAGATCGGCGGGCGTGTCGACGCCGATCGGGTCGTCGTCGATGCGCGTGGTCATGATGCGGTGGCCGTGCTCGAGGGCGCGGAGCTGCTCGAGGCGCTCGGCGCGCTCGAGCGGGGTCGGCTCGAGCCGGCTCAGCGCCAGCAGGAACGGCCGGCGGTAGACGTAGAGCCCGATGTGCCGGTCGACCGCGGCAGGCGCGACCGAGTGCGCGTCGCGATCGAGACCGACGGGGGCACGGGAGAAGAAGAGGGCGTAGCCGGCGCGGTCGACGGCGACCTTGACGACGTCGGGGTCGCGCCAGGCCTCGGCGCCCGCGAGGGGGCAGCGCAGGGTGGACATCGGCGCCGCGGGGTCGGCGGCGGCCGCGACCGCGGCGTCGATGACCTCGGGGGCGATGAGCGGCTCGTCCCCCTGCACGTTGACGATCAGGTCGCAGTCGAGGCCGGCCGCGACCTCGGCGAGGCGGTCGGTGCCCGACGCGTGATCGGGGCGGGTCATGCGCACCTCGCCGCCGAACGCGTTCACCGCCCGCGCAATCCGGTCGTCGTCGGTCGCGACGAGGACGCGGGCGACGGAACGGGCGTCGGCCGCGTGCCGGTAGACGTGCTCGATCATCGTCCGGCCGCCGATGTCCGCCAGCGGCTTGGCCGGCAACCGGGTCGATGCGTAGCGGGCGGGGATGATGGCGACGGTTCCTCCGGCGGCGGGTGAGTCTTGGAGGGAGGGGAGCGTCGCGGGGCGCACAGCGAATCCTACCACGGACCTGTCACTCGTCCGGCTCCAACCCGATGCCTTCCTGCGCTCGGACCTCGCCGGTACGGCGCAGCCTGCCACGGTGCGCCCGACGTGGTACGATGGAGTCGCGTCCCAGGGTGGCAGGCGAGTTGATGCTCGAGGATGACGCAGACAGCCCGCGTCACGGCTTGGTGGCGTGTTCGTGCGCGGCGTGAGTGGCGAATGGTGACGGCGAAAACGACAGACGACCGCCTGACGGCCATCGAGACCGAGTTGAAGCACGTGGCAACGCGCGAAGACCTGCAGAAGCTCAAGGTGTGGTTCCTCACGGCGGGGTTGGGGGCCGGGGGCATCGGAAGCATGCTGACCTGGCTTGCGCGGGTGTGGGGCGGAGCGGAGTAGTTCTGCTCTTCGAGTCTTTGAGAGAGGGCCCTTCCGGCTCTCGACTGCTGTTGCGATGAGCAAGACGCGTCTGTCGCTGTGGGCCGGCGGCGCGGCGCTTCTGGCCGCGTGGCTGTCCTCGGCCGCGGGAACGACGCCGGAGGGGCTCCCGTCCCCGCCGCCCGGCGGAGCATCGGCGCCGCCATCATCGCCGGCGGCGCCGCCGGCGCTCGACCACGTCGACCTCGACCGGGAGGTGGCGCGGATGACCGCTTGGCTGGAGCGCGCGCCCCGGCCGCGGCCGGTGGTCCGCAACCCGTTCACGCTGGCCCCGCGGCGCCGCGCGGATGCCCCCGGCCGGCCCGGGACGGTTGTGCTGCAGGGCTGGGCGCCGGGCCCGGCCGCCGCCGTGCCGGCGACTCGGCTCCGGGTGTCGCTCGCGGGCATCGCGACCGAGGCGGACCCGTCCGGTCCTCTCCGGACCGCGATCCTCTCCGTGGACGGACAGGTGATGCTGGCGCAGGTCGGGGACGAAGTGCCGGGACCCTACCAGGTGCAGCGCGTCGACGACGACGCGGTCGAGCTGTGGGATCCCGTCCGTCAGGCCTCGTTCCGGCTGACCCTCCCGTAGGAGTGCGCTCCGTGGAACGGGGCGGACTCCAGCAGGTTCGGCTGGGCGCCCAGCGGAGCCGCAGGCGCCGGCGGGCGGCCTGGCGGCTCAGGCCTCACCAGGCGGAGATCAGGGATGCCTGCTTCACCGCGGAGACCGCCTCGATCTTGTGGAGCACGTCCGCGGTGACCCCGGGGGCGCCGCTGTCCTCCTGATCGATCTTGACCACCGCCACCGCTCCGCCCCCCGACGCCCCCCGGCCCAGCGCGAACGTCTCGATGTTGATGCCGTGGCGGCCGAGAATCCCGCCCACCTCGCCGATCACGCCCGGCTGGTCGTCGTTGCGGACCACCACGAGGGCGCCCTCCAGGGGGGCCTCGATCTGCACGCCGTCGAGCAGGACCAGCCTGGGTCCCGCCTGCTCGAACAGGGCCCCCTCGACCCAGTGCTCGCCCCGGGCGGTGTGGAGCTTCATCGAGATGAGGTTCGTGAAGTTGCGGCTCCGCGAGCTGCGCGACTCGATGACCTCGATGCCGCGGTCGCGGGCCACCGCCCGCGCGTTGATGGGGGTGACGTTGTCCACCGTCGATCCGAAGAAGCCGACGAGGCTCGCGCCGACGAGGGGCTCGTTGTTGCCCTCGGCGAGCCCGCCGTAGTAGCGGAGGGCGAGGGCCTCGGGGCGCTCGTCGCCGATGTGGCTCAGCAGGGCGCCGAGCCGGCGCGCGAGCACCGCGTAGGGCTGCATGCGCTTCAGCTCCTCGGGCCCGAGCGAGGGGTAGTTGACGGCGTTGCGCACGACGCCGGCGCCGAGGTAGTCGCGCACGCAGGCCGCGGTCTCCAGCCCCACGAGCTCCTGGGCCTCGCGGGTGGACCCGGCGATGTGGGGGGTGGTGACGACCTGGGGCAGGCGGACGAGACGCGCGTCGGACGGCGGCTCGACCTGGAAGACGTCGAGCCCGGCCCCGCCGATGGCGCCGCGCTCGATGGCGTCGGCGAGGGCCTCCTCGTCGATGAGGGCGCCGCGCGCGGTGTTGACGATGCGCGCCGACGGCTTGCAGAGGGCCAGCCGCTCGGCCGTGAACAGGGGCCCGGAGTCGGTGGACGGCACGTGCAGGGTGATGAAGTCGGCGGCCCGGCACAGCTCGTCCAGCTCCACGAGCTCGACGTCGAGGTCGGCGGCGATCTGGCCCGCGATGAACGGGTCGTGCGCGACGCAGCGCATGCCGAACGCGTGGGCGCGGTGCACGACCTCGCGGCCGATGCGGCCGAGGCCGACGACGCCGAGGGTCTTCCCGCGCACCTCGACCCCCGTCAGGCGCTTCTTCTCCCAGTGCCCCGCCTTGAGCCGGGCGTCGGCGTGGGACACGGACCGGGCCGAGGCGAGCAGCAGCGCCATGGTGTGCTCGGCCACGCTGACGCTGTTGGCCCCCGGGGCGTTGACGACCAGGACCCCGTTCGCGCTCGCGGCGTCGAGGTCGACGTTGTCGACGCCGGTGCCCGCGCGGGCGACGATCCGGAGCCGGGGCGCGGCGGCCAGCAGGCCGGCGTCCACCCGCGTCGCGCTGCGGACTATCAGGGCGTCGGCGTCCGCGAGGTCGGCCTCCAGCCGCGGCCGGGGGCGGCCGGGCTCCGAGTCGACGGTCCAGCCCTCGTTGCGGAGCAGGTCCGCGGCCGACGGCGGCAGGGGATCGGCGATGACGATCTTCATTTCTGCGCTCGTTTCTCCGGGAGTTCGCGTTGGTTCTTCGTGTCCAGCCGGAAGAAGAGGCCCTGCGGGCGGCTCGCGTCCCGCGCCTCGCGGCATCCGACCGGGGATGTGTTCGGCCGCCTGGTTCGGCGGTCGCCGGTGTCGGAGGCGGGGCCCGCCCGGGCAGCCGGCACCCCCGCGGGCGGTGAGACGCCTGTGCGCGGCTGGGCGTGGCCCTGTCGGCGTCGAGCCGTCGCTTCCAGCTCCGGAGACGCCCGTGCGCGGCTGGAGCGGTCGGGCGTGGCGAAGAGTGTACCGCAGTATAATGGGCGGCCGCTCGCGGAGGTTCGCCCACCACGCGATCAACGGCCCCGGAACGGGCGGTTCGCGGACCGCCATCGGGGCGATTCCACCAGGGTTCCACGGTTACCGGGGACGATGCTGCTTGCGCGCCACGGCGCGATGCCCGGCGCATCGCACGGCGGGCGGGCAACGTCCGGCGCCGGACGACCGGCGGTGAAAGGGGTACTGAACGCGTCATGAATCGAAAAGTCAGCGTCATCGGGTCGGGCAACGTCGGCGCCACCGCGGCGAGGAGCATCGCCGACAAGGAGCTGGCCGATGTCGTGGTCCTCGACATCCTCGAGGGCGTGCCGCAGGGCAAGGGCCTCGACATGCTCGAGGCCTGCCCCATCGAGGGTTCCGACTCGCGGGTGCTCGGCACCAACGACTACGCCGACACCGCGGGGTCGGACGTCGTCGTCATCACCGCCGGCCTCGCCCGCAAGCCCGGCATGAGCCGCGACGACCTGCTGAACAAGAACGCGGGCATCATCCGGTCCGTCACGGCCGAGGTCGTGAAGCACTCGCCCGACTGCATCATCGTCCCGGTGACGAACCCCCTCGACGCGATGTGTCAGGTCGTGTACCGCGCGAGCGGGTTCCCCCGCGAGCGGGTCGTGGGCATGGCCGGGGTGCTCGATTCGGCCCGCATGCGCTCGTTCATCGCCGACGCGCTGAACGTGTCGGTCGAGAACACCCACGCGTTCGTGCTCGGGGGGCACGGCGACACCATGGTTCCCCTGCCGCGCTTCTCCACCGTCGCGGGAATCCCCATCACCCAGCTTCTCGACCCGGCGACGGTCGACGCCATCTGCGACCGTACCGCCAACGGCGGGGCGGAGATCGTCAAGCTGCTGGGCACCGGCAGCGCCTACTACGCGCCGGGCTCGGCCGCGGTGGAGATGGTCGAGGCGATCCTGAAGGACAAGAAGAAGATCCTGCCGTGCGCCGTCTACCTGCAGGGCGAGTACGGCGTCCGGGACCTGTTCGTGGGGGTGCCGGTGAAGCTGGGCGCGGGGGGAGCCGAGCAGGTGATCGAGATCGCCCTCGAGCCGGGCGAGCAGGCGGCGCTGGACAAGTCCGCGGCGGCCGTGAAGGAGCTGGTCGACGTTCTCGGTCTGTAGGGGTCTGCGCCGTGGAACGGCGCCGGCTCCTGGCGGTTGGTCGGGCGGCAGTGGAGCCGCGGGCGACGCTCTCCGGGCCGGGAGCCTGCGCCGCGGAAGCGGTGCGGGGCCTCGAGGGGCGTCCGGCGGCGTTCGGCGTCGCCGGCGATTGCGGACGGGATTCATCGTGAAGATCCACGAGTACCAGGCCAAGGCCCTGCTTGCGCACCACGACGTCGCGGTCCCCCGCGGCGAGCCGGCGTTCTCGGCCCCCGAGGCGGGGGCCGTCGCCCGGCGGCTCGGCGGCCGCGTCGTGGTCAAGGCGCAGATCCACGCCGGCGGCCGCGGCAAGGGCGGGGGCGTCAAGGTGGCGGGGGACGCCGCCGAGGCGGAGCGGATCGCGGGCGAGATCCTGGGGATGACCCTGGTGACGCCCCAGACCGGGCCGGGCGGCCGGATCGTCCGGCGGCTGCTCGTCGAGGAGGCCCTCGACGTGGCGACCGAGCTCTATCTGGGGGTGCTCGTGGACCGGTCGGCGGGCCGGCCGGTGATGATGGCGAGCGCGTCGGGCGGGATGGACATCGAGGCGGTGGCGGCGGCGACCCCGGAGGCGATCCACCGGGTCCACGTCCATCCCGGGCTCGGGCTCGCGCCGTTCCAGGCCCGGCGGCTCGCCCACGCGGTGGGGCTGACGGGGCCGGCGGCACGTGACGCGGCGGCGATCATGAGCCGCGCCTGGGACGCGTTCACGGCGTCGGACGCCTCGCTGGTGGAGATCAACCCGCTGGTGGTGACCGCCGCCGGCGCGGCCCTCGCCCTCGACGCGAAGGTGACGCTGGACGACAATGCGCTCTACCGGCACGCCGACCTCGCCGACCTGCGCGACCCCGCCGAGGAGGAGCCCCTCGAGACCGAGGCGTCCCGGCACGCCCTCAACTACATCCGGCTCGACGGCAACATCGGCTGCATGGTCAACGGCGCGGGCCTCGCGATGGCGACGATGGACATCATCAAGCTGTCGGGGGGCGAGCCCGCGAACTTCCTCGACGTGGGCGGGGGCGCCAACGCCGACCAGATCCGCAACGCGTTCCGCATCCTGCTGTCGGACGCCCAGGTGCGCGCGGTGCTCATCAACATCTTCGGCGGCATCCTCCGCTGCGACGTGCTCGCGGCCGGGGTCATCGCCGCCGTCAGGGAGCTCGGGGTCGAGGTGCCGGTGGTGATCCGCATGGAGGGGACGAACGTGGAGGAAGGGCGGCGCATGCTCGACGAGAGCGGCCTGAACTTCACCACCGCGGACACCATGGGGGAGGCGGCGCGACAAGTGGTCGCGGTCGCGGGCCGGGCGTCTGCGCCGTAGAAGGGCGCGGACGCCTGCAGGGTTCGGGCAGGGCGCCGAGCGGAGCCGCAGCCGAGAGACGGCGGACCGGAACGATGGCGCAGCGGAACGAAGCGGACGGCCGGCGAGTCGGCCCGGCGGAGAGCGGAGCCCGACGGCGACGGCTCCGCGCCGGGGTTCGCCGGCGTTCCCGGGGCTGATTGGATGGCGGTTCTCATCGACGAACGGACCCGGCTTCTCGTCCAGGGCCTGACGGGGCGGGAGGGCGCCTTCCACGCCCGTCAGGCGGTCGAGTACGGCACGAGGGTCGTGGGCGGGGTGACGCCCGGCAAGGGCGGGACCACCCACGAGGGCCTGCCCGTGTTCGACACCGTCGCCCGCGCGGTGCGCGAGACCGGCGCGGACGCCTCGGTCGTCTTCGTGCCCCCGGCCGTCGCCGCCGACGCGGTGATGGAGGCGGCGGACGCCGGCATCGGGCTCGTGGTGTGCATCACCGAGGGCATCCCCACCCTCGACATGATGCGGGCGCTGGCGTTCATCGGGGAACGGGACTGCCGGCTCGTCGGGCCGAACTGTCCCGGGCTGATCTCCCCGGGGCGCGCCAAGGCCGGCATCATCCCCGGCCACATCTGCCGCGAGGGGCGGGTCGGCATCGTCTCGAAGAGCGGCACCCTGACCTACGAAGCGATCCAGCAACTGACCCGGCTCGGGCTCGGCCAGACCACGTGCATCGGCATCGGCGGCGACCCGCTGATCGGGACGACCTTCATCGACGCCCTCCGCCTCTTCGAGGCCGATCCCGCAACCGACGCGGTGGTGCTGATCGGCGAGATCGGGGGCGCGGCCGAGGAGGAGGCGGCGGCGTTCGTCCGCGACGACGTGAGCAAGCCCGTCGTCGGGTTCATCGCCGGTCAGACCGCCCCGCCGGGGCGGCGCATGGGACACGCCGGGGCCATCATCTCGGGCGGACAGGGCACCGCGGCCGAGAAGATGGCGGCCCTGTCGTCGGCCGGCGTCGCCGTGGTCAGGAGCCCGTCGGACATCGGGGCCGCGGTGGCGGCGGCGATTCCGACCGCGTCCTGAACCGGCTCGCGGGTGAGGGCGCCCACCTTCGACGGCGTGCGTGGTCTGCGCGCGGAAATGCGCGTTTGTTATACTTGACAACGCTTGCCTCGTGTGTCAGGGAACGACGTGCCGCCGCCTCCGACCACCGCCGCCCCCTATACGTCCCGAGGAACCTGAATGGCCGCGTACGACGTAGCAGTCGAAGAGCGTCCCACCGCGTCGTCTGCCGCTCCCGTCATCAACGATTTCAGCATCCAGGTCGCCACCGTCAACGGTTCCGGCAGCCAGACGGCGAACCTGGTGCTGCTGCGCGCCATCTTCCAGATGGGCGTTCCCGTGTCGGGGAAGAACCTCTTTCCCTCGAACATCGCCGGCCTCCCCACGTGGTTCACCATCCGGGCCAACAAGAAGGGCTACGTCGCCCGCAAGAAGGAGATAGACGTTCTCGTCGCGATGAACCCGGAGACCGCGCGCGAGGACGTGCTCGGCCTGCCGGCGGGCGCCGCCGTCGTCTACGACGCGCCCCTCGACCTCGATTCGCTGCGCGACGACCTCGTGTTCTATCCGGTCCCCTTCGACGCCCTGCTCGCGAAGGTGTCGCGCGACGTCAAGCTGCGGCGCCGCGTGCGCAACATGCTGTACGACGGGGTGCTCTCGCGCCTGCTCGGCGTCGACCTCGACGAGATGGAGGCGGCGCTCAGGAAGCAGTTCGGCGGCAAGCCGAAGGTCGTCGCCATCAACAGGGAGGCCCTCGACGTCGGCTGCGCCTACGCCGAGGAGCACCTGGACAAGCGCGATCCCTTCTTCATCGAGCCGATGGACGCGAACCGCGGGCGCATTCTCGTCGAGGGCAATGCGGCGGCCGCCATCGGCTGCATGATGGCCGGGGTGACCGTCGTCACCTGGTATCCGATCACGCCGTCGTCCTCGCTGTGCGAGACCCTCATCGACTATCTGCGCAAGTACCGCGTGGACGAGGAGACCGGCAAGGCGACCTTCGCGGTGGTGCAGGCCGAGGACGAGATCGCCGCGCTGGGGATGGCGCTGGGCGGGGCCTGGGCGGGGGCCCGGTCGATGACCGCGACGTCCGGGCCCGGCGTCTCGCTGATGGGCGAGTTCGCCGGCCTAGGGTACTACGCGGAGGTGCCCGCGGTCATCTTCGACATCCAGCGGGTGGGGCCCTCGACCGGGCTGCCGACCCGCACCGCCCAGGGCGACGTCCTCTCGACCGCGTTCCTCTCTCACGGGGACACGCGGCATCCGCTGCTGTTCCCCAGCTCTCCGGAAGAGTGCTACTCGATGGCGATGGACGCCTTCGACCTCGCCGAGCGGTTCCAGACCCCCGTCTTCGTGCTGAGCGATCTCGATCTGGGCATGAACACGTGGATGTCGGCGAAGTTCGGGTACCCGTCGAAGCCGCTGGACCGCGGCAAGGTGCTCGACGCGGAGGCCCTGGAGAAGATCGGGCGGTTCGGCCGCTACCGCGACGTCGACGGCGACGGCATTCCCTGGCGGTCGGTGCCCGGCACGCCGGCGCCCGCCTACTTCTGCCGCGGGTCGGGCCACAACGAGTGGGGCCAGTACAGCGAGCGGTCCGACGACTACGAGAAGAACGTCGACCGCCTCGCGCGCAAGTTCGAGACCGCCCGCGACTGGATGCCGGCGCCGGAGGTCGAGATCGACCGCCGCGCGACGGTCGGCATCATCGCCTACGGCACGAGCCACTGGGCGGTGGTGGAGGGCCGCGACCAGCTCCTCGAGGAAGCGGACCTGCAGACGTCCTACTACCGGCTCCGCGCCTATCCGTTCCGCTCGGGGCTGGCGTCGTTCGTCGAGCGGCACGAGCACGTCTACGTGGTCGAGCAGAACCGGGACGCCCAGCTCGCCTCGCTGATGCGGCTCGAGCTCAAGGCCGAGCTCGCGGGGCGGCTGCGAAGCGTCCTGCACTACGCGGGCGTGCCCATCGACGCCCGCACGATCACCGACGACATCCTGATTCAGGAAGGCTACCGCGCCGAGCGCTCGGTGGCCCACGGGCGCATGCCGCACGAGGCGGGCGTCGGCGGAGAATGACGGCAGTGACTTCCCCCGCGAGGACGACGGTGACTTCTCCCGCAAGGACGACGGCGAATTCTCCCGCAAACAAGAAGACCAACCGGGCCGGCCTGGAGCTGCCCGCCTACCGGGGCGGCAAGACCACCCTGTGCGCCGGCTGCGGGCACAACGCCATCTCGGAGCGCATCATCGACGCCTGCTTCGCGATGGGCATCGAGCCCGACCGCGTGATCAAGCTGTCGGGCATCGGGTGCTCGAGCAAGAGCCCCGCGTACTTCCTCGGGTCGTCGCACGGCTTCAACGCCGTCCACGGGCGGATGCCGTCGGTCGGCACCGGCGCGCTGCTCGCCAACCACGAGCTCGTGGCCATCGGCGTCAGCGGCGACGGGGACACCGGCGCGATCGGCATCGGGCAGTTCGTGCACCTGATGCGCCGGAACCTGCCGATCGTCTACGTCATCGAGGACAACGGGTGCTACGGGCTCACGAAGGGGCAGTTCTCGCCTACGGCGGACGTCGGGTCGACGCTGAAGACGGGCGTCGTCAACGACCTGCCGCCCATCGACACCTGCGCCCTCGCGATCCAGCTCGGCGCCACGTTCGTGGCCCGTTCCTTCTCGGGCGACAAGAAGCAGTTGACGGCGGTTCTCAAGGCGGCCCTGGCCCACCGGGGCACCGCGATGATCGACGTGCTGTCGCCCTGCGTGACGTTCAACGACCACGAGGGCTCGACGAAGAGCTACGCCTACGTGAAGAGCCACGACGACCCGCTGGGGGAGCTCGACTTCGTGCCGTTCTTCGAGGACATCTCGGTCGACTACGAGCCCGGCGCCGTGCAGGAGGTGACGATGCACGACGGCTCGCGGCTCTATCTGCGGAAGCTCGACGAGGCGTACGACCCGACCGACAGGATGCACGCGCTGCGCGTGCTGCACGAGACGCACGACCGGGGCGAGTTCGCCACCGGGCTCATCTACGTGGAGCCGGCGGCCGCCGACTTCCTCACCACCCTCAACCTGGTGGACGAGCCGCTGGCGTCGCTGCCGGAGTCGCGGGTGCGCCCGCCGAAGGCGGTGCTCGACGAGATCATGGCGGGGCTCGGCTAGACGGGCCGCGCGGCGGCGATTCGGGGCCGGCGGGCACGCCGGCGACAGGCAGGAACGCATGGAGCAGACATTCGCGATCATCAAGCCGGACGCGGTCTCGTCCGGGCACACCGGGGCCATCCTGCAGCGCATCGAGGAGGCCGGCTTCCGGGTGGCGGCGATGCGCATGGTGCGGATGACGAAGGCGGAGGCGGAGGGCTTCTACGCCGTGCACCGGGAGCGCCCGTTCTTCGACAGCCTGACGACCTTCATGTCGTCGGGCCCGGCGGTGGTGCTGGCGCTCGAGGCGCCGGGCGCGATTGCGGGCTGGCGGGCCCTGATGGGGGCGACGGACCCGGCCCGCGCGGAGGAGGGGACCCTGAGGCGGCGGTACGGCAGCTCCATCGAGCACAACGCAACGCACGGCTCCGACGCGCCGGAGACCGCCGCCTTCGAGCTCGGCTACTTCTTCCGCGGCCTCGAGCTCGTCCGGTAGACCCGGAGCAGCATGCAGCCGCTCTTGACCGCGAACGGCCGCCGTAGTACGATTCGGCCACGCTTCTACTTCGGACTGCTGTACCGCTGTCCGTGCTTGTGACAGAAGACACAAGCCAGCGAGCGGCCGCCGGTCTGCCAGATGTCCTGATGGAAAAGCCCCGCGAGCGCGAACCCGAACGCCCCGAAGGGCCGCTTGCAGCCGCTCCGTCTCTCGCCGTTCAGTTCTTTCTGATCCCCCTCGCGGTGGTCGCGGTCGTCGTCGCCATCTACGGCGGATTCCGCATGATGGTCACCGATGAGCGCACGCCCGAAGAGTACCTCCTCGACGTGCGGACGGGGGGACGCGAGCGTCGGTGGCCGGCCGCCTACGAGCTCTCGCGCCTGATGGGCGATCCGGCCACCGAGGAGCGCCATCCCGGGTTGGGCAGGGCGCTGCTCGACGCGTTCGTCGACTCCCGGGGCGACGATCCGCGGATCCGCCGCTATCTCGCCCTCGCGATCGGGCGTCTGCGCACGCCGCCGCCCGGCACCGTCGAGGCGCTGACGGAGGCGCTCGACGACCCCGACAGCGAGACCGTCATCAGCGTCGTGTGGGCCCTGGCCTCGCTCG
>JAJEEA010000095.1 GCA_022821235.1 Vicinamibacteria bacterium
AGCGCCGGCCACCTCGGCCGGTTGCGTCGCGGCGAGGGGCTGCACGCGCGCTCCCGCGCCGGGGCTGCACCAGCGCTCCCGCGCCTGATCGCCGAGCCCGCAATGCGCCACGCGACGCCGCGGCGGGTCAGAGCCGCAGCCCCGCCCCCGGCCCCACCGGGAGGCCGAGCAGCATCCAGACGACCAGCAGCACCGACCAGCAGGCGAGGAACGCCAGCGTGTACGGGAGCATGGTGGCGACCACCGTGCCGATGCCCGACCGCCGGTCGTAGCGCTCGAAGAACGCGACGATGAGGGCGAAGTAGGACATCATCGGGGCGATGATGTTGGTGGTGCTGTCGCCGACGCGGTAGGCGGTCTGGGTCAGCTCGGGCGTGTAGCCGAGCAGCATGAACATGGGGACGAACACCGGGGCCATGATGGCCCACTTGGCCGATGCGCTGCCCATGAACAGGTTGATGATCGACGAGAGCACCACGAAGCTGAGCATGAGGGGGATGCCGCCCATGCCCGAGCCGCGCAGCCACTCGGCGCCCTTGACGGCCATGATCAGGCCCAGGTTGGTCCAGTTGAAGTAGGCGACGAACTGGGCCGCGAAGAACACCAGCACGAGGTAGGTGCCCAGCGTGCTGATCGTCTTGCCCATGCCGTTCATCACGTCGGCGTCGTTGCGGAACGCGCCGGTCGCGACCCCGTAGGCCACCCCGATGAGGAGGCCGCCGATGAAGATGAACGCGACGATGCCCGACAGGAAGGGCGAGCGCAGCAGCCCGCCGTCGTCCGGGTTGCGCAGGAACCCGTCGGCGGGCACCGTGCCCCAGAGCAGGAAGAGCACGAAGAGCGCCGTCGCGGCCAGGGCGGCGTAGAGGCCGCGCTTCTCCACGTCGGAGAGCGCCCGCATGACGTCCGAATCGCCCTCCCGCGTCTCGGTCGAACCCTCGTAGGGACCCAGCCGGGGGATGACGACCCGCTCGGTCACCCACGTTCCCGCCCCCGCGATGATGAACGTGGAGACGACCATGAAGTAGTAGTTGGCGGCGGGGTTGACCCGGTAGCCGTCGTCGACGATGCGGGCCGCCTCCTCCGAGAGGCCGGCCAGCAGGGGATCGATGGTGCCGAGGAGCAGGTTGGCGCTGTAGCCGCCGGACACCCCGGCGAACGCCGCCGCGAGTCCCGCCATGGGATGGCGCCCCGCGCCGAGGAAGATGATGCCGCCGAGGGGCACGAGCAGCACGTAGCCGATCTCGCTGGCGGTGTTGGAGAGGACGCCGGCGAGGACGAGCACGAAGGTGAGGAGCCGCTTGGGCGCCGACAGCACGAGCAGCCGCAGGGCGGCGGCGATGAGCCCGCTGCTCTCCAGCACTCCGATGCCCAGCATCGCCACGAGCACCGTGCCGAGGGGCGCGAAGCTCGTGAAGTTCGTGACCATCTCGGTGAGGATGCGGTGCAGCCCCTCGACGGTGGCGAGGCTGACGGGCCGGATCAGCTCGCCGGTGCCGGGATGGACGACCTCGACGCCGGTCCGGGCCGCGATGGCCGAGATGACGACGATGACCCCCGCGAGCAGGGCGAACAGCGTGCCGGGATGCGGCAGCGCGTTGCCGCCGCGCTCGACGGCGGCGAGGAAGACGGTCATGGCGCGGTCGAGGACGGCGGTGGGGCGCTTGCTCATGGCGTGCTATGCTACGCGGGTCGCGCGGCTCGTGCCAGTGCCGCCGCCGGCTGCGGCCTGGTCCCGCCGCTCGGTTGCGGTCGACGCCGCGCCGAGCCTCCACGAGTTGCCCCCCGGGCACAAGTTGTGCAAATGGACGCTCCCGACTCCGGCAAGGGCTCGGTCGAGAGCCAGCGGCGGGCCGCCGCCGCCGTCGGGGTGCTCGCGGCCGGGCGGCACGTGCTGCTCTGCGCCGACCAGACCAGCCCGAAGTGCTGCGACCGAGAGCGCGGCCTCGCCGCCTGGGCCTATCTGAAGCGCCGGCTCCGCGAGCTGGGGCTGTCCGAGCAGGGCGGCGTGCTGCGGACCAAGGCCAACTGCCTGCGGGTCTGCGAAGGCGGGCCGATCGCCGTCGTCTACCCGGAAGGGACGTGGTATCGCGCGTGCGACCCGCCGGTTCTCGAGCGGATAATCCAGCGGCACCTGATCGCCGGCCGCGTGGTCGAGGAGGCGCGTATCCTTGCGCGTCCGCTGCGGCCGAAGAGTCCCTCGGACGGGCCACGCTGACTCGGCTTTTCCGTTCCCCGGCCCGCACCCGATCGGAGGCCGCGCGGGGCGCGTTGTCCTTGCGCGTCCGCCGCGGCCGAAGAGTTCCTCGGACGGACCACGCCGGCTCGGCTCTTCCGTTCCCCGGCCCGCTCGTCGCGGGGACCACCATCGGTGCCCTCAAATGTGTACGGGTCGGGGTGCGGCGTCGACATCGTTGGCGAACGGTGGTTCCGTTCGAAGGCGGGTTCGTCACGAGCGACACGGTCCCGGGCCGTCGCTTGATCATGGCAAGGCCATTTTCTGCAACGGTTTACAGTGTTTCTCTTCGGTGCGTCACAGGGTTGGCGCGCCCCTTGCCTATATCTTCGGCATTCGTCGCTCGGGTGTCGCGCCGACGCGGCGAGCCGGGCGAACGTCATGTCTCAAGCCTCACGCGCCGTGGCCGGCCGGTAGTCAATCGGCGGCACCGCGGCCCATATCCGCCCGTGACCCACCCCCAACCCGGCCGGAACCGTCTCGCGACGGCGCCGCCGGGCCCTGCCTTGTACGCCCGCGGCCCGGCCGGGCTGCGTTTGACAACCGCCGGGCCACGTCGCTAACGTAGCTTCGTCTCTCTTCGTCCTTGTCTCGTGTCTCACGCAACGAGCCGAATCATGACCATCAACGGCGTGCTCGCTCCCATTCCGACCCCGTTCACCGACGACGAGGCCGTCGACCTCGACGCCTGGTGCGCCAACATCGATCGCTGGATGGCTACGCCGTTGCGCGGGCTCGTGGTGCTCGGGTCGACCGGCGAGGCGCCGCTCGTCGACGACGACGAGGCGGATCGGCTGATTCGCGAGGCGCGCAGGCGGGTGCCGCGAGACCGGCTGCTGCTCGCGGGCACCGGCCGCCAGTCGACCCGTGCGGCCGTCGCCGCCGCGCGCCGGGCGGCGGACGCGGGCGCCGACGGCGTGCTCGTGCGCACGCCGTCCTACTTCAAGAAGCAGCTCACCGCCGAGGCGTTCGTGCGCCACTACGCGGCGGTGGCCGATGTGTCGCCGGTGCCCGTCGTCCTGTACAACTTCTCGGCCCTCACCGGCGTCACCCTGCCGGTCGAGGCGGTGGCCCGACTCGTCGATCATCCGAACATCGTGGGATTGAAGGAGTCGGGCCCCGACCTGGGCTACGTCGGCGACCTCATCGGCGTGGCCCGGGACGGCTTCAGCGTCGTCGTCGGGTCGGCGCCGACGTTCTACGCCAGCCTCGCGCTCGGCGCGAGCGGCGGCATCCTGGCCCTGGCGTGCGCGATCCCGGACGCCTGCGTGCGGATCTACGAGCACGCGGCGGCCGGCCGCCACGACGAGGCACGCGCCTTGCAGCGGCGGGTGGTCCCGCTCGCCCGGCTGCTGACCACCCGGCACGGCATCCCCGGCCTGAAGGCGGCCCTCGACGAGCTCGGCTACGCCGGCGGCCGCCCCCGGCGGCCGCTCGCCCCGGTCGGCGCCGACGCGGCTCGGGAGATCCGCCGGCAGATCGAGCAGATCGCGGCGGCGCCGGCCGGCGCCTGAGTCCGCCTCGGGCGC
>JAJEEA010000282.1 GCA_022821235.1 Vicinamibacteria bacterium
CCCCGAGCCGGCGCCCGCGGCGGAGGAGGCGCGGGCCGCACCCGCCCCGGCGGAGGCCACGCCGGAGCCGGAAGTGCCCGAGCCGCTGCCGATCGACGAGGACCGCGCCGCCGCCCTGCGCGCCGCCGCCGACGGGGCGCCCGACGACGTGCAGAGCCGCGTCGACCTCGGCAACCTCTACCACGAGGCGCGGCGCTTCGAGGACGCGGCGCCGTGGTTCGAGGCGGCCCTGGCCCTCGACCCGGACCTCGTCGAGGTGAGCACCGATCTCGGGGTGGCGTACTTCTACCAGGGGTCGGTCGACCGCGCCCTCGCCCAGTTCGATCGCTCGCTGGAGATCGACCCGGCCCACGCCGGGACGCTGCTGAACATCGGCATCGTGCGGGCCTTCGGCAAGCAGGACTTCGCGGGGGCGATCGAGGTGTGGGAAGAGCTGCAGCGTCTCGCCCCCGACACCCTCGAAGCGTTCACGGCGGCCGACGCCATCGAGCGCCTGCGCGCCGCCGCGCACCCGTGATCCCTCGCGGCCCGGAGGTCCGCGCCGCGAAACGGTGCGGGCGCCCGGAGGGTCGCCCCGGCGCGAAGCGGAGCCGCAGGCGTTTCGCGTCGCGCGGAGCTTCGCGCGCCGCCGCAGATGGCGCCGCCGCCGCAAGGTCGTGCGGCGGATTCCTGGCTGGGTGACGACATGGCGCTTGGCTGGCTCATTCGGTTCCTCGTCGCGGCGGTCCTGGTGCGCATGGCCTGGAAGTTCTTCAGCGGGCTGCTGGAGGGCGCGGCCGAGCGCCCCCGGGTGGCGCCGAAGCAGGGCGTGATGCTGGCGCGCGACCCCGTCTGCGGCACCTACGTCGACAGCACCCGGGCCGTCAGCGCGCGCGGCGGCGGCGAGGTCCACTACTTCTGCTCGGAGGACTGCCGCGCCGCGTACCGGCAGGCCCGGCGCGGCTCCGCCGCCCGCGCCTGACGCGAGGGGCGCGGCGCGGGGACGCGATGGGCAACGACGAGCGGCTGCGGGCGGACATCGTCGAGGTCGGCCGCCGGCTGCACGACCGCGGCTTCGTGGCCTCGAACGACGGCAACGTCAGCGTCCGGATCGGCGACGACCGGCTGGTGACCACGCCCACCGGCGTGTCCAAGGGCTTCATGACCCCGGACATGATGGTGACGACGGACCTGTCGGGGCGCAAGCTGGCCGGCGACCGCGAGCCCTCGTCCGAGCTGCTGATGCACCTCGCCGTCTACGAGCACCGGCCCGAGGTCCGGGCCGTGGTCCACGCCCATCCCCCCACCGCCACCGGCTTCGCGGTCGCCGGCATCGCCCTCGACCGCGCGGTCCTCGCCGAGGTCGTCTGCACCCTCGGCAGCATTCCCATCGCCGACTACGGCACCCCGTCGACGAGCGAGCTCGCCGACGCGGTGCGGCGGCACATCCGCGCCCACGACGGGCTGCTGCTGGCCAACCACGGCGCCCTGACCGTCGCCGACGAGCTGTTCGCGGCGTACTACAAGATGGAGACGGTGGAGCACTTCGCCCGCATCAGCCTCGTCGCCCGGCAGCTCGGGCGCGAGCACCTGCTGTCGCGGGAAGAGGTGGACCGCCTGCAGGGGCTGCGGGACCGCTACGGCATCGCCGCCCCCGCCCCCCTCTGCCCCCCGGACGGCGGCGCCGGCGAGGACTGTCAGGTGCTGGAGGCGCCGTCGAGCCCCGGCCGGAGGCTCGTCGACCCCGACGCCCCGGATCCCGCGTCCCCGGACGTCCCGCCTTCGTCGGCCGACGGGCCGCGTTCGGGCGGCGGCGTTCCTGGTGACGACGACGAAGTTCGACTAACATACCGCGAGCTGACGGCGCTGATTGCGGACGCCGTCACTCAGTTGCGTTGAGTTCCGCGGGAGGCGTGGCGATGGGCGAGGCGCTCGGCATGGTGGAGACGAAGGGGCTCGTCGCGATGATCGAAGCGTCGGACGCCATGGTGAAGGCCGCCAACGTCACCCTCGTCGGCTGGGAGAAGATCGGCGCCGGCTTCGTGACCGCCATCGTCCGCGGCGACGTGGCGGCGGTGAAGGCGGCGACCGACGCGGGGGCGGCGGCGGCCCGCCGCGTCGGCGAGCTCGTCTCCGTGCACGTCATCCCGCGTCCCCACGCCAACCTCGAAGACGCCCTGCCCATCGGCAAGAGCACCGGCTCGTAGGACCAGCGGCTCCGTCGCCATGATTCTCGGGAAGGTGGTGGGGACGGTGGTCGCGACCCGCAAGGACGAGCGCCTGTCCGGCAGCAAGCTGCTGCTCGTTCAGCCGGTGCAGCCGGACGGGTCCGCCCGCGGCGCCCCCCTCGTGGCCGTCGACACCGTCGACGCCGGCGCCGGCGAGCGGGTGCTCGTGGTCAGCGGCAGCTCGGCCCGGATGGCGGAGGGGATGACGGACCGCCCCGTCGACGCCGCCATCGTCGGCATCGTCGACACCGTCGACCTCGACTGACGCACGGTCTCGGCAGATGACGACGATCCGAGTTGCGTTTCGCCACCGCAACGACAGGAGCTGTTCCTGCTACACGCCGGTCGACGACGACGGCGACCGCGGGTCGTCCGGGCTCGCCGACCAGACTCTCGTCTCCGAGTGCTTTCGAGGGCTGGAGCAGGAGAGGGCGAGGGTGACGTCGATCGTGCGAAGCGCCCGGACCGGGCGCGTCGGAGTGGGAGAGTAATGCAGCTCGCACGGGTCATCGGGAACGTCGTCGCCACCCGGAAGGACCCCGGGCTGGCGGCGGCGACGCTGCTGGTGCTGCAGCCGTTGTCCCCGGCCCGCGAGCCGGTGGGGGCGCCGCTCGTCGCGGTCGATTCGGTCGGCGCGGGCGTGACCGAGGAGGTCTTCTTCGTGCGCGGCCGGGAAGCGTCCCTGCCGTTTCTCCCGCGGAGGGTGCCGGCCGACGCCTGCGTGACCGGTATCTGCGATCACTGGAGCGCCAGCGGGGACGAGGTGCCGAACGCGGCGCCGTCGCCGTCGGCGCGGGAGTAGATGGTGCGGCTCGCGCGCGTCGTGGGGTCCGTCGTCGCGACCCGCAAGCAGCCCTCCCTGACCGGCGCCCGGCTGCTGCTCGCCCAGCCGCTCGACGCCGGCGGCGTCCCCGCCGGGGACACTCAACTGGCGGTCGACGCGGTGGGCGCGGGCCCCGGTGAAACGGTGCTGCTGGTGCTGGAGGGGCGCGCCGCGGGGGCCGCGCTCGGCCGGCCCGGCGCTCCCGTCGACGCCGCCATCGTCGGCATCGTCGACCCGTGCGACCCCGTCGCGCCCCGAAATCCGCCGCCGCCGGACGACCCCCGCGCTGTCGACGACCGATGGACCAGACGACGCCAGCCGTCCTCGTGACGCGCCGCATGCCCTCGTCGGTGCTCGCTCCTCTCGAGGCGGCGTTCACGGTCGACCGGCACGACTCCACCGAGCCCCTGTCGGGGGAAGAGCTGCGCGAGCGCGTCGGCGGCAAGCACGGCCTCGTCTGCATGTTCGACGACCGCATCGACGGCGCCGTCCTCGCCGCCGGCGACCGGCTGAAGGTGGTGGCCACCGTCGCCGTCGGGTTCGACAACATCGACGTCGCGACGGCCGCGGCCCGCGGCATCGTGGTCACCAACACGCCGGACCTCGTCACCGGGGCCACGGCCGAGCTGACGTGGGCGCTGATTCTCTCGGTGACCCGCCGCCTCGGCGAGGGCGACCGCACCATCCGCGGCGGCGCGTGGCGCGGCTGGACGTTCGAGTTCCTGCTCGGCTCCGAGCTG
>JAJEEA010000465.1 GCA_022821235.1 Vicinamibacteria bacterium
TCCGCCAGGTCGGCCGCCCGCAGCCGCCCGCCGCGCGCGGTGAGCCAGCCGGCGACGGCGTCTCGGACCTGGGGGGCCGTCGCCGTCACCGTTGCGCGAGCGCCGCCGCGCCGGGCGGCGAAGGAGTCCGTGGTCGCCACGACGAGCGTCTCGGCGGGGTCGATCCGGGCTCCCGACGATCGCACAATCGAGACCTCCGGCCTCTCGCCCGCGCAGGTCACGCGAACGCGGATCCCCGACACGCTCGGGACCCCGCGCCGCCGCCGGGACACCTCCCTGGTGAGCACCTGCCGCAGTTGCGCCCCCGTCAACACCAGCGCGACGACGCGATTGTCGAAGGGAAACACGTCGTAGAGCGGCCCGCGGGTCAGTGCCCCGGCCGGCAGATCGGTGCGCAGCCCCCCGCGTCGCGCCCCCATGCCGATCGCGGCGTCGGCGCCGGGCACGGCGGCGCGGAAGGCATCGGCGAAGAGGTTGCCGAGGGGCGATTCGAGACCCGCTCCGTTCCGGGTCAGGGCGGTCTCGAGGACGACGCCGAGCGATGCCTCGCGCCAGCGCCGCACCCGCTCGAGCTCGGGCCGCATCGCCGCCGTCACCGACGCGTCCGGCGCGACCGGCGCCCCTTCGTAGCGCGGCGGCGCGCCGGCGGCCGCGCAGGCCCCGTCCGGGCCGACGGCTGCACACAGCGCCTGCGGCGCGAAGACGCGCGCCGACACCACCCCCTCGCCGCGCTCGACGGTCAGATCGAGCCGAGCGAACGCCGCCCCCCGCGAGTACGCCTGGACGATGGGGATGCCCGCCGCCACGTGAGCCACGGCCGCGTGGCTGTGCCCCGCGACGATCGCATCCACGAGGCCGGCCGGAAGCTGTCGGGCGAGCCGGAAGATCTCGCCATCGTCGTCGCACGACGAGAGGTCGGCGGGGTCGTCGAACCGCGCGCACCACCCGCCGGCGTGCGCCACGACCACCATTACGTCGGCGCCCCGCTGCCGCAGCCGCCGCGCCTCCGCCTCGACGGCGGGCGCGAGCGGCGTCGTGCGAAGCCCCTGGACGTTGGCGGCGAGGGTCATGCGGAGCGCGTCGACCGTCATCACGCCCACGAGGCCGACGCGCAGGCCCGCGGCGTCCACGACGGTGGACGGCCGGACGTTCGGCCACGCCACCGGGCGTCCCGTGACCTCGTCGATCAGGTTCGCCGCGAGGAACGGAAACCGCGCGCGGGCGGCCGCCGCCTTGAGCGCACCGCGCATGTCGGGCGGCGCGCCGTCCCCGGAAGCGCCGTCGAGCGCGCCGTAGTCGAACTCGTGATTGCCGATGGCCAGCGCGTCGTAGCCCAGCGCGTTGTAGGCGTCGACGACGAGCGCGCCCTCCGACAGGTTCGACTCGATGCCCCCCTGGAAGGTGTCGCCCGCATCCAGCAGCAGCACCGCGCCGCCGTCCCGGTCCCGCGCCGCGCGGAGGTTGCGCAGGTACCCGCCGAGCTGCGCGACGCCTCCGCGCCCGCCCCGCGGAAACACGCGGCCGTGCACGTCGGAGGTGCCCACGATGGACAGCGTCACCCGGCCGGGCGCGCCCGTCGCCGCGGGGCGCTGAAGGGCCGTGACCGCCCCTGCGAGCAGAGCGAGGAAGACGACGAGCGCCGCCCCGCGGACCATCGCGAGGTACCTGGCCGGCCCGGGCATCGCTTGAGCATACTCCTCCCCGGCATTTGCGCAAGCCGCCGCCGGGAACCGTTCATTGGAGATGTCGTGGCCGAGGACGACGACAGGGCGCCGGCCGGCTGGCCTGCGACAGCGAACCGGGTTCATGTCCGCTCAGCGGATGTCGCCCGCCTCAGTCGCCGTCCGGTCGGCTGTCGGTCACCAGGCGATAGCTCGTGTTGCGCCCGCCGCCGGGGTTCCGGGCCAGGAGGCCGTGGTCGACCAGGAGCGCGATGTCCCGCAGCGCCGTGTCCTGAGAGCACTTGGCGAGTTTCGCCCACTTCGACGTGGTCAGCTTCCCCTCGAAGCCGTCCAGGACACGGTTCAGCACGCGCCGCTGCCGATCGTTGAGAGCGAGCCCGCCCGCGCGCTCCCAGAACCGGGCCTTCGCGAGCACGGCGGCCAGCGCCGTCCCCGCCGCCTCGATCGATCGGCCGAGGCAGGCGAGGAACCACGTCATCCAGTCGGTGACGTCGGTCGTGCCCCGCTGCGTACGGCCCAGAACGTCGTAGTAGGCGGCGCGCTCGGCCCGGATCTGCGACGACATGCTGTAGAAGCGCTGGGAGCTGCCCTCCGAACGAGCCAGCGCCATGTCGGCGACGGCGCGCGCGATGCGGCCGTTCCCGTCCTCGAACGGGTGGACGGTCACGAACCAGAGGTGCGCCAACCCCGCCCTGAGCACGGGGTCCGCATCGGCCGGCGCCTCGAACCAGCGCAGGAAAGCCCGCATCTCCGCGTCGACCCGCCTCGCGGACGGCGCCTCGAAGTGCACCCGCTCTCGGCCGATTGGACCGGACACCACCTGCATCGGGTCGGCCGGCTCGTCGCGCCATCGCCCGGCCGCGATTCGCCGCATCCCGCTGCGGCCGGTCGGGAACAGCGACGCGTGCCAGTCGAACAGCCGCTCCGCGGTGAGTGGCTGGTCGAACCGCCCGGTGGCATCCAGGATCAGCTCGACGACCCCTTCGATGTCGCGATCCGCCGTCCCGAGCCTACCGGCATCCATGCCGAGGCGGCGCGCGATCGACGAGCGGACCTCCCCCGCATCGAGCTTCTCTCCCTCGATGTCGCTGCTCTTCACCGCGTCCTCGACCAGCGTGCCGAGCACCGCCTCGCGCCGCAGGTCGAAACCGAGAGTCTCCATGCGCCCGAGGAGGCGGCCCTGTCGGTGCCTGACGTCGGCCAGCGCATCCGCCAGCGCCTCCGGCCTCCAGTGGAGCCGCGGCCAGTCGGGTCGTTCGTGGATGTAGATTCTCCGCACGATTCGCGGAGATTGTAGCAACGATTCACCGCATGGCGTCGTTGTCGCTGTGTCGGAGGCGGTGGTGTACGGCCCCGGTGACACCGACTTGTTCCCCCGAGGATTCGTGTAGAATGGCCATGTTGATAGCCATCATGGATGTGAAATCGTGCCTGAAGTATCCATCGCCCAAGCTCGAAACACGCTGACGCGACTGATTCGTGAAGCCGAGAACGGAGAGGCCGTGCACATCACCCGCCGCGGAAAACCGGTCGCGGTCCTGGTTTCCAGGGAAGAGTACGAACGCCTGGAATCGGGAACAGCCGGGAGCGATTTCTGGCAGGGGACCAAGGAGTGGCGTGCGCAGGCGAGCTTCGACTGGCCGGAACTCACGCGGGAGGAAGTGGATAGCTGGCGTGACCGCCGCCCGCCGCGGGAGCCCGAATGGCCAGACTGAAGTACCTGCTCGATACCAACGTCCTCTCCGAACCCTTGCGGCGGCGTCCCGACCCCGACGTCGAGTCACGACTGGACGCGCATGCGCACGAAGCGTGCACAGCGGCTCCGGTTCTCCATGAGCTGCAGTACGGATTGGTCCGTATGCCGGACGGTACGCGCAAGCAGGAGTTGGCCCACTACCTGCGGTGGGTCTTGCGTCTGGAGATCCTGCCGTACGATCGCGATGCGGCGCGATGGCACGCGGAAGAGCGCGCACGGCTGACCGGTCGAGGCCGGACGCCTCCGTTCGTGGACGGCCAGATCGCCGCGATTGCCGCCACCAACGGCCTGACGCTGGTCACGCGCAATACGGGCGACTTCGACGATTTCACCGATCTGAGCGTGGAGAACTGGTTCGCGTGACTGCTTCACGGTCGTCCGGTCCCGATTCGCAGTGGTCGCAAGTCACGCGGAACTCGATACCGGCATGGACGGAAGGGGGACATCGCGGGGGACACCACCTCGGACACCACCCAACTTGCAGATGGGGCTGCGGGCGGCGTCGCGAGGCGCTTCCAGACTTGGTCTCCGAACGCTCGTTATCAGTCGGGGAGTACAGGGTAACTCGGCATTCCCCACTTGGCTCTTGGATTGTCGAGCATGACCTCGATGAAGTGTGGGACGAGGCAAGCCATGATCTTCGCTCCCGTCTCGACCGGTTCCCGGTTCTTTGAACCACGCCAGGTTGCGCATCCGTGGAGCAACTGGTTGCGCAGAGTGTAGAGACGGTCGAAGAGCTCCAGGAGGATTCCTTCTGTGCGCCCCTTTTCTATCGCTTTCTTGGTTTTCTCGTTGTCGTTCTCCCAGTCCTTTTCCCACTTTGTGTCCTGGTCCCACTGTGGCTGGTAGACGAATCTGTTGTTCAATAGCGTCTCGATCTCGTCGCCCAGATCCGCCCAGATTGTGTCGAAGATCGCGTCCACGCTGCCGTGGGGACGCTCCTGACTAACGATCTTCTTCAAATACTTGCGCCTGTTCCCGCTGTCACTGTTGTCCGATGAGGAGTACATTGCGTTAAGGGCTATCCAATAGAAGATGAAAGCGGCATCGAAGTCCTCACGCACGTACTCTACCTCGGCGCGGCCAAGCCAACTGAGAGCGCGACGCAGGCGCAGGTTGGGATTGTCGGATGGATCGGTCGGCTCGCTCGAGGAACTGTACCAAGGGGTTCGCTGCCACTCGTCCTGCAGTTCTTTGGCGGACTTCGCGCGCATGGTGGCTCTGGGTGGCTCTGGGGTCGATTCACCCCTCCGCGTCCCGCGACCGGCAATCAGTCTTGGCGCCAGTCGGCCCGCCGCTCAGTACCCCACCACCTGCCCGTCCTTGCGCACGTCCGTTCCCCCGTGCAGCATGCCCGTCTCGGGGTGGATCATGATGGCCTGGTAGCCCCCCATGCCCCCGCCGCCGGCGCGGACGACGTTGTGGCCGCGGCGCCGGAGCTCGGCGATGACCTCGTCGGAGACGCCGGGCTCGACGGCGACGGTGCCGCCGGGCCGGCTGCTCGGGCTGTGGCGCACGCGGGCGGCGTCGCCGGCCTCCTGGAGGTTCATGCCGAAGTCGATGATGTTCGACAGCACCTGCCAGTGGCCCTGGGGCTGCATGGCGCCGCCCATGACCCCGAACGACATGAACGGCTGGCCGTCCCTGGTGACGAAGCCGGGCATGTTGGTGTGCAGCGAGCGCTTGTGGGGCTCGAGCGAGTTGAGGTGGCCTTCCTCGAGCGTGAAGCCGGAGCCGCGGTTCTGGAGGGCGAAGCCGAGGTCGCCCGGCACCACCATCGAGCCGAAGCCGCCGAAGATGCTCTCGATGAGGGAGATGGCGTTGCGGTCCTCGTCGACCACGGTCAGGTACACGGTGTCGCTGTGGTCGAACGGCTGGCCCGGGGCGACGTCGGTCGACGCGCGCTCGGGGTCGATGAGCTGCCGCCGCGCGTCGGCGTACGACTTCGAGATGAGGGGCTGCGTGGGCAGCTCGTTGGCGTCGGCGTCGGCGACGTAGGTGTCGCGGTCGGCCCACACGAGCTTCTTGGCCTCGGTGTAGAGATGGATCGCGTCGGCGGTGTTCTTGCCCAGGGCGGGGACGTCGTAGCCCTCCATGATGTTGAGGATCATCAGGGCGAGGATGCCGGAGCTGTTGGGCGGCACCTCCCAGACGTCGTAGCCTCGGTAGTTGGTGCTGACGGGCTCGACCCACACCGACGAGTGGTCCTCGAAGTCGGCCATCGTGAAGTAGCCGCCGTTGCCCTCGCTGAACGAGACGATGCGGCGGGCGATGTCGCCCTTGTAGAACGCGTCCCGGCCGCCCCGGGCGATGGCGTCGTAGGTGTCGGCGAGCCGCGGGTTGCGGAAGACCTCGCCGACGCGCGGCGGCCGGCCGTTCGGCAGGTAGGTGGCGGCCGAGTCGGGCCACTGCACGAGCGACGGCATCGCCCCCGCCCACTGCCGCTGGATGATCTCGCTCACCGGGAAGCCCTCGCGGGCGTAGCGGATGGCCGGCGCGAGCACCTCGGCGAGGCTCATCGTGCCGAACCGCTCGAGCAGCTCGTGCCAGCCGTCGACGGCGCCCGGCACGGTCCAGGTGAGCGGCCCGTTCCCCGGCATGCGGCTGTAGCCCTGGCGGACGAGGGTCTCGCGGCTGATTTCGTACGGCGCGCGCCCGGTGGCGTTCAGCCCGTAGAGGCGCTCGGTGTCGGCGTCCCAGACGAGGGCGAAGAGGTCGCCGCCGATGCCGTTCATGTGCGGCTCGACGAGGCCGAGGACGGCGTTGACGGCCACGGCCGCGTCGATGGCGTTGCCGCCGGCCTTGAGGATGTCGAGGCCGACCTGGGCCGCCAGCGGCTGGCTGGCCGCCACCATCCCGTGCGGCGCGATCACCTCGGACCGGCTGCCGTGGGGGCTCCGGGCGGGCCGGCTGTAGCCGTGGCCGAGGGGCTCGTCGGACTGGGCGTGCACGACGGCCTCGGTTCCGATCATCGCGATTCCCAGCAGGATGGCGAGCACCGGGGCCGACAGAACGGCCCGGAACACCGGACGACAGGACGGCAGCGCCAGCAGCATCGTGTACCCCTTTCCATCGGCTCGGCAATCTGGTCGGGGAAGCCGTCGCCTCGCGGCGCCGACTTCCGCCCAGTCGACCCGTCGGGTGCGCCCGCCGTTTCGCGGCGAGAGACCCGGCGGGCGCCGGCGGGACGACGCGCCCCGACGGCTGCGAGCGGATGTTATCGCAATTCGCCCATCGGCGGATCACGCTGCGCGGGCGTGCCTACCCGAGTGCCGGCGGACCCCGCCGGCGGCTCCGGGCGGCGGGATGCGGGCGGGCGCACGTCGAGAAGGTGAGACGCGGCCCGCAAACCGTACCGCTGAGGCCGGGACGGCGCGTTCCGGAGGGGTTTTCGCAGCCGAGAAAACCGAGAATCGGGAGCCTGACCGCCCAGGGTGGCAGCCGTCTCGCGAATCTGACGTGCATCCCCGGCGGGCGCCCTGGCGGCGTCACCCCGCCTCGGGCGGCGTCGGCCGGGCGGCCGGCGCGCGGAGCACCGGACGGGGACGGGAAGATCGGGTATGCTCGCCGGCCAGGAGGTCGCGAATGGTGTCCATCTTGTCGCTGTGGCTGCCGATCCTGCTGTCGGCGGTCCTCGTCTTCGTCGCCAGCTCGGTCATCCACATGCTGCTGTCGTATCACGTCGGCGACGCCGGGCCGGTCCCCGATCAGGAGAAGGCGGCGGACGCGTTGCGGGGGTTGGAGATTCCGCCGGGCGACTACGCCATCCCGCGGGCGTCGAGCATGAAGGAGATGAACACCCCGGAGTTCGCGGAGCAACTGAAGCGCGGCCCCGTCGTGTTCATGACGGTGCTCCCCAACGGGCTGCTGGCCGTCGGCCGGAGCCTGGCGCAGTGGTTCGTCTACTGCGTGGTGGTCGGCGCCGTCGCCGGCTACGCGGCCGGCCTCACCCTCGCGCCCGGCGCCGAGTACGGCCTCGTGTTCCGCGTCGTGGGCATCGTGGCCTTCGCCGGCTACGCGTTGGCGATTCCGCAGAGCACCATCTGGTGGTACCGGAGCTGGCGCTTCACCCTGCTGACGATGCTCGACGGGGTGATCTACGCCCTGCTGACGGCCGGCACGTTCGGCTGGCTGTGGCCGTCGTAGGCATCCTCGTGCCTGAGGAGAATCGAACCATGGAACGTGTCGTACGTCTCTTCGCCGTCGCCGGCCTGATCCTGTCGCTCGCGGCCGGAACCGCCCCCGCCCAGCCCCGCCTGACCATGCAGTGGGAGGCGATGGCCGAGCGGCTGGTGGCCCAGCTCGCGCCCGAGCCGGGCGAGCGCATCCTGCTCGTGGCGCGCCCGGGGCAGTTCGACGAGCTGATTCCGCCGCTGCGCTACGCCCTGCTGCGGGCCGGCGCCGTCGACCTCGGGGTGATCGACGTCATCGAGGAGCCGTACCCCGAGGGCTGGGATGCCGACCTGCTGGCCGAGGGCACGGCGGCCGCGCGGGCCGTCTACCGCGAGATGCTGCGCGGCTTCGACGGCGCCATCATGCTGCCGGGGGCGCGGCCCGACCATGCGGTGTACGCGGCGCTGCAGGACCTGCTGCACGAGGGCATCGGCCGCACCATCCACTTCCACTGGACCCAGAACGGCAGCGCGTTCCCTCTGCCGGGGCAGCCCATGCCGTCGCAGGCGGTCATCGACGCCGCGTATCAGCACGCGTTGCTCGAGACCGACTACGCGGGGCTGGCGGCGGCGCAGCGGCGCTTCGTCGAGGCGATGCGCGGGGCCCAGGTGCGGGTCACCTCGCCGCTCGGCACCGACATCCGGTTCCGCATCGGCGACCGCCCGGTGAATTTCGGCGACGGCGACGCGTCGAAGGCGCGCACCGATCAGGGCGTCATCCTCATCGACCGCGAGCTGGAGCTGCCGTCGGGGGCCATCCGGGTGGCCCCGGTCGAGGAGACCGTGGACGGCGTCATCGTCTTCCCGCCGTCGCAGTGGGACGGGCGGCCGGTCAGCGGCCTGCGGGTGGAGATAGAGAGTGGGCGGGTCACGGGGATGACCGCCGAGTCGGGGCAGGAGGCGGCCGAGGCCGAGCTGGCCGGCGTCCCCGAAGAGGCGCGGGCCTTCCGGGAGTTCGCCCTCGGCTTCAACCCGCTGCTCGCGGTGCCCGAGCGCAACCCCTGGATTCCGTACTACGGCTACGGCGCGGGCATCGTGCGGTTGTCGCTCGGCGACAACTCCGAGCTCGGCGGCAACGTCACCGGCGGCTACGTCCGCTGGAACTTCTTCACCGACACGACGGTGACGGTAGGCGGCGAAGTCTGGGTGCAGGACGGGCGCCTAGTGCGCTGACCGCCGCCATCGGCGTGCCGCTTTGGCGGTAGGTGCTACGGAAGCGCGCGTGGTGAGGAGGCCTCGCAGAAAGAGACTCCACCCGCGCGGACGTGTCAACGAGGAGCATCGGCGCGACCCCGCATTTCGTCGAGGTCGCCGTCCAAACCCGATCCGCGCATCCGGCGGGCTTCGTCGAGGCTGTATGGCTCCGATACGAGCGATCGCAACGCGAGATTGACGGCCTCCCGCTTGGTCGCCAAGCGGTACCGTCTCATGATCGCGGCGCAGGCTTCGTCGTCGATGTCCACGTTGGTGCGTGACACGTACCCACCATACACCGCCCGCGATACCGCCTGCGGCGAAGGCGAAGATCGGCCTTCACGCGCCGCCGCCCGCGGATGACGAGGCGCTGGACTCAGCTTCGTTCCCGGGCCGGCCGCCTACTGCATGTTGACGAACCGCTGCACCCGCTTGCCCTCCAGGGTCTCGCCGACGTAGATGTTGCCGCCCGAGTCGACGGCGAGGCTGTGGGCCGCCGTGAACCCGCCCGCCATGTGCCCGCCGAAGCCGAACGACCCCAGGATCTCGAGGCTCGACCGCTCGATCAGCCACACCTTCTGGTTCATCCCGTCGATGTTGTAGAGGACCCGCTGGTCGCCGTCGGGCGAGAAGTCGACGTCGAACGCCGACCCGAACCCCCGGGTGCGGCCCGCGATGACCACCTCGTTCAGGAACGTGCCGTCCCGCTCGAACACCTGAATGCGGTCGTTGACGCGGTCGCAGACATAGACGAGCCCGTCGTCGGACAGGGTCGCGCAGTGGACCGGCCGCCCGAACTGCTGCGAGAGGGGCGCGTCGGGGTCGTAGCTGTAGGCCTCGTCGGTGGGCTGGTTGCCGTAGGCGCCCCAGTGGCGCTTGTACTCGCCGGTGTCGGCGTCGAAGACCGCGACCCGGCGGTTGCCGTAGCCGTCGGCGATGTACACCTCGTTGGTCTCGGGGTCGACGTCGATCTCGGCCGGCTGGCCGAAGTTGGCGAGGTCGTTGCTGCCCTCGCCTTGGCCGTGCCGGCCGATCTGCAGCAGGAACTCGCCGTCGCGGGTGAACTTCAGGATGTGGGCGTCGTCGCCGCCGCTCCCGCCCAGCCACACGTTGTCGAGATGGTCGATGAAGATGCCGTGCTCCGAGTCGGGCCACTCGTAGCCCTCGCCGGGCCCGCCCCACGCGTTCACCACGTTGCCGGCCTGGTCGAACTCGATGACCGGCGGGGCGGAGCGGCAGCACTCGGCCAGCGGCGGGTCCTCGTCGGCGCCCCGCTCCTGCAGGGTCAGGCTGCCGGGGCGGTGGACGATCCAGATGTGGTCGCGGGCGTCCACCGCGACCCCCACCACGTTGCCCAGCGTCCAGTTGTCGGGCAGCGGCTTCGGCCACGTGGCGTCGAACTGGAACGCCGCCGCGTCCGCCTGTCCTTCCTGCCCGCCGGCGGTCAGCACCGCCGGTCGCGTCAGTCCACCGCCGATGACGGCTGCGGCGAGCGCCAGCACGAGGGCAACTAGCAGGGGGAAGTGACGAGGTCTCATGGGTGCCTCCATGGCCGCGAGTAGACGCTGGTGCGCGGGTCACCCCGCGGAACCGTTCGGACGTTACCACAAAGGCGGTGCCTGGCGCCCGGGCCACGACTCTGCGTCGTAGAACCGGTCCGGCCGCCTGGAGGTTGGTTGGGCGCCAAGCGAGCCGTCGCGACGATTGGCGGGCCGGGCCGGGGACGGCGTCGCGGGATGCGAGGGGTTCCGGAGCCGGTGACGGACCCCACCGTGCACGATACCGGAGGAGCCGGCCGGCGAACGGCGGCTGGGGAGGGGGGCGACTACGGAGAGGACCCGGTCCGCGGAACAACGCGTCGGGCAGGATGAGTGCTTCGCCGATTGATGCAGCGGGGCCTCTTGCCGCGGGCGCCTACGGTTCGATGGTGAAGTCGGCCGCCCAGACGTGCTGGCCCCAGACGATCACGAGCCGGCCCGCGTCGCCGCCCGCCGGCACCAGGGACACGCCCAGGGGACGGTCCTCGTAGGGGCCGCCGTGGGTGTGGTCGATGTCGACCTCGGCCGCGTCGAAAGCCGGGTCGTGCTGAGTGCCCCACGAGTCGGGCTCGTTGTTGAAGACGAGGGTCCAGCCGGGGCCGGACGCCCGCAGCCACAGGCCGTACGAGCCGGGGAAGTCGGGCGCGAGGTTGTCGGTGGGAATGAGGGTGTCGCCGAACCTGAGGGGCACTTCGCTCCTGAGCCGGATGACCGCGCCCTCCGTGAGCTCGACGAGATCGCCGTCACCTATCGACTCCAGCGCCGCGAAGTCCACGCCGTCGGTGCCGAGCTCCTGCTCGAAGAGCACCTGGATGCGGGCGCCGTCGGGCGTCCGGAGGGCGGTCTCGTTGCGCGACCCGAGCGCCGCCGCCCGGTAGCGGGCCTCGAGGTCGGAATCGCGGGTCAGGCTGGTGCCCGGGCTGACGTTGGAGGTGCGCTCTCGGCGGGGCGGTCGCGGCAGCTCGATGAACTCGAAGTCGGCCGTCCACTGGTTGCGGCCCCAGATCAGCTCCAGGGTCCCCGCCTCGTCCGCGGCCGGCAGCAACCTGACGGCCAGCGTCTCGGCCTCGTCGGCGAGCGGCCGGTGGGCGAGGGGGATGCGGCCGGGTCGCGGCGAAGGGGGCGCGTCTACGGTCTCGGGATTCGCCTCGTCGGCCTCGCCATCCGCCTCGTCACCCTCGGCGTCCTCGTCCCGGCCCTCGGCGTCCGTGTCCGCCTCCGCATTCTCGGCGTCGGCGGCGTCCGCGCTGTCGGCACCCGCGTCCGCGCCGTCGGTATCCGCGTCCGCGCCGTCAACATCCGTCTGGGCACTCTCTGCGTTCTCGGCCTCTGCGTTCTCGGCTTCCGCGCCCTCGGCTTCCGCGCCCTCGGCTTCCGTCCCTGCGTCCTCGGCTTCCGCGTTCTCGGCTTCCGCGCCGTCGGCGGCCGGTTGGGTGGCGTCCGTCTCTGCGTCCTCGGCGGCCTCGTCACCCGCGTCGGCGGCCTTGTCGGTGGCGCCTTCGGCCTCGTCCGCGTCGGCCGGCTCCTCGACAGGCCGAGCGTCGAGCATCCAGCCCGCGCCAGTGCGCATCAGCCAGAGATCGTGGTCCGGGGCGGGGGCGCGGGGTTCGTCCGGGTCCGGCGCCAGCGTCCCCATCGCCAGCGAGCGGTGGCCCTCGATGCGCCCCAGCCGCACCGCGGCCTGGGTCGAGCCGGCCCGTAGCACCAGCAGCGAGCGGTGGTCCGACGGCAGGGCGGGGTCGTATTCCACGCTGATCGACCGGCCGTTCAGGACCAGCTCGGTTCGGACGAGGCCGTCGTCGTTTTCTCCGCCCTGCCCCGCGTGCGCGGGGGCGGCGGTCTGCGCCAGGGCGTACAGGACGGCGGCGCACGCGGCGAGCCGGAATCGCAGTGCAGGCATGGCGTATCCAACCGGGGAGGGAGAAAAACCGGGAGACCCGCACCCGAAGCGGGGCGGGTCTCCCGGGCGGGAAGGGTCCTTGCTAGTCGTCGTCGGTGGTGTTCGCCGGCTCGTCGAGCTCGACGGCGTAGCCGATGAAGCCCAGCGACATCTCGTCGTCGGTCCGGGGACCGTGGCCGGGCGTGTCGCTGGCGCGGAAGTCGTAGCGGGCCCCGCGCTCCTCAGAGTTGTCGTACCAGAAGCTGATGTCGATGCGCGTGCCCTCGGGCAGCAGCTTCGGCTCCTTGTACTTGTAGGTCTCCTGCCACCCCTGGTCGTACTCCGGCACGTCGAGCAGCAGCTCCTCGCGCCCGTCGGGATAGATGGCGGTGTAGCGCGACGCGGTGCCGCGCAGGTGGGCGTGCGGCCAGTAGGTCAGCACCTGGATGTCCTTGTCCAGGGTGCGGGACATGCCGATCCGGTAGTTGGGGTGGCCCGGCGGAATCTCGAACCCGGTGTTGCCGATCGAGTCGTTGATCACCTGGTAGCGCACCGGCCGGTCCTCGACGAAGAAGGCGATCTCGGGCTGCGTCCAGATGCCCGTGCCCTCGCCGGGGTCCTTGTGGTAGTGCATGTTGTAGGTCAGCGTCGACCCCGCCTCGAGCCGCAGGCCGTAGCCGTCGGGCAGCATGACCGCCTCGGCGCCCTCGGCGATGCACGTCAGGAGCTGGCCGCTGCCGGCCGCACCCTCCTCCGCCGCGGCCTCCTCGACCGGCCGCTCGCCGGGGGCGGGACCGCGCACGAAGCCGCACATGTGGTGGCCGACCTTGCCGGCGTCGGTCTTGAACTCCCAGCCGCGCACCCAGACGTCGTCGGGCAGCTCGGCCTCGGTCAGGGTCTTGAAGAAGCTGATGTTCAGGTCGTAGACGTCGTCCTCGATGAAGTACGGCTCGTCGAGCTTGAACACGTAGTCGGGCGTGCCCAGCGACCAGCCGTCGCTCGTGCTCTCGACGAACTGCCGGGGCGCGGGGGCGTCGGCCCGGTCGCCGGCGGGGGCGCCCGCCTCGACCCAGCTCAGCAGGGTCTCGATCTCGGCGTCGGTCAGCAGGCGCTCGTTCGAGAAGACGTCCCTCGGCGCCGAGGCGTACCACGGCGGCATCTCGCGCGCCTCGACCTTGTGGGCGATGGCGCGGGCCCAGGGGCGGGTCTCGGCGTAGTTCATGAACGACATCGGGGCCACCACGCCGCCGAGGTTCTGGCCCTCGGGCTGATGGCAGCTCTGGCAGTTGTCCTGGATGATCGGCAGGACGTCCCGGTAGTAGGTGACGTCGCCCTCGTTCGCCTGGCTGGGGGCGGCGACGAGCGACAGGGCCCCGACCGCCAAGACGACCGCGACTGTTCGCGCCTGGATTCTCATGAATCGACTCCTTCGACCGGTACGTGGATACGACGAGTAATGGGGGATTATGCCACCAACCCGCCCGCGGGTAAACAACGGGCAACAACGGGCTCGCGCGGGGGTGCACGTCAGGTAAAGTGGCGGGCGGTGAGAGAGCAGGCTGGGCCTGTGCCCAGCGCGGTCACCTCACGAATCGGTCGTGCGCCGGCGCGGACGAGGCCGCCCGGCCCGCGGCCCAGGGCGGTCGCCTCACGAATCTGCCGCGCCCCCCCTCGCGGCGCGATTCGCAGCAGCACCGGCCGCCGGCGGTCCCGAATGGGCGATGTCGATGCCGGCCGTTTGACAGATATCTGCGTCTCGTGATCAGATTTCTGCATGCGAACCACCCTCAGCTTCGACGACCATCTGTTCCGCGAGGCCAAGGAGCTGGCCGCCCGCGATGGCGAGACCCTGACGCAGCTCGTCGAACGGGCGGTGGCGCAGTACCTCCATCGCCGGCGCGCGCGGCCCACCCCGTACCGTCTCGAGTTGCTGACGACGGAAGGGCGCCCGACGCCCGGAGTGAACTTCGACGATCGCGACGCGCTCTACGAGTGGATGGAGGAGCGCGAGTGATCGCCGTCGATACCAACGTGCTCGTGCACGCGCACAGACGCAGGTCGCCCAAGTACGAGGCGGCCAGCCGCCGCGTCATCGCCCTCGCCGAGGGACCCGCCAGTTGGGCAATCCCGGTGTTCTGTCTCGCCGAATTCCTGCGGGTCGTCACGCATCGGCGCATCCTCGATCCGCTCAGTCCCGCTGGAGCGTGCGAAGCGCTGCAGCGGCTGCTCGCATCGCCGAGCGTGGAGCTTCTCCTGCCCGGACCCCGTTTCGCCGAGCTGTTGGCAGGCGCCGTGCGCGAGGTCGACGCCGTCGGCAACGTCGTCTTCGATGCGCAGATCGTGGCGCTCTGCCGCGAGGCCGGCGTTCGGACCCTGCTCACCGAGGATCGCGACTTCGATCGGTTTCCGGGATTTGCGACCGAGCGGCTTCCCCGCTGAAACTGGTTGCCAACGGGCGTGGCTGGCACTACAGTAGCGGAGGCGGCGACCGGCGTTGCGGATCGTGGCCGCCTCTGGACGCGGGAGAGACATGATACTGTCGAGGGCGCTGCCGGCCACCCGGCAGGTGGGAGTGTGGGCTGTTGCGCTGGCCGTCCTGGTGCCGATGACGGTGTCGGCTCAGGGGTCGGCGGCGGCGCCGTACGACGCCGATTCCGCCCGGGTATTGCTCCAGCGATACTGCCTCGCGTGCCACACCGAGGCCCGGGAGGCGCGCGGGCTGGTGCCGGTGGCCTTCGACGGGCTCGACGCCGCCGACGTCGGGGCCGACGCCGACGTCTGGGAGGCCGTCGTCCGCAAGCTGCGGCTCGGCATGATGCCGCCGGCCGGCCGGCCGCGCCCCGCCGCGGAAGTCCACGAGCGGTTTCTCGGCTGGCTCGAGGACCGGCTCGACGCCGCCGCGGCCGAGCGCCCCGACCCGGGCCGCCCCGCCGTGCGCCGCCTGACCACCCCCGAGTACCGCAACGCCGTGCGCAGCCTGCTCGACATCGAGGTCGACGAGGGCTGGCTGCTGTTTCCGCCCGACGACGTCAGCCAGGAGGGGTTCAGCACCGACGCCGAGGCCCTCTCGGTGTCGCCCGCCCTGTTCGACCGCTATCTCTCGGCCGCCAACCGCATCAGCCGCCTCGCGGTGGGGGACCCCGCCGTGGGCCCCGGGTTCGCCGCCGCCACGTACTCCACGCCGCGGCTGCTGTACCAGGACGACCGCATGAGCGAGGACCTGCCGTTCGGCTCCCGCGGGGGGCTGGCGGTCCGGCACTACTTCCCGCTCGACGGCGAGTACCGCGTGAAGCTGCGGCTGCGCCGCATGATCTACGACTACGTCGTCGGCATGGGGACGGCCCAGCAGCTCGAGGTCCGCCTCGACGGGAAGCTGGTGCGGCGGTTCACGGTCGGCGACGCCGATCGCTTCGGCTACCCGTCGGCCTACACGTTCTTCGGCACCATTCGCGGCGACCCGGCGTGGGAGCAGTACGTGTCGATCGACGCCGACGCGGACCTCGAGGTCATGGTGCCGGCCACCGCCGGCGAGCACGTCGTCGGGGTGTCGTTCGTGGCCGCGCGCACCGAGCCCACGGGGATTCTCGAGCGCCGGCTCTCCGGCTTCTCGCTGAGCGGGCTCGGGTTCTACCACGGCCACGCGGCGATCGAGCGGGTGGAGATCGCCGGCCCCTACGACCCCGCCGGTCCGGGGGACACCGCGAGCCGGCGCCGCATCTTCGTCTGCCGGCCGGTCGTCGGCGGGGACGCCGCGGCCGAGGCCGCCGCCGACGCGCGCGGGGTTCCAGCGTCGTTGAGCTCGGGCGTCGTGGAGGACGCCGCCGCCGGCGAGCCCGCGGCGCCGGATTCCTCCGCCGCAGCGGACCCCACCGCTGCGGCGGGGGGGGACGAGGACCGTTGCGCGGCCGAGATCCTCTCGTCGCTGGGACGGCGCGCCTACCGCCGGCCCCTGACCGACGACGATCTGGACACCCTGCTGGCGTTCTACGACCAGGGCCGGGCCGAGGGCGGCTTCGAGGCCGGTATCCGGAAGGCGCTCGAGCGGCTGCTCGTGGCCCCGGAGTTCCTGTTCCGCATCGAGCGCGATCCGATCGACGCGGCCCCGGGGACCGCGTACGGGCTGACCGACCTGGAGCTCGCGACGCGCCTGTCGCTGTTCCTGTGGAGCGACATCCCCGACGAGCCGCTGCTCGCCGCGGCCGAGGCCGGCCGGCTCTCCGACCCCGACGAGCTCGACCACCAGGTCACGCGCATGCTCGCCGACCCGCGGGCTCGCGCCCTCGTCGACAACTTCGCCAGCCAGTGGCTGCAGCTCGGCCGGGTGCGGGGGGTCATTCCCGACGCCGACGTGTTCTTCGAGTTCGATGAGAACCTGCGCGCGGACATGGAGCGCGAGACGACGCTCTTCCTCGAGAGCCAGATTCTGGGCGACCGCGGCGTCATGGAGCTGTTCGACGCCGACTACACGTTCGTGAACGAGCGGCTGGCCCGGCACTACGGGCGGGACGGCGTCTACGGCGAGCGGTTCCGCCGCGTGCCCGTCGAGGGCGACCGGGCGGGGCTGCTGGGGCACGCGAGCCTGTTGACGGTCACCGCCTATCCCACCCGGACGTCGCCGGTGCTGCGGGGCAAGTGGCTGCTCGACAACGTCCTCGGGATGCCGCCGACCGAGCCCCCCGCGGACGTGCCGGCGCTGGAGGAGAACCACGGGGCGGCGCCGCCGCGGACGATGCGCGAGCGGATGGAGCGGCACCGGGCCAACCCCGCCTGCGCCGCCTGCCACCGCATGATGGACCCCCCGGGGTTCGCGCTCGAGCACTTCGACGCCATCGGGCGGTGGCGGGCCGCCGACGAGTACGGGGCGCCGGTCGATGCGGCGGGGGCGCTCGCCGACGGCACCGCCGTGGACGGACCCGCCGCCCTGCGCCACGCGGTGCTCGCCCACGAGACCAGCGTGGTGCGCACCGTGACCGAGAAGCTGCTGACCTACGCGGTCGGGAGGCGCATGGAGTCGTTCGACCAGCCGGCGATCCGGCGCATCGTGCGCGACGCGGAGGCCGGCGGGTACCGCTGGTCGTCGATCATTCGAGGCATCGTCGAGAGCGTGCCGTTCCAACTGAGGAGATCGGAGTCATGACGTTCATCACGAAGCGGACGATTCCGCGCCGCGCGGTGCTGCGGGGGCTCGGAGCGAGCGTTGCCCTGCCGTTTCTCGACGGCATGGTGCCGGGCCTGAGCGCGCGCGCCGCGGCGGGGCCGGTGCGGTTCGGCGCCGTCTACGTGCCCAACGGCATGGTCATGCAGAACTGGACGCCCGCGGCCACCGGCGCCGGCTTCGAGCTGACGCCGATTCTCGAGCCGCTGGCCCCGTTCCGCGACCAGCTTCTGGTGCTGTCGGGGCTGAACTGCACGCCCCCGGCAGGCGTCCGCGGAGGCAGCCACTCGCGCGCCGCGACCCGGTTCCTCACCGACGTGCACCCCGGCGCATGGAACCCCCAGGCGGTCTCGATGGACCAGATCGCGGCCCGCGAGCTCGGGCGCCACACCCCGCTCGCATCCCTCGAGCTGGGGCTGGAGGGCGCGAACTTCGCCGGCTCGTGCGACAGCGGCGGGTTCAGTTGCGCCTTCTCGTACACCATCGCGTGGCGCGACTCGCAGACCCCGCTGCCGATGGAGCACAACCCGCGGGCGGTGTTCGAGCGGCTCTTCGGCGACAACGAGACCACCGACCCCGCCGCCCGCGAGGCGCGCCGCCGCGAGCAGCGCAGCATTCTCGACTCGGTCCGCGCCGACGTGGTCCGGCTGCGGAGCAGCCTCGGCGCCGGCGATCAGCTCAAGCTCGGCGCGTACCTCGACGCGGTGCGCGACGTCGAGCGGCGCATCGAGGTGGCCGAGGCCCAGGGCGAGCGGGAGGTGCCGCTGATGGCGCGGCCGATGGGCGCCCCGGCCGACTTCGCCGACCACACCGGGCTGATGTACGACCTTCAGTTGCTGGCCCACCAGACCGACCGCACCCGGGTCACCACGTTCATGAGCGGGCACGAGCTGAGCGGCCGCACCTATCCGCAGATCGAGGTGCCCGACGCCCACCATCCGCTGTCGCACCACCGCGGGGTGGGCGAGTCGCTGCGCAAGCTGACGAAGATCAACCGCTATCACGTCAGCCTGTTCGCCGGCTTCGTCGAGAAGCTGCGGTCGACGCCCGACGGCGACGGCTCGCTGCTCGACCACATGATCCTGATGTACGGCGCGGGCATGAGCGACAGCAACGCGCACTCGCCCTACGATCTGCCGATCGTGCTCCTCGGCGGCGCGGGGGGGCAGCTCGCGGGAGGGCGCCACGTCCGCTATTCCGAGCACGGGAGCACGCCGCTCGCCAACCTCCACGTGTCGCTCCTCGACAAGCTGGGGGCGCCGGTGGAGCGCATCGGCGACAGCACGGGGCCGCTGCCGCGGCTCCTGGTCGGCCGGGGACCCGACCGGCTGACGGGGATCTGACGGGGAGCTCGACGTCATGCCTGTGCGGAGCGCATTGTCGCGGCGGGTCGGTCGAAGGGGCTCTGGTGAGACCGTGTCCTGCGGCGGTCGAATGCGGAGGGGATTCCGCCTCGTGTTCCTCGCGGTCGCCGGGCTCGCGTCCGCGGTGGCCGCGACGTCCGCCCAGGTTTCCGACCTGCGGTTGATCGACGCCGTCAAGCATCAGGACGCCCCGGCCATCGCCGTCCTCCTCGACGGGTCGGGCACGCCGGACGGCATCGACGTGAACGCGGCCCAGCCCGACGGCGCGACGGCGCTGCACTGGGCCGCCTACCACGACGACCTCGAGACGGCGCGCCGGCTGGCGAACGCCGGCGCAGGCGCCTCGGCCGCCAATGACCTGGGCGTGACCCCGCTCGCCCTCGCCTGCGACAACGGCAGCTCCGGAATGGTGCGGCTGCTGCTCGAGGCCGGCGCCGACCCCGACGCGGCGGTCGAGACCGGCGAGACCGTCCTCATGACCTGCGCCCGCACCGGGAACGTCGAAGCGGTGCGGCGGCTCCTGGACGCTGGCGCGGACGTCGACGGGCGCGAGCTGCTCGAATACCAGACCGCGCTGATGTGGGCGGCCGCGCAGGGCCACGTCGAGGTCGTGCAGCTCCTGCTCGACCGCGGCGCCGACGTGCGGGCCCGGTCGCGCGCGCGCCGGTTCGTCATCAGCCGGCGGCTGCAGTCCGAGCTGCGCTATGGCGAGCTCGGGCGCAGCTACGGCACCGACGCCGAGGAGACGCAGATCGGCGGGTTCACGCCGTTGCTGTTCGCGGCGCGCAACGGCGACGTCGAGGTGGCGCGCCGGCTCCTCGACGCCGGGGCCGACGCCAACGACACCGCCCCCGACGGTGCGAGCGCCTTGGTGGTGGCGGCGCACAGCGGCCACCGTGAGCTGGTGTTCCTGCTGCTCGATCGGGGCGCCAACCCGAACGCCTCGGGCGCCGGCTACACCGCCCTGCACGCGGCGGTGCTGACCGGCGACATCGAGGTCGTCGAAGCGCTGCTGGCGCACGGTGCGAGCGCGAACGCCCAGGTGACGCTGGCCACGAAGGTCACCCGCAACGGCCAGGTGCTGATGATCGGCGAGCACCTGCTCGGGGCGACCCCTCTGGCGCTGGCCGCCAAGTTCGCCGAGACCGACCTCATGCGGGTCCTCGCCGGGGCCGGGGCCGACGTGCGGCTGCCGCTGAAGAACGGGTGGACGCCGCTGATGCTAGCGGCCGGGGCCGGCTGGCGCTACGCGGTATGGGACCGGCGCGAGCGGACGCTCCACAAGACGCCGGCGTTCCAGGCCCAGATGTACGACGAGGCCGGCACCCTCGACGCGGTGCGGTTCCTGCTCGACGAGGGCGCCTACGTCAACGCCGTGGACGAGGACGGCAACACCGCCCTCCACTACGTCGTCGACAAGGGCTTCGACGGCGTCGTCGAGCTGCTCGTCGAGCACGGCGCCGACCTCGACATCGCCAACCGGCGGGGGCAGACTCCCTACGCCATCGTCGCCCGCGGCCGCACCGGCAACATCGCGGCCGCGCCGGAGACGGTCCGGCTGCTCGAGTCGCTGGGAACCCGTTAGGACGGGTGACGAGATTTACCTTGTCGTGTGTCGGGCGCGCAAGGCGGCAGTCTGCGAGGCACGCCTGAGCGTAGTTGGCAACGTTATATCGATCACTGTCCTTAGCGGCTCGTCGTCGACGTGTCGCGGTCGGCTCGTCCGGTTGCGCTCGTCGAGCTTCGGGAAGCCGTTGGCCGGGCGGCGACGCATCGCAGATCGGCCGTGACGGTATCCTCTGTGATGCAGGCCGGCGGGTAGAATCGGCAGGCCGGCGGCAGCCGGGCGCTGACGACTTCAAGAACGAGGCAGGCGAAACGATGCGAGTGCTGATGACGGCGGCCGCGGCGGCGGCGATGGCGGCGGGGTCCCTGACGGTGGCGGCGAGCCAGGAGCCGGACGTCGAGACCACCGTCAAGGACGGGGTGTACACCACGGCGCAGGCGGCCCGCGGGCGCGAGCGCTACGACGCGAGCTGCCAGCGCTGCCACGGCGCCGACCTCACCGGGGGCGCCGGCCGGTCCCTCACCGGGGTCGTGTTCCTGCGCGACTGGACGGGGCTGACCCTCGACGGCCTCTACGAGCGCATGCAGTCGATGCCCCCCGACGGCTCCGAGAACCTCTCCGACGACGCCTACGTCGACATCATCAGCTACGTCCTCGAGCGCAACGGCTTCCCGTCGGGCGACGCCGAGCTCTCGGCCGGCCTTCTCGGCCATGTCCGCGTGGAGGGCGAGGACGGCCCCGGCGTCGTGCCCAACTTCGCCCTCGTGCGGGTGGTCGGCTGCCTGGCCGGCGACGGCCATGCCGGCTGGCAGTTGTCGTCGGCGAGCCCGGAGGTCCGCGCGGCCGACCCGGCCCCCTCGGCCGGCGACGCCCTCGCCGAGGCGCAGGCCATCCCCCTCGGCGACCGCGCCTTCAAGCTGCTCTACGTCTTCCCGAGCCCCGAGGCCTACCTCGGCCACAAGGTCGAAACCAAGGGCCTGCTCATCCGCGACGAGAGCGGCGCCGCCGACGCCGTCGACAGCATCAACGTGACTTCCGTCCAGGGGCTCGCCGAAGTCTGCGAGTAGACGGCGCCACTCCGCGAGGACGCTCTCCGCAGCGACCGATTCAGCAGGTGACGACGGCGGCGCGGGTGCCGGCCGCGGTCGCGAGGCGCCGGATGTCGTCGGGATCGCTCGTGAGTATCCGGTCGCCGTGCTCGGCGGCGAGCACGACGGTGGCGTCGATCGGGTCGGCGGTGCCGGCGCGGGCGATCAGGATGCCGGCCCTCCGTCCCATCCGTTCGTCCACCGGTCGGATGTCGACGGCCTGCAGCAGGCGGGCGAGTCGAGCCTGACGGCCATCCGGGTTTCGCCACACCTGACCGACCACGATGGCGCTCGTTCGCAGGTCCACCCGGTTCGCGACGGCGACGCGCAACCGGGCCATCATCGTCCGCTCGCCGCGGTCCACGGCGACGAACGCGCCCGCGTCGAGAACGAGCGCACTCACGCCGCGGGCTCCCCCGTCCGAAGGCCCAGCTCGGCTTCTGCGCGCCGGAGCTCGTCAGTCGTCAGCGCCCCATGCTCGGCCTCCCACTCGTCCAGGAACTCGCGCAATGCGTCGGCGCGGAGCCTGGCGGCGGCCGCGCCCGCCAGCCAGGACGAGACGCCCGTGCCCGACCTGCGGGCGGCGGAGCGGATCCTGTCTCCCAGCGCTCGTTCGAACGAGACGCTCATTTTCACTGCCTTCATGACGACCGATGCTACCACGGTATTCTCCGAGCTGCCGCTCGGCCGCCGAGGAGGCTGCCCCGTGCGCAAGGTGGACGCGAGATCGAACGGCGGCGCCGAACACGGCGGGGCCGTGCGGCGCCGCTATCTCACTCTGAACGGCACCTCGCGACCGGCTCGAAAGCGGGTCTCCTCGTCCCATGCTTCCACCGAGAGGACGTAACGTCCCGGTCCAAGGTCCCCGAGCGGCAGGCTCGCGCGGTAGGGCGTCGCCGCGTCGGCGGTGAAGCGTTGCCGGTTCGACTGGCAACCCGGCGACAACCAGTCCAGAACTCGACAACTCCGCCGCGACAGTCACGGCACGCATCCCCCGCCCTCGCGACCGTCGTTATGCGGCCGGCTGCCGCTCCGTTACATGCCGGCGCAGCCCCAGCACGACGAGGACGAGCGCCAGCATCCACAACGCCGCCGGCGGGAGTGCCGTCACCGCCGCACACAGGGGAACATCCTCGTCGAGCGCCAGTTGTCCGAACACCGTGTCCTGTATCTCCGGCGGCAGACAGAGCCCGGTGTCGCCGTCGATTCTCAGGAAGGTCAGCTCCGTGAGGTTTCCGAGCTCGACCGGAATCGGTCCGCTCAAGTGGTTGCCGTGGATTTGCAGTCTCTCGAGGTTGGTCAACCGGCCCAGCTCGGGGGGGATCGGTCCGCTCAACTGGTTGTTCGACAGACTCAGGATAGCCGTCAGTGCTGTCAACCGGCCCAGCTCGGGGGGGATCGGTCCGGTCAACTGGTTCCCGCCGAGCTGCAGGTTCGTCAAGCGGGTCAACTGGCCGAGTTGGGGCGGGATCGGCCCGGTCAACTGGTTGCGGAAGAGACTCAGGGATATCAGATTGGTCAGTTGGCCCAGCTCGGGCGGAATCGGCCCGGCCAACTGGTTGCGGTGGAGCTGCAGTCTCTCGAGGTTGGTCAACCGGCCCAACTCGGGGGGGATCGGTCCGGTCAACTGGTTGTCCGACAGACCCAGGATAGTCGTCAGCGCTGTCAACCGGCCCAGCTCGGGGGGGATCGGTCCGTTCAACTGGTTCTCGTCGAGATGCAGCAGGTCGAGGTTGGTCAACTGGCCCAGTTGGGGCGGGATGGGGCCGGTCAACTGGTTGCGGTGGAGATTCAGGCTTGTCAGTCCGGTCAACCGGCCCAGTTGGGGCGGGATGGGGCCGCTCAACTGGTTGAACCGGAGCGACAGGATTCTCAGCCTGGTCAACCGCGCCAGTTCGGGCGGGAGCGCCCCGCTCAAGTTGTTGCTCCGAAGGACAAGGGCATCCACCCGACCCTGTTCGTTCGTGTAGACCCCGGACCACTCCGAGAGCGGCGCGTCGCTCAGCCAGTTGGTGCTGAAGAACCAGTCGGGCCCGCCGGTCGCGTGGTAGAACGCCTCGAGCACCTCCCGGTCCGACTCCACGCCGACCTGACCGCATGCCTCGTCGCCCGGGGCGAGCGCGCCGGCGATTGCCAGCAGGCCGATGCAGACACTCTTCGAACGCCGGGATGCCGCCGCGAGGGCCGAGAACCCGGCCGCGAGAGACGATCGTCGGTTCATCGGTCCTCCTCGTTGTCCCGTCCCGTGCGTTCCCCTTGCTCGGCCGACGACGGAGGCGCCCGGGAGGGCGCTATCTGACCCTGAACGGAACCTCGCGACCGACCCGCGCGCCGGTCTCCTCGTCCCATGCTTCCACCGCCAGGACGTACGTTCCCGGGCCGAGCTCCCCGAGCGGCAGGCTCGCCCGGTAGCTCGCGGCCGTGTCCGCGGTGAAGCGCTCCTCGGGTCCGCGGAACACGATCTCTCCGGCATCGTCGCGGATGGTACAGGTGGCGTTGAACCGCCGCTCCCGGCGGGACCCTTGGACGTAGATCTCGGCGAACGCCGCCAGCGTATCGCGCGCGTCGAAGAAGCGGCGGGCCGCCGGGGCGAAGGGAAGCGCGCTCGGGAGACCGGGACCGGTCGCGAGGGTCGGCACCGGCGTGTCCGAGGTCAGCGCCACCCCGCTCATGGTGATCGAACCGGACCGGAAGTCGGGGACGTCCATCTCGTGGTGCACGCTGCCGACCCCGCCCCCGAGACGGTCCACGACCGCGGCGCGCAGATGGACCCGTCCCGGCTCCGGCAGGTCGAGCCGGGAGACGACCCGCAGGCCGTGCTCGGCAACGGCGCCACGCAGCTCGGCCGGCAGCGACACCTCGACTTCGCGGCGGGCCAGCACGGTCCCGTCCGCATCGGCGGCGACGACGGTCAGGACCAGGTCGACCGCGAGGGCACCCCCGCCGTCCGGGGGAGGCTGCACCCGGACCGCGACCACCTCCGGCTGCTGGCCCGCGTTCTCGCCCCGGAGCGGCAACCCCGTGAGCTCGAGCGGCAGGCCCGACTGCGGCAGGGGGCTGTCGAGCAGGGCCGACAGCCGCGTCGCGACGTCGTCGGGCTCGTGGGGCCGGCGGGTGTGAACGTAGCTGCGACGGGCGCGGACGTTCACGTCCGGACGGTCGACTCGAATGCGAATCTGATGGAGACGATCGTCCGGTTCGTCGCGGGGCGGGCGGTAGCCCAGCAGGTAGTAGGTGCTCTGCTCGCGGACGACGCGCTCGAACGCCTGGCGGAACTGGTTGGAGTCGACGAGCGCGAAGCCGCCGGTCTCCTCGGCGAGGGTGCGGAGGCTCTCCTTCTCGCGCCGGATCGCGGCCGAGAACCGCTCGTCGGTGAACAGAAAGCGCGTCCGAATGGACGACTGCTCGCCGGTCGGCAGGCCGCGGGGGTCGATGGCGTACAGCGTCACGTCGTGACGAGCCGCGATGCCGGATGCCCGGGACATCGCATCGCGCAGTTCGAGCGTGTCCGCCGCCAACGACCCTGCGCCGCGCGTCACGGGCGAGCTCCCGGTATCGATGCCCTGGCCGATGAGGATGATCGCCTTGCGGCGGGCGTCGCCCCCGCCCATCCACTCGGCTATCCGTTCCAGGGTTCGCAGCATCCGGAGCTTCGTCGGCCCGCCGAACGGGGTGCTATCGGCGTCCTCGAGCCGTTGCCGAACGTCGAGGCCCCGGAACCGGTCGACCACGTCCAGCAGCCGCACCCCCGCGCTCGCGACCGTCGCTATGCGGCCGGCTGCCGCTCCATTCCGTTCCGCTGCAGCCCCAGCACGACGAGGACGAGCGCCAGCATCCACAACGCCGCCGGCGGGAACGCCGTCACCACGTCGCAGAGGGGAACGTCGTTGTGCAGCGCCAGTCGTCCGAACACCGTGTCCTGAATCTCGGGAGGCAGACACAGCCCGGTACCGCCATCGATCGACAGATCGGCCAGCGCCGTGAGGTTTCCGAGCTCGACGGGAATCGACCCGCTCAATTGGTTGTCGGCGAGGTACAGGCGTTCCAGGTCGGTCAACCGACCCAGCTCGGGCGGGATCGGCCCGCTCAACTGGTTCCATGAGAGCGCCAGGCTCTCGAGGTTGGTCAACTGGCCCAGTTCGGGCGGGATCAGCCCGCTCAGCTCGTTCCGCGCGAGCGGCAGGGACTCCAGGCGGGTCAGCCGGCCCAGCTCGGGGGGAATCGGCCCGCTCAACTGGTTCCGCGAGAGCTGCAGGGTTTCCAGGCGGGTCAACCGGCCCAGCTCGGGGGGAATCGGCCCGCTCAACCGGTTTTCCCAGAGTGTGAGGAACTCGAGGACGGTCAACTGGCCCTGCTCGGGGGGAATCGGCCCGCTCAACTGGTTCCGGGCGAGCTGCACGGTATTCAGGCGGGTCAACCGGCCCAGCTCGGGCGGGATCGGCCCGCTCAACTGGTTGCTGTAGAAGCTCAGGAAATACAGGTTGGTCAACTGGCCCAGCTCGGGGGGAATCGGCCCGCTCAACTGGTTTTCGGGGATCTGCAGGAACCCCAGGCTGGTCAACTGTCCCAGCTCGGGGGGAATCGGCCCGCTCAACTGGTTCCGGAACAGCGAGAGGTTGACGAGTCTGGTCAACCTCACCACGTCGGGCGGGACCGACCCGTTCAAGTTGTTGCTGTGCAGGACCAGCCCCCGCACACGACCCTCGTCGTGGGTCTGGACCCCGCGCCACTCCGAGAGCGGCTCGTTGCTCAGCCAGTTGGTGTCGAAGAGCCAGTCGGGCCCGCCGGTGGCGTGGTAGAACCTCTCGAGCACCTCCCGATCCGAGTCCACGCCCACCTGACCGCGGGCCTCGTCACCCGGGACGACCCCGGCCGCGATCACCAACAGGCCAATCCGGATACCCCTCGAACATCTCGGTCCGGCCGCGATGGCGAGGACCCCGGCCGCGAGACACGATCGTCGACTCATCGAAGGTTGCTCCTCTTCGTCTTGCCCCGGCCCGCCGGTTCGAGGTCCAGCTCTAGTCGATGGCTATGCCGCCATGGTCGAACGGTGAGGATACGCGCCGCGGCGGTCGCGGGCCGAATGCGCCGAGGGCGATGTCGGCATGCGTGGCGCCACGCGGTTGCGTATAGGCGAAGGCTCCGTGGTGCTGCTCCAGGGGCGAGAAATCCTGGTGCCCGGGGGCGCTCGGATGCATGACGTCGACGGTGTTGGGCGTGTGGTAGAAGCCGAGGGCGTGGCCGATTTCGTGCATGATCACGGACGGCGTGAGGCAAGAGCGTCTTTCCATGTTGAGCACGATGCACCCGCGCAGACGTCCGACGTACGCCCGTCCGCAATTGCTGGCCTCGATTTCCATTTCCCGGCAGGCGGGAGCCACCGGAGTCTCTCCCGGCGTGAGCCCCTCGATGGTAATCTGCCCGCCCCCGCCCCGCTCCTGCGCGGCCAGCGGTCCGGTGTCGATCCGGCCGGTGTACGGCGCCCCGGTCAACTGCGGCACCGCGTGGGGAATCGTCTCCCGGATCCGATCGACGAGAGCCGGATCCAGGCTGGTCTCCAACAGGAAGAAGTCCGGTGACGGCGTGGGCAGCCGCCACAGCACCCGCTCCTCGAGCTCGCGATACGTGAAGCCGGCGTTCTCGCAGGTCGTCCGCGTGCGGCACTCGTGGTCGTTGAACGCGAGCTGTCTCCAGAAGGTCGCGTCGGGTCCCGGCGGCCGGACCTCGACGGTGACCGTCGCGCGGTGGTCGCCGACCGTCGCCATGATCGTGGAAACGCCGGTGGCGTGAGCCCGCACGGCTCCCCCCGCGTCGACCGAGGCCACCGCGGAGTCGCTCGACGTCCAGGCGGCGACCTCGATTCTCTTCGTGCCGTCGCTGTACGCCCCATGCACCTCGAGCCGGACCGTGTAGCCGACGACCAGGCCCCCGGGCGGGGCGTTGACGATCTCGATGCTCACGAGGGTTCGATCGACGGGCTCGGGGGCGGTGGGGGCGGTCGGGCTGCGGACGTCGTCGCTGCCGCAGCCGGCCTCGAGAAGCGCGAGGGCGAGCGCGGCCGCCGCGCGGCGGCCCGCCCTGACCCTCCCGCGGCGTGAGGGGCAACCGCCGGCAGGCTGCCTCGCGTGAGAGTTGACCCGAACCGCGTCCCTCATGTCACCTCTCTCGTGCCGCTGCCCGGGGAGCTTCCCTTCAGGACGGTCCGCTAGTCGACGGCGACTCCGCCGTGGTCGAAAGGAGACGGTACCAGCCGGGGGCGGCGGGGACCGAACGCGCCGAGGGCGATTTCGGAGTACGTGGCGCCGCGCCGTTGCGTGTACGCGAAGGCGCCGTGGTACTGCTCGAGGGGCGAGAAGACCGCGCTCTGGTTTCCGAGCGCGCTCGGGTGCATGATGTCGACGGCGTTGGGCGTGTGGTAGAAGCCGAGGGCGTGGCCGACCTCGTGCATGATGAGCGATGGGGTCAGGCACGCCCGCGTATGCGTGTTCAGGATGATGCATCCGCGCTCGCGGCCGATGTACGCCTTCCCGCAGACATACGACTCGGTGCCGATGTTCCGGCACGCCGAGGAGGTCGGGGTCTCCTGAGGCACGACGCCCTCGATGACGATCCAGTTGCCTCCGGACGGCTCCGGCGCACCCTGCGGGGCGGTCTCGACGCGGCCGGTGTAGGGGACTCCCGTCAACTGCGGCACGGCGCGGGGAATCGTTTCCCGGATGACGTCGACGAGGTTCGGGACCGCCAGGCTGTCTTCCAGCACGAGGAAGTTCGGCGACGGTGTCGGCAGCCGCCAGAGCACGCGTGCCGCGAGATCGGCGCACGTCTCCTCGGGCCGGCTGCACTCGTGGTCGTTGAACGCGAGCTGTCTCCAGAACGTCTCGTCGGGTCCGGGCGGCCGGATCTCGACGGTGGCGGTGGCGCTGAAGCCCTCGGCCCTCGCGGTGATGGTCACCACCCCGGCGGCGAGGGCCTCGAGGGTGCCGTCCGCGTCGATGGGAGCCAGGGCGGGGGCGCTCGATGTCCATTCGGCCGTCACGATGCGGTAGGCGCCGTTGCTGTAGGTGAGGCGCGCCTGCAGCTCGACCTCGTAGCCGACGACCAAACCGTCCGGCGGGGCGCCGACGATGTCGAGGCTCTGGGCCACCGGGGCCGATGGGGTCGTGGGAGTCGGGGCGGTCGGGGTGCGGACGTCGTCGCCCCCGCAGCCGGCGTTCAGGAACGCCAGGGCGAGCGCGGCAAGCATCCGGCACTCCGCCGGGGGGCCCGTGCGTGGGGGCGGCCGCCTCCTGGCGCGCGGAGCCTCGTACGGCCTGCCCGGTGGCATGGATCCAGACTAACATGGCGGCGGAACGTGGCCGGTCGCGGAGACCAAGGGGGATGCCGGCGGACCGGTGCGGCCTTCCGATGAGTCGACGAGAAACCGTGGGCGGGAGCTGCCAGCCGCAACTCCATCGAGGTCCTCGTGCGCGAGTGGCTGCATCCCGGCAGGGACGCCTGACCACGCCGCTCCGTCCCGCGGGTTCCGGCGCGGTCGCTGGGGACATGACGGTACAATGGACAATCGCCAACGGCTGCCCGGTGCCGCGGGTCCATCGGGAGCCGGCTCCCGGCGGGCCGCTCACGCAGATTGGATTGCAGTATGACGATGCACAGGATTCCCGGTTTCCGAGGGGCCGTGGGCCCGGTCCGTCGCGCCGCGGGCGGGCGCTCGTGGTCGCTCCCCCTGGCGGCCGTCGTCGCCGTCGTCCTCGCGGTTCCCGCCGTGTCGTCCGCGCAGGGCCGCTGGGTGGGCACGTGGGCGACGGGGCCCGTCGCGGTCGAGCCGCCGCCGCCAGAGGTGCAGGCGGAAGAGGTGCCCACACCGTCGCCGCGCACGCCGGTGCGGGTGCGGAACCAGACGATCCGGCAGGTGGTCCGCACGAGCATCGGCGGGTCGCAGGTGCGGGTGACCCTCACGAACCTGTTCGGCACCGAGCCGCTCGAGATCGGCGCCGCCCACGTCGCCGCGCGGGGCGACGACGGGGCCATCGGGGCCGGCGCCCACCTGACCTTCGGCGGCCACCCGGCGGTCACCATCGAGGCGGGCTCGACGGTGCTGAGCGATCCGGTCGCCCTCGCAGTGGCGCCGCTCGGCGACCTGGTCATCGACCTCTATGTGCCGGGCGACACGTGGGGATCGACCTCGCCGGCCACCATGCATCTCACCGGGCTGTCGACGACGGTCGTGTCGGCGCCGGGCAACCACGTCGGCGCCGGGCAGTTCGATGACGAGCGCGACACGCAGCAGTGGTTCTACCTGTCGCGGGTCGACGTGTGGACGGAGACGGCGCCCGGCGCCATCGTGGCGATGGGCGACTCCATCACCGACGGCACCGGCTCGACGGTCGACGCGAACCGCCGCTGGCCCGACTTCCTGGCGCGCCGGCTCGCGGCCGAGCTCGGCGACGCCGCGCCCGGCGTGCTGAACGTGGGCATCGCCGGCAACCGCGTGCTCAGCCACAACGCGGGACTCGGCATACTGCGTCGGGCCGGCCGCCCCGCGCCCCCGGGCGCAGGCGAGCCGCCCAACCCGAACGCCCTCTTCGGCCCGAGCGGCCTGTCGCGGTTCGACCGCGACGTGCTGCTGCAGCCCGGCGCGACCCACGTCATCGTCCTCGAGACGACCAACGACATCGGGATGGCGTTCGACGACGCGTGGCCGTCGGTCGACGACCTCATCGCGGGGCACCGGACGCTGATTCAGCGCGCGCACGCGCGGGGGTTGAAGGTCTACGGGGGCACCCTCCTGCCGTTCGAGGGCGCCTTCTACTGGACGGAGGCGGGCGAGGCGAAGCGGCAGGCGATCAACGCGTGGATCCGCACCAGCGGCGCCTACGACGGGGTCGTCGACTTCGACGCGGCGGTGCGCGACCCCGACGAGCCGACGCGGTTCCGGTGGGACCTGCACGCCGGCGACTGGCTGCACCCGTCCGACGCCGGCTACGAGGCGATGGCGAATGCCGTCGATCTGACGCTGTTCGACGCACCGGCGGCCGCTCGCGCTGCCACCGTGTCGGGACCCCGTACCCCCTGGGGCGCGCCGGACCTGGGCGGCGTCTGGGACTTCCGGACCCTGACCCCGCTGGAGCGGCCGGCCGCGCTGGGCGACCAGGCCGTCCTCACCCCGGAGGAGGCGGCCGAGTTCCGGGCCACCGCGATCGAGAGCCGCAACGCCGACCGGCGCGACGGCGGCGCCCGGCGCGACGTCGAGCGCGCCTACAACGACTTCTGGTGGGACTACGGCGACAGCCTGACGGGAGACCTGCGCACGTCGCTCATCGTCGATCCCCCCGACGGCCGCAGTCCCGCGCGGGCCGACGGCGTGGACGAGGCCGACCAGGCGCGCCGCACGGCGTGGCGCCGGCCGGTCCGCGAGCGGGTCGTCTTCGATTCGCCGGCGCGCGGGCCCGAGGACCTCGGCCTGTCCGAGCGGTGCATGCTCGGCTTCAACGCCGGCCCGCCGATGCTGCCGAGCGCCTACAACAACAACATCCACATCCTCCAGACCCCCGACCACGTGGTCATCTTCAACGAGATGGTCCACGACGCGCGCATCGTGCCGCTGGGCGACGTGCCGCACCTGCCCGGTACGGTCCGCCAGTGGCTCGGCGACTCGCGCGGGCGCTGGGACGGCGACGCCCTCGTGGTCGAGTCGACCAACTTCACGCACAAGACCGGCAGCTTCTACACCATCGCCCGTTCCTACGGTTCGGGCGAGACGATGCGGCTGGTCGAGCGCTTCACCCGCGAGGACGACGACCGCCTGCGCTACGAGTTCACGGTCGACGACCCCGCGACGTTCACGCAGCCGTTCACCGCGATGATCCCGATGACGCGGACCGACGCGCCGCTCTTCGAGTACGCCTGCCACGAGGGCAACTACGGCATGACCAACCTGCTGGCCGGCGCCCGCGTGCAGGAGCGCGAGGCCGCCGTCTCCGACACGGCGCGCTGACGGGACCTGCACCGAGGATGTCTGGGAAAGTTCGATGCAGAGACTCGCCGATCGTCGCTTCGCCGCGATCTCCGGTGTTGCTTCGGTCTGGCCACCGACGTTTACGCCGCCGTGGGACAGCCAGTAACCGATCGATTGACTGGGCGCTCGCGCCCCGAACTGCCATGACCGACTCTGCGACCAAGGCGGCGGCGACTGCGGGCGGACCGGTGGCGCAGGAGGTTGCGGCGTGGTTGAAGGCTCTCAGGTTGGGTTGGACGCAGCCCGTTGAGAAGCCGCTGAAGGCGTGGGAGCGACGGTTCTTCGCTTGCGCGGGGACCCTCACGTGGCTGGTCGGACTTGTTCTGTTTTCGGCCGTAGCCGAGCCGCGTTTCGCCAACTTCGTCTTCAGCGGGGCGTCTTTGACCGTACTGCTTGTTGTGATTCCGATCGTGATGTTGTGGTTCGGCTGGCTCGTCGCCTGGGTGGAACGCCCATCCAGCCCGATTCGGTTGTTCCTGGACGGTCTTCTTCTGCCCGCCGCGACGCTCGTCATCATCGCATTGTCGATGGGGCGAATACCGGCTGCCACGGAGCCGGGGTCGGCCCCGGTCTCTCTGCGGCCCCCCGACAGCACGGAAATCGGCGCCGGATCGGGCTTGGAGGAACCCCGGGCAGGCGGTGAACCAACATCCGATACGTCGTCTTCCTCCAACGGAGGTCGGCCATGAGAAGCCGGCTGCCGGACCGTGTGTTTCCGCCCACCTTGTGGGTGTTCATCCTGGCGGTCGTCGCTATCGCGTCACCGGGCAACGTCAACGCGCAAACCGAGTCGTCCAACCAGGTTCCCATGCAGCTTGTCGAGGATGCTGATGAGGTGCCCGTGGAGCCTGTCGAGGATGTCGACATGCTCACGCGGCTGAAATGGACTCTGCAGTTGATCTTCGCACCCGGGGTCATTGCACACGTCAATCCACTCTACGCATACGAGCCGAAGAGTGTCGAAGGTCAAGAGGTCCGCTTGGAGCGAGTTGGCCCTGTCGCCATGGTAGGGGAGTGCAGCGTTCCCTCCTCCGGCGATGATGAGAGGTGGTGTGCGCAGTACTTCAGCGACGTCACTGCCGCCTATCACGCCGCCTACGCGGCTGCGGCCGACGGTGACTACTACTTCGCGACGACGTACCCGCTCGCGAACGTCCGACCCGCGCGCCGGTTCATCTCGCAGGAGTCACCATGAACGGTAGTGTTGCCGGTTGCGGGACAACACGTTCCGTGCATCTGGGCGACGCGCCGGCAACGGAACGGGCGACCGCGGCGCGTTGACGACCCGACGGAAAGGAGCCATTCGATGCGGACATTCAACAGTTCCCGATGCCTCATCATCGCGGCCCTCGCCGGCGCCGGCCTGCTCGCCGGCGCGGCCGGGGCGAGCGCGCAGCTCGAGCGCGTCGTCGACCCCGACTGGACGCTGCCCCGGACGCCGGACGGCCAGCCCGACCTCCAGGGCATGTGGGGCAACAAGACCCTGACCCCCATCGAGCGACCGGCCGAGCTCGGGGGACGCGCGTTCCTGACCGACGAGGAGATCGCGGCCATCAACCAGCAACGCATCGTCGACGAGCGGGCGCGCGACGAGGCCCCGGCGCGGCGCTACGAGGCGGGCCAGAACGTCGGCGGCTACGGCAGCTACTGGCTCGACGCGGGCGACACGGTGCTGTCGACGGGGCAGACCTCGCTCATCGTCGACCCGCCCGACGGGCGCGCCCGCATCCGGCAGTGGGCCCTCGACGCCAAGCAGTACAACCTCGACCACAACGGTGACGACTACATCCACATGAGCGTGTGGGACCGCTGCATCTCGCGCGGCGTCCCCGGCTCGATGCTCCCGGCCGGCTACAACAACGCCTACCGCATCGTGCAGACGCCCGACCACTTCGTCATCCAGCACGAGATGATCCACGACGTCCGCATCATCCCCATCTCGGACCAGCCGCACGTCGACGCGAACATCCGCATGTGGATGGGCGACTCCCGCGGCCGCTGGGAGGGCGACACCCTCGTGGTCGAGTCGAGGAACTTCCACAACCGCGGCTGGATCGCGTCGAGCGCCGCCGGCCGCCGCCTCAAGGGCATTCCCACCAGCAAGGCCCTCGAGGTCGTCGAGCGTTTCCGCCGCGTCTCCGAGGACACCATCCTCTGGACCGTGACCGTCACCGACCCGAACGTGTACACGGCGCCGTTCACCATCCAGATGCCCCTGACCGCCGACCCCACCTACGAGATCTACGAGTACGCGTGCCACGAGGGCAACTGGGCGGTGCGCAACGCCCTGAGCGGCCAGCGCGTCCTCGACGCGCAGGCGGCCGACGATCAGGAGCAGTGAGCTGCCGGCGGCTGCGGGGCACCGGGCGCCGCAGCCGCCAATCCGTTCCCCGGAACCGCCGCCGGTAGCTCCGTCGGCTTGGACGCGGCCCGAAACGGTGGATGGGTGCTCATGGCGTGATGGTGACCGCACTCTGGGGTCCGCTGGGCACCATGTCGATGTTGTGGGCCCTCACGATGAGCCTCCGCTCGGGATCGCGCTCCTGCCTCCGGACGACTTCCGTGAATTCGGGGTCGTCGTGGGCGGCCGTGAGTCGACGATCACGCTCGGCCTTCGACGGATAGCCCCGGATGTAGATGAACGTATTGTCCTCGTCGATGCCGAGATCCTCGTCGGACTGCTGCGGGATCCAGTACCCGACGTTCGTGATCCCATGCCGCGAGTAGATGTCGGCCGTGCGGCTGGCGAAACGCTCGGCCAGCGCATCCCTGCTGCCCGCCTGGGCGGTGTAGATGCGGAGTTCATAGAAGCCGGGCGCTGTCTGCCGCTGGGCCAGACCCCAAGCCGTACCAACCATCCCGAAGCACAGCCCCGCCAAGGCCATCACCTTCCACTTGAGCATCTCACCCTCCTTGTCGCGGTTTCCTGGCCGTCGACGAGCGCGGCTTCGCCAGCTTAGGGCTGTGTTCCGCCAGCCAGGATCGGCGCGAATGGTGGTAGTGCGCACGGTCGGCCCGCGAACGGACGCGACAGCCACGCCGCCGGAGAGCTGCTGGCAGGCAGTCGAGGCGTGCCCCGACATCGCGCCAAGGGCCGTGCTCGATATGGAGTTGCCGGCCACACCCCGGTTACGGTCCGCCTTCAGCGGTTTCTGCGCGGGCACGTGGCAACGCAGTCTCCGTCACTGTCCCGAGGACGGAACGCTTTCCGACCTACTGATCCGGCGTGACGCCGGCCGCGCGCATGACGGTGCGGATGGCGTCGGCGGTCTCCGGCGAGCTGAGGAGGTTCATGCCGCGGTGCATTCCGACGGCGATGCCGAGCGGCGTGGCTCCGCGCTGGTTGGCGCGGTTCCAGACCTCGATGTCGGCTCCCGCGTCGGCGAGCAGGGTCGCGACGCGCGGCAGGTGCTTGTAGGCGGCGCCGTGCATGGCGGTCTCGCCCCTGGCGTCGACGGCGTCGATGTCGAGGCCCAGATCGAGGGCCAGTTGCACCGCTTCCAGGACCTCGGCCTCGGTGCCGGGGTCCTCGCCCGGCGAGGAGGTGCCGAGGCCGGCCGCGACCATGAGGGCGGTCGAGGCGTCCTCGTTGGTGAGGAAGACGTCCGCGCCCAGTCCCGCGAGAAGCTCCATGTACTCGGCGTCGGCGGTGCGGGCCGCGAGCAGGAACGGGGTGCCGCCGATGAAGTTCAGGGCGGTGATGCCGGCCGGCGGCCGCGTGGTGACGCGGGCGTTCAGGTCGGCGCCGTGGGCGACGAGCTTGCGCGCGAAGTCGAGGCTGGTCATCTCGCCGGAGCCGCGCGGGGCGGGGTTGTTGCTGCCGGCGATGCCCGCCTTGCGGACCCAGGTGAGCTGGTGCAGAGCGGTCCAGCCCCGCGGGGCGGCGTTGGGGTCGGCGCCGCGGTCGAGCAGGTAGGCGGCGAGCTCGAAGTGGGCGCTGCCCGCCGCGAGAAGGAACGCGTTGAGCCCGGCGTCGGACGCGCGCCGCCGCTCGACGCCGCCCGCGGTCAGGGTCGAGTTGATGGAGATCTGCTCGTCGAGGTCCGCCCCCGCCTCGAGCAGGGTCTGCACGACGTCGGTGCGCCCCTCCCGGGCCGCGAACAGCAGGGCCGTGAACCCGCGGTTCGACCGGGCGCCGACGTCGGCGCCGTAACGCACGAGGGCGGGGACGACCGCGGCGTGCCCCTCGGCCGCCGCCCACATCAGCGCCGTCTGCCCCTTCCAGTGCTCGTGCGCGTTGGGGTCGGCTCCGGCGTCGAGGAGCAGCTCCACCACCTCGACGTTGCCCGAGCGGGCCGCCGTCATCAGCGCCGTCTCGCCCTCGGTCAGGGTGCTGTTGGGGTTGGCGCCGGCGTCGAGCAGGGCCTCGACCACGCCGGGGCTGCCGGCGATGCACGCGAGCGACAGCGGCCGGACTCCGTAGCGGTTGCCGCTGTTGGCGACGGCGCCCGCCGCGAGGAGCAGCCGGGTCGCCTCGACGTCGGCGTTGTAGGCCGCCCAGTGCAGCGGGGTGGTGCCGTCGGGCTCGGCCGCGTTGACGTCGGCTCCGTCGTGGACGAGGGCCCGCACGAGGGCCGCGTCACCGGCCTTGACGGCGTCGACGAGCGGCACGTCGGCCGCCGTCCCGACGGAAGGCCCTGCCAGCAGAACCGCGAAGGTGAGGCCGAGCAGCAATCTGACCCGAGTCATGCGGTTGTCTCCCGATTGTGGAAAGGCCGTGCGGCGGCTGGTTTCGTCGAACGGTTTTGCCGATCCCCGTCTTGGAAGGGGCAGGCCCTCGGTAATCGCCGTGTCGGCGCAAGCCGGAAATCACGTTGCCACTTGCCAAGCGCAGAAGCCCTGAAAGACGGGCTACGTCTGCGCGTAGTCGGCAGCTCTATATCGATTGCCGTCCCTCGTCCTTTCGGCGGCGGTCCGACTGCCCTCCGGGCTCTGGCGGGAGTGCCGTCGGAAGGACGGATTTCAGCCCTCCCGCCCCGGGGGCGCCGCCTGAGCTGCCGATTGCCGAACGGCGGTCCGGGTGTCGGCGCCCCCGGCGGGAGGCGCCGACACCCGACGCGATGCCCGAAGCACCGGGCGCTAGAGCGACAGCGGCTCCATGACCTCGGTCGCCCGCCCGGTGCTGTCGACGAACTTGTCGAGATGCACGCCCACGTCGTCGAGCAACGCGAGATGCAGGTTGGCCAGCGGCGTCCCCGGCTCGTACTTGACGTGGCGGCCGCCCCACGGCTTGTCGTTGCCGCCGCGCGCCACCACGATGGGCAGGTTGCGGTGGTCGTGCACGTCGGGGTTGCCCATGCCGCTGCCCAGCATGAACGTCGAGTGCTCCATGAGCGACCCGTCGCCGTCCGATGTCGACTTCAGCCGGTCGACCATGTACGCGAAGAGCGACACGTGATACGCGTTGATCTTCGCGAGCTTGGCGAGCTTCTCGGGGTCGTTCACGTGGTGCGAGATGGGGTGGTGCGGCTCCGGCACCCCGATCTGCGGGTAGGTGCGGGTGCTCGCCTCGCGCGCGAGCTGGAACGTGATGACCCGCGTCATGTCCGCCTGCAGGGCCAGCACCTGGAGGTCGAACATCAGCTTGACGTGGTCCTCCCACTCGGCGGGGACGCTGGTGGGGCGGGTCAGGTCGGGCAGCACCGAGCTCGCGGCCTGCTCTTCGGCGAGCTGGATGCGGCGCTCGACCTCGCGCACGGTGTCGACGTACTCGTCGACGCGCACGCGGTCGGCGTGGCCCACGCGGTTCTGGAGCCGGGCCATGTCGTCGAGCACCCATTCGAGGATGCTCGCGTTCTTCTTCATCTCGGCCCGCCGCTGCTCGGCGGTGCCGCCGTCGCCGAAGAGGCGCTCGAAGACCACCCGCGGGTCGGCCTCCATGGGCAGGGGCGAGGTCGGCGACGCCCACGACAGGCAGTTCTGGTAGACGCAGGAGTAGCCGTTGTCGCACGAGCCGACCTGCACGATGAGGTCGGTGCCCAGCTCCAGGGACGGAATCGGGGTGTCGGTCCCGATCTGGCGGGCCGCGATCTGGTCCACGGTGGTGCCCAGCTCGTAGTCGCTGCCCTCGGTCCGCTTGCCCTTGAGGCAGCTCAGGAACGCCGCGTTCGACGAGGCGTGGTTGCCGGTGGTGTGGGCGTTCTCGAGGTCGAGGTGGGTGACCACCGTCACGTCGTCGAGGTGCGGGGTGAGCGACGCCAGCGACGGCGACAGCCCCTTCAGCCGGCCCACTTCCCTCGGCGTCCACGGCGCGGGGTTCATCCCCATCGGGATGAACACGAACCCGAGCCGCCGCGGGGTGTTGGCGGCGGTGGCCGCCTGGGCGGTGAGCGCGGGCACCATCGCGTCGAGCAACGGCAGCGCCACCGTGGCGCCCAGACCCCTGAGGAACGTCCGGCGCGGCAGCGCCATCCTGCTGATCGTCATGACTGCGACCTCCGCATCTGGAACGGGATGCTCTCTACGATTCCGAGCACGAGGGACGAGAACCGGTAGTCGTCGCCGGCGGCGTCGCGCACGATGCGCCGCACCGCCGGGCCGTCGTCGTGGTCGAGCCCGCGGCCCAACGCATAGGTGAGGAGCTTCTCGGCGACGGTGCCCGCGAACACGTGCGGGCGGGCGAGCACCGCGTCGCGGAGCCCCCTCACCCCGTCGAACTCGCCGCCGCCGGGGATGCTGCCGCGGGCGTCGATGGGGCTCCAGTCCTCGCCGCGGTCGCGCCACCGGCCGATGGCGTCGAAGTTCTCCATCGAGAGCCCGGCCGGGTCCATGAGCCGGTGGCAGGCGGCGCAGGCGGGGTTCACCCGGTGGGCCTCCATGCGCTCGCGCATCTAGCGCGCGGCCACGCCGGGCTCGGGCTCCTCGAGGGGCGGCACGCTCGGCGGCGGGGGCGGCGGGGGCATGCCCAGCAGGTTGTCGAGAATCCAGCTCCCGCGCAGCACCGGGGACGTCCGGGTGGCGTAGGAGGTGACGGTCAGGATGCTGCCGTGCCCCAGCAGCCCGCCGCGGAGGCTGCCCGGCGGCAGGTCGACGCGCCGGAACCCGCTGCCGTAGACGCCGGCGATGCCGTAGTGCCGGGCGAGGCGCTCGTTCAGGAACGTGTAGTCGGCCCGCAGGAGGTCGAGGACGCTGCGGTCCTCGCCGACGACGCTGTCGAACAGCAGCTCGGTCTCGCGCCGGAACGCCTGCCGCAGGTTGTCGTCGAAGTCGGGGAACCGCCGGAGGTTCGGCGTCGCCGTCTCCAGGTTGCGCAGGTGCAGCCACTGGCCCGCGAAGTTGCTGGTCAGCGTCTCCGCCCGCGGGTCGGCGAGCATCCGCCGCACCTGCGCCTCGCGCACCGCCGGGTCGGCGAGCCTGCCGGCCTCGGCGAGGTCGAGGAGCTCGTCGTCGGGGATGCTGCTCCAGAGGAAGAACGACAGGCGCGAGGCGAGCGCGAGGTCGTCGAGGCGGTAGGGCGCACCCGGCGCCACACCGTCCGGGTCCTCCTCGATGCGGAAGAGGAACTCGGGGCTCGCCAGCAGCGCGCGGAGGGCCAGCTCGATGCCGGCCTCGAAGCCGCCGTCGGCGCGGCCCCGCTCGTAGAACGAGAGGGGCATCTCGATGTCGCCGTAGGACACCGGCCGCCGGTAGGCGCGCCGGGCCAGGGTCGAGATGATCTCGGTCGCGCAGGCCGTCTCGTCGGCCGCGGTCTCGGGCCGGCAGGTGAAGATGCGGTCGCGGCTCGGCGTGTCGCCGGCCCCGCCGGGGTTGAACGGCCCGCTGATCGACACCGAGTGCACCGCCGGCTGCTGCCGCGGATGCCGGTCCTGGTTGAACTGCGCCTGGTAGGGCTGCCGCTCGGTCTCGATGAGGGCCGCGTTCTTGCGCAGGAAGGCGGCGCCGACGGTGTGGGGGCCGGCGTCCACGTTCAGCCGCAGGTTCAGGTGCCGGTCGACCCCCTCGTCGGCGTAGTAGCCGCCGAGCCGGTTGCGGTCGGGGACCACGTTGAACAGCCTCAGGCGCTCGCCGTCGAGCAGCATCTCGACCACGTGGGGGTCGCGCAGCCCCTCGACGTTCTCGTTCCGGTTGCGGGCCAGCCGCACCTCGATCTCGTACTCGCCGTCGAGGGGGAAGTTGTGGTCGACGACCACGCCGCCGCGGGTGCCGAACGGCAGCCCGTCGAGGTGCCCCTCCTGGGTCAGGTCCGGGCGCAGGATGACGACCCGGCTGCCCGGGACGATGGCCGAGCTGCCGACCGCGAGCCGGCTGATCTTCTGAGCGGCCGACAGGTACCGCTCCATCAGCGTCGGCGACAGCTCGACCACCCCCACGTTGTCGAAGCCGTAGCTCGCGTCGTCGCGGGGGAGCAGGGCGTCGACGTCGACGTCGAGGGCGAGCAGGTCGCGGACGGCGTTTCGGTACTCGGTGCGGTTCAGGCGCCGGAACGTCTCCGTCCGCCCCGGGTTCGGAGCGGCGGCGGCGCGGAGGTCGAGCTCGGTCTCGATGTACGTGAGCAGGCCCTCATAGGCGGCCGCCTCGGGCCGAGCCGACCCGGCCGGGGGCATGGCGCCGGCCCGGAGCTTGCGGACCACCCGCTCCCACACCTCGGCGTGGCCGGCGACGTCGTCGAGGGGCGCCGCCTCGAGCGACAGCCCGCCCTGCAGCGCCCGGTCGTTGTGGCAGCCGAGGCAGTAGCGGTTGACGAGCGACTGCTCCGGGCTGCGCGTCTGGGCGCCCGCGGCCCCGGGCTGTGCGAGCCCCAGCCAAGCCAGCGCGAGCCCCGCCGTCAGGGCGGTCCCTTTCTGTATGCGCATGTCGACCCTCGCCGCGTTCCGTCGCGATGGCGAACGCGAGCGCGCAGCCCCGCGTGCGGAGCCGCGCAAACAAGTACAGACGCGTATCTTACACGCGGTCACGTCGAGAGTCGAGCCGGTCGGCCAGGACGCTGGATGGAGCTGCCCGCGGTGTCCAGACACTTGGCGTGGCAGATCCGCGGGCTGAGGTCGACGGGTCCGTTGGGCGCGGTCCATACGCTATCCTGTGGGCGTTCCGCGGGGAGGTCGGCAAGGGAACGGGAGGCCAAGGTGTCGCAATACGGAAGGTGGTTCACGGCGGTGGCGGCGGTGGCGATGTGCGGGACTTCGGCGCTGGCGCAGGGCGGCCAGGAGGCGGGCGTCGGCGCCGGCGAGCCGCGGAACATCGTCTTCATCTTCACCGACGACCAGCGTTTCGACGGGCTCGGTCTCCGCAACGACTACTTCGAGACGCCGCACCTCGACCGGCTCGCCGAGGGCGGGGTCCTCTTCGAGAACGCGTTCGTCACCACGTCGCTGTGCTCGCCGAGCCGGGCGTCGATCCTGTCGGGGCTCTACGCCCACACCCACCAGGTGCTCGACAACAGCACGGCCATGCCCCGCGATCTGCCGACTTTTCCCGCCGGGCTGCAGGAGGCCGGCTACCACACCGCGTTCATCGGCAAGTGGCACATGGGCGGCGCGAGCGACGACCCGCGCCCGGGGTTCGACCACTGGGTCTCGTTCCGGGGGCAGGGGCCGTACGTCGACCCGACGCTCAACATCAACGGGACGCGCGTCGAGCGGCAGGGGTACACCACCGATCTGCTGACCGACTACGCGGTGGAGTTCCTGCACGACCGCGACGAGGACCGCCCGTTCCTGCTCTACCTGTCCCACAAGGCGGTGCACGCTCCGTTCACGCCGGCCGAGCGGCACCGCGGCGCCTACTCCGACCGCGGCTACCTCAGGCCGCCGTCGATGGCCGACACCGAGGAGAACTACCGCGGCAAGCCCGACTGGGTGCGCGCCCAGCGCACGAGCTGGCACGGCGTCGACGGCATGTACGACGGCCGCACCGACTTCGACCGCTTCGTGCAGGAGTACGCCGAGGCGCTGATGGCCGTCGACGACAGCGTGGGCCGGGTGGCGGCGGCCCTCGATGACCTCGGCCTGCTCGACTCGACCCTGCTCGTGTTCATGTCCGACAACGGCTTCCAGTTCGGCGAGCACGGGCTGATCGACAAGCGCACGATGTACGAGGCGTCCATCCGGGTGCCGCTGATCGTGCACTGCCCCGAGCTGTTCGCGGGCGGGCAGCGGCGGCCCGAGATGGTGCTGAACGTCGACGTTGCCCCCACCCTGCTCGAGGCCGGCGGGGCGCCGGTTCCCGCGACCATGCACGGCCGGTCGTTCCTCGGCCTGTTGACCGGCGAGGCCGCGGGCTGGCGCGACGCCTTCCTCTACGAGTACTTCTGGGAGCGGGCCTTCCCCCAGACCCCGACCGTCCTCGGCGTGCGGGGCGACCGCTACACGCTCATGCGGTTCCACGGCGTCTGGGACCGCTACGAGCTCTACGACCTCGAGGCCGACCCCGGCGAGAGGCGCAACCTGCTCGGCGGCATTCGGCTCGAGACCCGGGCCGGGACCATCGACCGGCAGATCGCGCAGCGGGCCGACCCCGAGGTCGCGGCCCTCTTCCAGCGCCTGAGCCGGCGGCTCGACGATCTGCTGGCCGAGACCGGGGCCCTCGACGAGCCGACGTGGCGGGGAGCGGCCGGGCTGTGACCGGGAGTCGGGGAGCGCCTGTTCGTCTCGGGGGGAGTCGCCGGGAGCGACCGAGACGGCCTGTCGGCTCGCCGCCCGCGGGGCGCCGAGGTCTATCCGCTCGCGCCCCGTCGGCGCCCCAGGCCGCTCGGCGCGGCCGCCTTTCGACATGCTACGATGCGTTCAAGGGGCTTCGGTCCCGGTTGCAGCAGCGCCCGCGCACCTCGTTGGCGTGCCGTGACGTCCTGCCGACGGTGTCTGTGATGCGCGGTTCGGGGCGCTCCCGGCGATTCGACGCCAGCGCCGAAGTGCCGGAGCGGGCGACGGCCACGACGCTGGCCGGCGAGCCCGTGATCTGGGAGAGCACTAGGAATGAATGTGTTCGTCGTCGTCTTCACGACAGCTAGTGACGAGGCAGCCAAGCGTCTGCGCGACGAGTACCCGGATGCCTACGAGCTGGTGCCGACGACCGCCTACCTGGTCAGAAGCGAAGAGCTCAGCTCCGATGTGGCCGCAAGGGTCGGCATCAAGAGCGACCCCAGAATCACGAAAGGTGTCGTGTTCAGGGCGAACCACGCCTATTCCGGGTACACGACGCGAACGCTCTGGGAATGGCTCGGCGACTAGCGATGGCTTCAAGACAGCCCGCTGGCCCCGAGCGCCCTGCTTCCGACGAACCGGCCAGACTCCGTGACACGGAGCTGGCCGTGGCGCGGATGCAGGGCGAGCTCGGAACCGACATGCGCGAACGCATTGCCAAGCTGGAGAAGGGCCAGGAGGCTTTTGCGACGAAGGCGGACCTCGAGCGCGCAAAGGTCTGGGGCTTGACGAGCTTGCTCGCAGCCGGAATGTCGGTGCTGATACTGCTGTTGCGCTTGCTCTCCTGGATCTGGCCTGACTCGCCACTTCCTCAGTGATTGCCGCGAGTCAGAACAGCGACAACTGCTGGTCGTCGCCCACCACCCGGTCGAAGTCGAGGCCGAGGGCGGCCAGCACCGGCTCGGCCACCGGCCGGACCTGCTTGTCGACGTAGTGGTCCCGGTCCGGCGCATGCTGCAGCGCGTCGAGGGGCTCCGGGCCGGCGACGGTCACGAGGTAGGAGACGATGCGGCCCGGCCGGCGGGACTTCCGGGCCGCGGCCACGTGCGGCGGCGTGCTCGCGGTGTACGCGGCGGGGCGCTTCCGCAGGCCCTTGCGGTAGACGAGCTTGTCGTCGAGCTCGCCCCGCCGGAGGGCGGCGACGGTGTCGGCGAGATAGCCGTCCACCGGCTCGCCCGCGAAGAGCCGCGCGTAGAGCTCGCGCTGCACGTCCTTGGCGAGCTCCGTCCAGTCGCGGCGCACCACCTCCATGCCCACGAACTCGACCTCCCGGCGGCCGTCGACGAGCCCCGCGTAGCGCTTGCGGGCCCCGCCGCGGCCGCGGCGGACGGACGGCAGGACGAGCTTCACGTACAGCTTCTCGAACTCCAGGTCCAGGCGGCTCTTCACCTGCCACTCGGCGGAGACGTGGGCGGCGACGGCCTCGTTCAGCTCCCCGGCCAGGCGCGGGCCGGCGTCCCGGGCCTCGCCCGCGGGCAGGCCGGAGCGCACGAAGAGGCTGTCGGTGTCGCCGTAGAGCACCTCGAAGCCGCGTTCCTCGAACCAGCGCTTCGACCACCGCAGGAGGCGGCGGCCCATGCCGGTGACGGCGTTGGCGACGGCGACGTTGTGGAAGCGGCAGGCGGGGGTGCCGAGGACGCCGTAGAACGAGTTCATCAGGATCTTCACGGCCTGCGACGCGACGGCATCGCCGGCGCGCTTCGCCGCCTCGCGTTGCGGGAACAGCTCGTCGAGCATCGCGGGGAGGATGGCGTCGCCGCGGCGGAACGCGGCGTCGTCGGAGAGACGCACCACCGCCTCCCCCGGCGCGGGGTGCTCCACGTAGCCGAGGGGATCGATGTTGAACGTGCGGATGACGCTGGGATACAGGCTCCTGAAGTCGAACACCCACACGTTCTCGTGGATGCCGGTGACCGGCTCGAAGACGTCGCCGCCGGCCTGGTGGCGGGACACCCGGGCGTCGTCGGACCGCACCGTCGGCGCCACGATGCCCCGCCGGCCGAGGGCCGCGAGGTAGAGGAAGTCGAACGACGCGATGCTCGCCGACACGCGGTCCGGGGTCATTCCGGTGAGGCGGCTGCGGGCCACCGCCAGGGTCACGAGGTCGAGCTTCTGCACGATCTCGAGGGCCAGCCGGGCGTCCGTGCGGGCGTAGTCGACGAAGGTCTCGAGGTCGTCGCGGTACCGCGCCTGGATCGCCTGGGCCCGGCCGCCGCCGGCGGCGTTGCGGCCGCTGGCGGGCTGACGGCCGCTGGCG
>JAJEEA010000070.1 GCA_022821235.1 Vicinamibacteria bacterium
CCGGTCGTCTCGGGGGCACGTGCGGACGGCCCCTCCGCGACGGCGGTGGCGGAGTCCGCGGCCGTGTCGGCGCGCCCGGCCCCGAAGCCCGCCGCGAGCGGCGCGCTCGGCGAGACGGTCGCGCGGCTGCATCCGCTCGTGGTCAAGTCGCTCGACCTGTCGAGGATCGCGGAGTTCGACCACCAGGGGCTCGCCGCGCAGTTGCTCGCCTTCCTCGAGACCGAGGAGGCGGGGGTCACGGGCCTGACGCCGCTCGAGCGCCAGCGGGTGGTCACCGAGCTGGTGCACGACATCAAGGGGCTCGGGCCCATCGAGCCGCTGCTCCAGGATCCGGACGTCTCCGACATCCTCGTCAACGGCACGAGCTCGGCCTACGTGGAGCGCCGCGGGCGGCTCGAGCCGGTGACGCTGCACTTTCGCGACGCGGCGCACCTGGTGCACATCGCGCAGCGGATCGCGGGCCAGATCGGGCGGCGCATCGACGAGTCGAGTCCGATGGTGGACGCGCGCCTGCCCGACGGGTCGCGGGTCAACATCATCATCCCGCCGCTCGCGCTCGACGGGGCGGCGATCTCGATCCGGCGCTTCGTGATGCGCGGATCGAGTCTCGAGGACATGGCCGAGCGCGGGGTGCTGTCGGGCGCGATGGCGGCGCTCTTCCGGGTGGCGGTCAGGGCGCGGCTGAACATCCTCATCAGCGGGGGCACCGGCGCGGGCAAGACGACCTTCATGAACGCGCTCTCGCGCGAGATCCCCGACGGGGAGCGGCTGATCACCATCGAGGACGCGGCGGAGCTCCAGTTGCAGCAGCCGCACGTGGTGCGACTGGAGACCCGCGCCATGAGCGCGGAGGGCACCGGGCAGGTGACGATGCGCGACCTGCTCGTGAACACGCTGCGCATGCGCCCTGACCGCATCATCGTCGGCGAGGTGCGGGGCGGGGAGGCGCAGGAGATGCTCCAGGCGATGAACACCGGGCATCCGGGCTCGATGTGCACGCTGCACGCGAACAACCCGCGCGATGCGCTGATACGCCTGGAGAACATGCTGATGTCGGCGAGCGGGGACATTCCGCTGCCGGCGCTGCGGCGCCAGATCGCGGGCAGCGTCGACCTCGTGGTGCAGCTCGCACGGCTGCGCTCGGGGCACCGCTGCGTGACCAGCGTCACCAACGTGGTGGGGATCGAGAACGACATCGTGACCACCGAGGAGATGTGGCGCCGGCGTCCCGCGCCGGCCGAAGCGGGGGTGGCGCCGGTGTTCGAGACCTCCGGGCGGCTGCCCTCGTGGATCGGCGCGGCCGATGCGGTGAACCTGCGCGAGCCGCTGATGGCCGCGCTCAGGACCGATCCGCGCATCGGGGAGGCGGAGGCGTGAGCGCGGTGGCGCTGGCGGGCGTCTTCGCCGCGGGGCTCGCGCTCGTGCTGATCGGCACGGGCGCGGTGGTGTTCGCCCGGCAACGCGCCGGGGACAAGGTGCTCGAGCGCAGGCTTCGCCGGGTGGCCGCGCCGCTCGCCGGGCCGGGCACGACGCAGCGCACGGATACGGAAAGCATCTTTCGGAAGCCCGAGCGCGAAGCGCGGCTGGGGTGGCTGTGGCGCCCGCTCGAGCGGCGCTACCCGCTGGTGCACGCGCCGCGGGCGCTCGCGCTGGCGACGGGCGCGGGCGGCGTCGGCGCGGCGGGTGCCTGGTTCTCGCTCGCGTTCCTCCGGGTGCCGGCCGGGGGGTGGGCGCTGCCGCTCGTGGCGGCGGCGGGCGCGGGCGCCGCGTGGTACGCGTTGCGCTGGCAGCAGGCGCGGCGCGAGGCGGCGTTCATCCGCCAGTTCCCGGAGGTGGTGGACCAGATCGTGCGCCTCGCCGGCGCCGGCGTCCCGGCGGTGGAGGCGCTCTCGGTGGTAGCCGAGGAAGTGCAGCCCCCGGTGCGACCGGTGCTCAAGGAGGTCTGCGATGCCCTGCTCGCGGGGCTCGACGCCGACACGGCGCTGCGTCTGACGACCGAGCGGGTGCGCCTGTCGGAGTTCACGATGTTCGCTTCGGTGCTCCGGCTCCAGCGCCGCGCGGGCGGCGGGATCTCGGGCGCGTTCGCGAATCTTGCGGCGACGCTGCGCGAGCGGCGAAAGACCGCGCTGAAAGCGCACGCGTCCACCGCGCAGACGCGCCTCACGCTGCTGGTGCTGACGGTGATGCCGGTGATCATCCTGGTGGCGCAGCGCTTCATCGCGCCGGAGTCGGTGGCCATGCTGTTCCACACCGAGCGGGGCACGACCCTGCTCCAGGTGGGCACGGGGCTCATCGTCGCCGGTCTGCTGATCGCGAAGGCCATCGCGGCGCGCGGCGCGCGCTAGGGCCGGGAAGCGGGGAGGCGGTGTGACGACCACGACGCTCATGTTCGTGCTGATGGGGATCGTCGCGGGTCCGGGCGTGCTCGCGGGGCTCGCGGTGCTGGTGCATCGCCAGGCGCGGCACGCGATCGCCTTCTACCGCCGGCTCGGCGTGCCGCGTCGCCAGGCGCTGGCC
>JAJEEA010000163.1 GCA_022821235.1 Vicinamibacteria bacterium
CCCTTCTGGCGGCCGAATCCCTTGACCTCGGTGACGGTCATGCCCTGAATGCCGATCTCCGACAACGCGGTCCGCACGTCGTCGAGCTTGAACGGCTTGATGATCGCGGTGATGAGATGCATGTAAGCCTCTCCCTGGATGGTCGTCGACTGCCTGAAGCACGTATCATGCCATGTTCGCGAGTGACGACGCTTCAAGGGGTTGGGTTCGAACGTGGCGCCGAAAGTTCCACGGAATCGGCGCAGCCGCGCGCCGAAACGGAGCATCTGCGCCGAGTGGTGCACCAACGCTGATCGCGCGCGGCCGTGAACACGCTGCCCGATGCCGTCCGGGAAGGGCTCCGCGCGCTCGCCGTCGGCATCAATCCCTCGCTGCCCTCCGTGCGTGCCGGATTCTGCTTCGCCAATCCACGCAACCGGTTCTGGCCGGCCCTCAACGCGTCGCGGCTGGTCGACGCCCCGCTGGAGCCGGGTTCCGATGCCGTCGCGGTGCTCGTCGAACGCTACGGGATCGGCTTCACCGACATCGTGAAGCGTCCCACCGCCGGCAGCGCGGAGCTTCGCGCCGGGGAGTTCCGCGAAGGTGCGGCGCGCCTCGAGGCGATGATCCTCGGACTCGACCCCGGCGTCGTGTGGTTCCAGGGCGCGCAGGCATGGCGCGCCTTCGCCCGCCACGCGGGACGTCGCATCGCCGGAAGGGTCGACTGGGGTCCGCAGCCTGGGACAATCGGCCGCGCCCGTATCTTCGTCACCCCCAACCCGAGCCCCGCAAACGCCTCCTACGGGCTGCCGGCGCTGGTGCGGTGGTTCGACGCGCTCGCCGATTTCCTGCCGCCCGCGGGACTTTCCGGCGACTCCGGTGACCGGCAGTGAAGTAGCCGCGCGCCGCCGTCACACCGGCCGAGCGGGCAGGGCGGGCATGCGCTTGCGCAGCAGGGCATGGCGCGCCGCCCACTCCTGTTCCGGTGCAAGCGGTTCGAGCAGGTCGATCTTCCTGGTGCCGGTCTGGGTCGCGACCGGCACGCCGTCGCGGAACGCGATCCGGGTGGCGGCGCCGGCGGGAATTCGCTCGCCGAGGCAGACGATGCCGGTGAGGTTCAGCGGGTCCGCGGCGCTCACCGTCACCAGCGCGCCGTCCGCCGGTGCGCGGCGGACCCTCCTCAGGGTCTCGACCGCTTCGGGCAAGGCGTATTGCTCGCCGGTGACGCCGGCCACGAATCGGCCCCCGCGGATCTCGCCGCGCGCCTCCAGGCGGCGGAACTCGCGCAGCAGGTCGCGCCACGGCACGGCGAACGACTCGCGTGCGAGGAGCGGCTTGAACGCTACGCCGTAACGCCGCAGCAGGGTGCGTGCGACGGCCTCGACCCCGCCCTCGACGGCGGCCGCATCGGCCGTGCGCCGCGGCACGCAGGACCATCGGCCGGCTTCGGCGACGGCGCGCAGGCGGCGGGCGGAGGTGCCGGTGAATGCCCGCAGCCCCGCGAATCCGTCCGCGCTCACGAGTCCGCGCGCGATCAGCTCGCCGATGGCGGCGGCCGCGTCCGGCGCGCGCGCGCCGGTCTCGTCGAGGATGTCGTCGAAGAACGATGCGCCGCGGGCCTGCAGACACGCGAGGATGCCGCCGGCGCCGAAGGAGAGCGATGCGGGCGAGGCGCCCGCGTTGTCGGGAGCACCCCCGCCGGCGGTTTCGGATTTCGCCGATCGTTCCGCATCTCCGGCCGCCGGCGCGAGCCACAACGGTGCGTGGCGGCGCCCGGGCCGGGAGAACAGGGCGATAGGAGTCGAGCGGATCGGGCCGAAAGACCGGCCCCGCGTCTCCCGGACCGGCGGGGCCGGGCGCGCCCACGAGACGCGGCCGGCGAGGCACAGCCGGTCGAGCATGTCCGGCGTGAAGCCGACGATCCGGGCCGGCAGAATCTCCGTCTCCCACGCCGCGGCGGGCGCCGCGAATCCTTCGAGCTCGGCCACGACGGCCGCCAGCGCCTCGTCTCCCTCGCGCCGGTCGTCGGGCCGCACCCGCTGCCATTCGAACAGGAAGCGGGCGAATTCGGCCCGGGTGGCCGGCTCGATCTCGCGCCGGAGGCGGCCGAGGGTGTACCGGTGGATGCGGGCGAGGAGGCGCCGCTCGCACCACTCGAGCGAAGGGGTTCCCGGTGTGAACTTCCCGCGCAGCACGGTCCCCTCCGACTCCAGCCCGACCAGCGCGACCTCGACATCGATCGGAGTGATTCCGAGATCGGCGGCGAGCCTCGCCGCGGTGACCGGCCCGAGACATCCGAGACGGGCCCGTACCAGCTCGATCAGGGCGGCGTCGCGAGCGGGTGCGGCGCGAAGCTCCTCGGGCAACGCGAGCGGCGGCTCGGCGCGGCCGCCGCCGAGCGCGGCATCGACCAGAGCGAGGCGCTCCGCCGCGCACCAGAGCACCGCGCCGCCGTTCGTGCGAAAACGGGTGGCGCGCCCGGCCGCGGCCAGGGCGTCGAGGTGGGCGCTCCATCCCGGGCGCTCGCCGCCCGCAAGCCGGCGCGCAGCGGTGGCGAGGTCGGCGAGGCGCCCCGCGATCGCCTCGGCGGAGGTGGCGCAGCCGAGCACCACGAGCGCGTCGTGCACCTCGTCGATGCCGGCGGCGCCGGGCCATGCCTCCTCCCTGACCCGGTCGATCGCGCTCGCGTCCAGCCGCCCGATGTCGGCGGCGGACTCCGGATCGAGTCCCCGGCGCATCGTCACCGCCCGGGCGCGGCGTTCCTCCAGCGGCGCATCGTCGAGGAACGCGTACGGACGGGCGTCGAGCACCTCCGCCGCGAGCGGAGAGGGCTCGGTGAGGTCGCGGGCGAGGACTCGAACCTCGCCGGCCGCAAGGCGCGCCACCAGGGCTTCGAGCCCGTCGACGTCCATCGCCTCGGTCAGCGCATCGGCGATCGTCTGCTCCACCAAGGGGTGATCGGGGATCTCGCGGGGACCCGCGAGGTTCTCGACGCACGCGATCTGGTCCGGGAACACCGCGGCGACGAGATCCTCGGCCTGCATGCGCTGGATGTTCGGCGGAACCTTGCCGCCGCCGCGAAAGCGCGGGATCGCGAGCGAGACGTTCGCGTTCCACCGCCAGCGCACGTCGAACATCGGCGCGTCGAGCAGCGCCTGGGTGAGGACGTCGCGCACCGTTTCCGGCGAGAGGTAGCGGCTCACCTCCTCGAGCGCGAAGCTGTGGGTCTCGCCGAGCGAGAGCACGATGGCGTCCTCGGTGGCCGCGGCCTGGAGCTCGAAGTTGAACTTGCGGCAGAACCGCTTGCGCAGCGCGAGGCCCCACGCGCGGTTGAGCCGGCTGCCGAACCGCGAATGGATGACGAGCTGCATGCCGCCGCTTTCGTCGAAGAACCGTTCCAGCACCACCGTGTCCCGGTCCGGCAGCGCGCCGAGCGCGGCGTGGGCGGTGCAGAGGTAGTCGACTACCTGCTCGGCGGCGCCGGCTCCGATCCCGGTGCGATCCGCGAGCTCGCGCGCGAACCGGCCGCGGGCTTCGGGCGTGGCGGCCTCGGCCCCGGCCGCCTCGAACCGTTGCGCGAGCCGGCCGAGCAAGCTGCATACGCCGTCGGAGACCTCCTCGGTGCGCCCGGGCGCCTCGCCGAGCCAGAACGGGAGGTTCGGCGGCTGGCCGTGCGCGTCCTCGACCCGCACCGAGCTGCGCTCCACGCGCAGGATGCGCCATGACGTGTTGCCGAGCTGGAAGATGTCGCCGGGAAGGCTCTCGATCGCGAAGTCCTCGTTGACCGAGCCGAGGTAGGTCCCGTGCGGCTCGAGCACGACGTCGTAGTCGGCGTTGTCGGGAATGGCGCCGCCCGAGGTCATCGCGGTGAGACGGGCGCCGCGCCGGGCCCGCAGCTCGCGGTTGACGACGTCGCGGTGCAGGTACGCGGAGCGCCGGCCGCGCCGGGTCGAGAACCCGCCGGCGAGCATCGACAGGAGCTTGCGCCACTGCTCGCGGTCGAGATCGCGGTAGGGCCACGCCCGTTGGATGGCGGCGAGCATCGCGTCTTCGTTCCAGCTCTCGGCCGCGACCATCGCGACCACCTGCTGGGCAAGGACGTCGAGCGGTTGGCGTGGAACGTGGAGCCGGTCGAGCTCCCCGCGCCGCACCCCGTCGAGGATGGCGGCGCACTCGACGAGCTCGTCCCGGGTCAGCGGAAACAGCCGGCCCTTCGGCGTGCCGTGCACGGCGTGACCGGAACGCCCGGCGCGTTGCAGGAAGGTCGAGATCGAGCGCGTGGAGCCGAGCTGGCAGACGAGATCGACGTCGCCGATGTCGATCCCGAGCTCCAGCGAGGCGGTGGCGACCAGCGCCTTGAGATCGCCGGCCTTGAGCCGCTGCTCCGCGACCAGCCTGCGCTCGCGGGACAGGCTGCCGTGGTGCGAGGTGACGTTCTCCTCCCCGAGCGATTCGGTCAGCGCGCGCGCCACCCGCTCCGCCATGCGCCGGGTGTTGACGAACACGAGCGTGGTGCGGTGCGCCTCGACGAGGGTGCACAGCCGCCGGTAGACCTCGGACCACGTCTCGCCGGACATCACCGCTTCGAGCGGCGAGTCGGGCAGCTCCAGCGCGAGGTCGCGCTCGCGGCGGTGGCCGGTGTCGACGATGGTGCACTCGCGCGGCCGGCCCGCGTCGCAGCCGGTGAGGAAGTGCGCGACGGTCTCGATCGGGCGCTGGGTCGCGGACAGTCCGATGCGGGTGACGGGGCGCCCGGCCAGCGCGTCCAGGCGTTCGAGCGAGAGCGCGAGGTGGGCGCCGCGCTTGTTGCCGGCGACGGCGTGGATTTCGTCGACGATCGCGGTGCCGGTGCTCGCGAGCATGGCCCGTCCGCCCTCGCTGGTGAGGAGGATGTAGAGCGACTCCGGCGTCGTCACCAGGATGTGCGGCGGCTGCCGGCGCATGGCCTCGCGGGCCGAGGCCGGGGTGTCGCCGGTGCGCACCATGGCCCGTATCCCCGAGCCCGGCTCTCCGGCCTCGGCGAGCGCGCGATCGATGCCTTCGAGCGGCACCTCCAGGTTCTTGTGCACGTCGTTGCCGAGCGCCTTGAGCGGGGAGACGTAGAGCACCCGGGTCGCATCGGGCAGCGGCGCGCCGCGGCTCGCGCGCACCAGCGCGTCGATGGCGGTGAGGAATCCGGCCAGCGTCTTGCCCGAGCCGGTGGGCGCGGCGATGAGGGTGTGACGGCCCGCGGACACCGCCTCCCAGGCCTGTTCCTGGCACGCGGTCGGGGCGCCGAGATTCGCCGCGAACCACGACGCCACGGCGGGGTGGAAGCGGGCGAGGGTCATGACCGGCGCCTCGCCGGGAGCACGACGTCCGCCGGCATCCCGGTCCGGACGGTTTCCATGTCCTTGTCTCCGTGCAGGTTCCGCAGCATCGATGCCGAAGGCTAACCCGGCTCGATCGCGGGCGCCACGGTGCGGTGATCCCGCGAAGACGCCGCGCTGGTCCTTTTCAGCCTGCCGTCCGGGCCGGCGATCATCCTGATGGCGGGTCTGGCCTACGGGATGTCGCTCATTCTGGGGCCGGTGGGCAGCCTTGCCGCGCGCGTCGCCGTGCGGCGTCATCTCGAAGCCTGACGGAGGGTCGTCTCTCATGTCCTCGGCTTATGAAGCGTATCGCGGACGAGACGGGCGCCACGCGGGCGCCTGCTCGGGGCGGAAGACCTTGCGAAGCTGGGGGCGGTCCTGCGCCGGCGCGAAGCCGATGACCGGCGTTGCGGATCAATTCGCGGTAGAACCGCCGTTCGCCGCCGCCCGACTTGTCGCCTGCCACGAAAAGCATCGCGCGGCGCACGGGGTCGAACGCAAAGGCGACCCACCACTCGCCGCCGGCCGCGCTGAGCCGCATCTCCTTCATGTTCGCGTGTCGCGCTCCGTTCAGCGTGTCCACCTGCGGTCGGCCCAGTTGCGGCCCGAACTGCCACAGCAGGCGCGTCAGGGTCAGGATCGTATCCTGAACCTCCTGCTGCAGAGCGAAGAACTCGGGCTCGAACTCCTCGGCGATCCGGACCCGCCATGTCATGGCGGCAGGGTGGCTTTGCCGGGATATGAAGTCTAAGGACATGTCTGCGCTCCTCCGCGCGGTTTGAGCGCGCGCACGCGGCCGGGGGTTGTCATGTGGTGCCACGGATGGACTGCGGCGCGCGGATGCGCGCAAGCGGGGGGCAAGCGGGGTTTCTCTTCGCATTCTTGGTCTGGTATAAGACGCGCGGCTCGGGACGCACGCTCTCCTTCGGAGAGTCTGCGTCTCTGTTTTTTTTCTTGTTACAGTCCGGAGGCGCGGTCATGGATTCGATGCGCGGGGCGTGGGCGGCGATTTCGGCTGTCATGGGCGGGGCCTGGAAC
>JAJEEA010000420.1 GCA_022821235.1 Vicinamibacteria bacterium
ATGCACTGGACGGTGGCCGGGGCCAACGCCATCATCGCCCTGCGGTGCTGCGTGCTCAGCGGCCGCTTCGAGGATTTCTGGGAACGACGAGCCGCCAAGGCCGCCTGACAGCCATCTCACGAATCTGACGTGCACCCCTCCTGACCCACGGGCTCGCCTTCAGACAGGCGCTCCGGACGAGGAACGTCTACTCGGCGAGCTCCACCGACCAACTGCCCCAGATGCTGGCGGCGCTGCGCATGTACGGGCACTTCGGGCTGATTCCGGTGCCGGACGTCGACCGGACCGACTTCTTCCTCATCGTCGGGGCGAACCCCGTCGTGTCCAACGGCAGCCTGATGAGCGCGCCCGACATGCGCCGCCGTCTCGACGGCATTCGCGCCCGCGGAGGCCGCATGGTCGTCGTCGATCCGCGCCGTACCGAGACCGCCGCCGTGGCCGACGAGCATCTCCCCGTCCGGCCCGCCGCCGATGCCCTGCTGCTCGCCGCCATGCTCCACGTCATCTTCAGCGAGCACGCGACGCGCCTCGGGCGGCTCGCCGGACGCGTGAGGCGGCTCGACGCGCTGGCCGCGTTCGTCCGCGACCTGCCTCCCGAACGCGCGGCCCGGTCGACCGGCATCGCCGCTTCCGTCATACGCCGCCTCGCCGCCGAGTTCGCCGGCGCCGAGCGCGCGGCGTGCTACGGCCGGGTGGGGCTCTGCACGCAGCGTCACGGGACGCTCGCGGCCTGGCTTCAGCAGGCCCTGAACCTCGTGACGGGACGCGTCGACGAGATCGGCGGCCTGCTGCTGCCGACGCCGGCCGTCGACGTCCTCGGGATCTCCGCCCGGCTGGGCTGGCGCGGGACGTTCGATCGGTGGCGGAGCTCGCGCCGCGGTCTGCCGGAGTTCGGCGGCGAGCTGCCCGTCGCCGGGCTCGCCGACGAGATCGAATCGGCCGGCCCGCGGTCGGTCCGCGCGCTGGTCACGGTGGCCGGCAACCCCGTGCTGTCGGCTCCGCACGGACGCCGTCTCGAGCGCGCGCTGCCGTCCCTGGACCTCGTGGTCTCGATCGATCCGTACCTCAACGAGACCACGCGCCACGCCCACGTCCTGCTGCCGCCCGCGCCCCCGCTCTCTCGCGCGCACTACGACCTCGCCCTCAACGCCTTCGCGGTGCGCAACGTCGCGAAGTACGTCGAGCCGGTGATCGCACGGACGGCCGACGAGCGTCACGACTGGGAGATCCTGGGCGAGCTGGGCGGACGCGCGCTCGCGCCGCGTCCGCTCCGCCGACCCGTCGCCTGGGCGGCGAGGACGCTGCGGCCCGAGCGCCTCCTCGGCCTGCTGCTGCGCGCCGGGCCCTACCGCCTGACCCTCGCCGGGCTGCGAGACGCACCGCACGGCCTCGACCTAGGGCCCCTGCAACCCGGACGCGTCGCCGAGCGCATCGCCACCCCCGACGGCAGGATCGACATCGCCCCGGCCGACTTCCTGCGCGAGGCGCGCGACCGGCTCTTGACCGAGGCCGACGAAGGCCCGGCGAGCGGCCTGGTGCTGATCGGGAGACGCCAGTCCCGGAGCAACAACTCCTGGATGCACAACAGCCCGCGTCTCGTGAAGGGACGTCCCCGATGCACGCTGCTCATGCATCCCCATGACGCCGCCCCCCGCGGGCTCCTCACCGGCGACCTCGTGGAGCTCCGCTCGGAGGCGGGCGCGGTGACCGTCCCGGTCGAGGTGACCGACGCGATGCGTCCCGGCGTCGTCAGCCTGCCCCACGGCTGGGGACACCACCGCGGGGGCGCCCGTCTCAGCGTCGCGCGCGCGCACGCCGGCGTCAGCGCGAACGACGTGACGAGCGAGCGTCACCTGGATGCGCTGAGCGGCAACGCCGCCTTCAACGGCCTGCCCGTGACCGTACGGCGCGCGCCCTGACCGGCGCGGGCCGTCGGCCCCGCCGCCCGTCCCCGCCGCCCGTCCCCGCCGCCCGTCGCCGTCGCCGTCGCCGTCGCCGTCGGGAGATGGAAACACCATGCGCTCGACGTGGTGCGGCCCTCGCGCAGGAACATCGGCGAACCGTCGATCGACAACCGAGGAGAAGATGACAAGACCGGCGCCCGTCCTGCTTGAATGCGGCCCTCGCGTAGAATCACCGGCGAACCGTCGATCGACAACCGAGGAGAGAAGATGACAAGACCGGCGCTCGTCCTGCTTGGATGCGTCGCCGCCGCGTGCGGCGGCGCCGAACCGGCTCAACCGGCGGAGACCGCCCCGGACACCCCGGACACCGGCGCCGGGACGCTCCTCCGGGTCGACCCCCGATTCGACGCGCTCGTGCCGGCCGACGCGCGCATCGAGAAGCTCGCCGACGGCTTCGTCTTCACCGAGGGGCCGGTCTGGGACCGCGCCGAATCGCGACTGCTGTTCTCGGACGTGCGCGGCAACGGCGTCTACCAGTGGACCGAGTCGGGGGGGACGAGCCCCGTCATCGAGCCGGTGTTCGAGGGCGACCGGACCGGCCTGCGGTCGGTCAGCTCCAACGGCCTGACCCTCGACGCCGAGGGCCGTCTCGTCATGTGCGAGCACGGCAACCGGCTCATCTCGCGGGTCGAGGCGGACGGCACCCGGACGACCCTGGTCGACAGCTTCGACGGGAGCCGGCTGAACAGCCCCAACGACGCCGCCTACGCGTCGGACGGCCGGCTCTACTTCACCGATCCCGGATCGGCGCTGGAGGGGCGCGACGCCTCGCCGCTGCGCGAGCTCGACTTCAACGGCATCTACCGCTTGAGCCCGGACGGAGAGCTGGAGCTGCTGTACCGGGACCAGTCCCGCCCGAACGGCATCGCCCTGTCGCCGGACGAGTCGGTGCTCTACGTGGCGAACTCCGACCCCGAGCAGAAGGTGTGGATGGCGTACGACCTCGGCGAGGACGGCGTGTCGAACCCGCGGGTCTTCTTCGACGTGAACGACCAGACGGCCGAGGGAGCCGCCGACGGCCTGAAGGTGGACGACGCCGGCAACCTCTTCGCCACCGGTCCCGGCGGGGTGTGGGTGATCGCCCCCGACGGCACGCACCTCGGGTCGATCATGCCCGACGAGGTGCCGGCGAACGTGGCGTGGGGCGACGACGGACGCACCCTCTACATGACCGCCCGCACCGGGCTCTACCGGATTCGCCTCACTACCGGAGGCGCGATTCCGGGACCGTAGCCGTCGGCCCGGCAGGGGCGCAACGCCACGGGGGCGCGGCGCCACGAGGCACCCGCCCCGACGGGCAATCCGGGCCGAGGGACCGGCGGGGGCGCGGCGTCACGAGGCACCGGCCCCGGCGGGCAACCCCGGCCGTGGGACCGGCAGGGGCGCGGCGTCACGAAGCACAGGCCCCGACGGGCAACCCTGGCCGTGGGACCGGCGGGCGCGCGGCGTCACGAAGCACAGGCCCCGGCGGGCAAGCCTGACCCGTGGAACGGGCAGGGGCGCGGCGTCACGGGCCCCGATGGGCAACCCTGGCCGAGGAACCGGCGGGGACGCGCGTCGCGAGGCACCGGCCCGACGGGCACGGGCCGCTCGTCGCTCTACCCGCTCCCCGTCCGTCGGGCGACCGGAAGCGCACCCGCGGGGCTATTCCGGCCGGTGCGGCAGCAGCTCCCAGTAGAGGCTGCCGCCCACCCGATCACCGTCGTCGGTCGTGCGCGGCCGCCCGCCGAGGCGCAGGACGTCGCCCTCGAGGTGGTACAGCCGTTCCGCGTCCGTCACCCCCTCGACGGGACGGGTCCTGCCCTCCTGGTGGTGCACGACGTACTGCGGCTCGGCGTCCTCGTGGACGGTGAACGTCCCGAAGTACCCGCCGTAGGTCCGGTAGGCGGCCATCGCCTCGTCCGGCGTGGGGGTCGCCGCCGCGTACGGGGTGCGCCCCTCGCGCGCCATCAGGTGCACCATCATGTGGCCGGTCGGGGTGTAGATGATCCAGGATCCGGCCCGGCTGTCGTTCCGATCCCCGCGCCAGAACTCGCTGCCCCGATCCTCGTACCGGTCCGTGTAGAGGAGCTGGCGGAAGCCGACGAAGCGCTGCGCCTCCTCCGACAGCTCGGCGGCGGGCAACCGCTCCCAGACGACCTGCCGGTCGCCGCCGCTCTTGGTCCCGTCGGCCGCCGCGGGGGTGAGGATGAGCCGGTCGCCGTCGATGTCGTAGAACCGCTTGGCGTCGACCTCGGCGCCGGGGTTGATCTGGCCGATGCGGTGGTGGACCAGGAACCCGCCCTCGTCGTCCTCGTTGACGCTGAACGGGCCGAAGTAGGCGGTGTAGCCCTCCAGCGCCGCCTGCACCTCCTCGGGCGTCGGCCCGTCGTCGGAGAACGGCTCCCGATCGAGCGGCATGACGTTCACCGCCATGTACCCGGTGTCGCTGTAGGTGATGTACCCGAGCGAGTTGAAGTCCTCGACGGGGACCCACGCGCCGCTCTCGTCCTTGACGTTGCGCCCGGCGAGCCGGTAGATGCCGACGATGGGGCCACGCGGGAGGCCGGCCGGGGCGGCCGCGTCCTCCGCCGGCGCGGCGGGGGGGGCGGACGTCGACCCGCCTTCGGCCGCCGGGGCGGGCATCTCCGCGCAACCGGCGAGGACGAAGGGCAGACCGACGACGGCGGCGACGATCAGGGCGATCCTCCGGTTCCGCATGATGCTTCTCCTTCACGCTCGCGATGAACGCGAGCCTCCTTCGATTCGCCGGGAAGTACAGCCGGGAGGTCCTGCGCGACGCCCCACCGCGGCCGGACGAGCCGTGGACGCCGTTCAGGGCCGCGGGCCAGACGCCGTACGGGACGGCGAACACGGGCCGCGAGACCGCCTCCATCCCGCCGGCGGTCCACACGGCGAGCGAGGCAGCCGGTTCGGCGCCGGCCGGGACACCGCCGTCGGTCGCTCAGCCGTCCGCCGGTGACCGAACGCCTCGCACGGCGTCGCCTCCCCGCGTCACCACGCCAGGGACAGGCCGCTCATGGTCGTCCTGACCTCGAGGTTCCGCCACGTCACCGGCTCGATGATCGCGGCCAACCCCAGGGCGGCAATCGCGATGCCGACGACGCCCTCGTCGACGACCCACTCGTTGTGCGTGAAGCCCACCAGGCCCCCGGCCGCCATCAGACCGGCGCCCAGGATGAACTGGCGGGTGCGCTCGCTCCGGATCTGCCGCAGGCGCTCCGGATCGATCCGGTCGATGAGGAGCCCTCCGTCCTCCTGCATCAGCGCGCCGGACTCCTCGGCGGCGGGCGGCGGCGGCGCCTGGGCCTGGACTGTCGACGGGGAGAGCGAGAAGAGAATTGCCGCGAGTGCTGTTGCGATATAGATGCGCATCCGACTTCCTTTCCACGGAGAATTGTGCCAATTCTAGCAACTCGGGGCCGCCGCCGCAGCCCCTCGGGCCCACGACCGACCGCCGCACCTTCCCGCGACCGACCGGACCGCCCCGGGGCGGCGGGCCACCGCGAGGCCTACCTCGGAGGCTCCGTCGGGTCGCGGCCGTCCCGCGGGGCGCCGGTGCCCGACGAGCCGAGGAACAGCTTGCTGCCGTCGGCGAAGGTGACGTCGCGCCCGTTCGCCTTGTTCGACCCGTCCTTGGCCTGGAAC
>JAJEEA010000251.1 GCA_022821235.1 Vicinamibacteria bacterium
GGTCGGTTGGGCGCCCGGCGGAGCCGAAGGCGACGATGGGCGGGCGAGGAGTCTGCGCCGTGGAACGGCGCGGACTCCTGGAAGGTCGGTTGGGCGCCCGGCGGAGCCGAAGGCGACGATGGGCGGGCGAGGAGTCTGCGCCGTGGAACGGCGCCGGACTTCCTGGAAGGTCGGTTGGGCGCCCGGCGGAACCGAAGGCGGCGATGGGCGGCTGGCGCGGCGCCGGGCGCACGGCCCATCCGACCGCGCCGCGGACGGGGACGGCGGGGAGCAGAGGACGGCGAGATCCAACATGGAGCACCTGAAGGCGAAGATTCGGCACGTTCCGGACTTTCCGAAGCCGGGCATCAACTTCTGCGACATCACGACCCTGCTCCGTGACGCCGCCGGCCTGTCGGACGTGGTGGAGGGGCTGACCGAGCCGTTCCGCGCCGAGCGCATCGACCTGGTGGCGGGCATCGAGAGCCGCGGGTTCATCCTGGGCGCGGCGATCGCCGACCGGCTGCGCGCCGGCTTCGTGCCCGTCCGGAAACCGGGGAAGCTGCCGGCCGCCACCCTCCGGCAGTCCTACGAGCTGGAGTACGGGTCGGACGCTCTCGAGATCCACGTGGACGCCATCGAGACCGGCCAGCGGGTGCTCATCGTCGACGATCTCCTCGCCACGGGCGGCACCGCCGCCGCCGCCCGCGATCTGGTGCAGAGGACCGGGGGGGAAGTGGTGGGCGTCGCGTTCCTCGTCGAGCTGACCTTCCTCGACGGGCGCAAGCGGCTGGGAGAGACGCCGCTCGTCGTCGGCCTGCAGTACTGATTCTCGAGCGCACCATGGTCGAGCTGGCGCTGCTGGCGGTCGCCGCGGCCATCGGGGTCGGCGCGTTCCTGGTCGGGAACGCCCTGGCCGCCCGGCGGCGGGAGGCGCAGCTCCTCGGGCTGCTCGCGACCTTCGGCCCCGCCTGCGAGCGGGCCCGCGCCGACCCGCGGGCCCTGCTGGCCTGGTACCCCGTCGCCCTCGCGGGCCGGCGGGCCTTTCCGCAGGCCTTCGCGGTGCTGGACGGGGACGGGCAACGCCGTTTTCCGTTCGGTCGGGCGGAGCTCGAGGCGGCGCACGCCCGGTGGAGCACCGACTGGCTCGACTGGGAACGCCGGCAGGACGCGGAGCATCGCGCCCGGCGCGAGGCCGTCGAGGCGGAGCTGGAACGAGCCGCCGACGAGACGGCGCCGCCGCTGCGGGCCCGCCTGGAGGCCCTGGAGCGGGAGAAGCTCGAGCAGTATCAGCGCCGGTACGAAGAGTACGTTCGGGTGTCGCGGGAGCTGAAGGATCTGTCGGAGACGGAGCCGGCGGCGGACCCGGGCTCGACCCGCCGAGGCGCTTGAGGCGCTTCGGCCGCGCAACGGCGGCGGGTGGCGGGGAGCCGGGCGTCACGGCCGGCCGGGGCGTGGATGTCCGCCGCGGTCCCCGGTGCCGCCTGCGTCGCATCGAGAGACCCGGGCGTCACGGCCGACCGGGATCGGATGGAGAGAGCGGGACGTCATGGCCGACCTGGACCTCGACCGTTTCATGCGGGGGCTGACTCGCCGCAACCCCGGCGAGCCCGAGTTCCACCAGGCGGTGAAGGAGGTCATGGGCTCGCTGATTCCCTTCATGCGCGACCACCCGCGGTACGCCGAGGGCGGCATCCTCGAGCGCATGACCGAGCCCGACCGCGTCATCGTCTTCCGGGTGTGCTGGCTCGACGACCGCAACCGCGTCCGCACCAACCGCGCGTACCGCGTGCAGTTCAACAACGCCATCGGCCCCTACAAGGGGGGGCTGCGGTTCCACCGCGACGTCACCCTGTCGGTGCTGAAGTTCCTCGGCTTCGAGCAGACGTTCAAGAACAGCCTCACCGGGCTGCCGATGGGCGGGGCGAAGGGCGGGGCCGACTTCAACCCCAAAGGAAAGAGCGACGCCGAGGTCATGCGGTTCTGCCACTCGATGATGACCGAGCTCGCCCGCCACATCGGCGAGGACGTCGACGTGCCGGCCGGCGACATCGGGGTCGGGGCGCGGGAGATCTCGTACCTCTTCGGCCAGTACAAGCGCATCAACAACCGGTTCGCGGGCACCCTCACCGGCAAGGGCGTCGCCTTCGGCGGCAGCCTCATCCGCACCGAGGCGACCGGCTACGGCTGCGTCTACTTCGTCGAGAGCATGCTGAGCCGGCGCGGCGAGGGGCTCCGGGGCCTGACGTGCGCCGTCAGCGGCTCCGGCAACGTGGCGATATACGCGGCCGAGAAGGCCGTCGACCTCGGCGCGAAGGTCGTGACCCTGTCCGATTCCGGCGGGTTCGTGCACGACCCGGACGGCATCGACGCGGAGAAGCTGGCGTTCGTCAAGGACCTGAAGGAGGTCCGACGCGGGCGCATCTCGGCCTACGCCGACCGGTTCGGCTGCGCCTATCACCCCGGGTCCAGGCCGTGGGGGGTGCCCTGCGACGTCGCGCTGCCGTGCGCGACCCAGAACGAGCTCGACGCCGGTGACGCGGACACCCTGATCGCCAACGGCGTCCGGGCCGTCGGCGAGGGCGCCAACATGCCGTGCAGCCTCGAGGCCACCGGTCGCTTTCTCGCCGCCGACGTCCTGTTCGGCCCCGCCAAGGCCGCCAACGCCGGCGGGGTGGCGGTGTCGGGCCTCGAGCAGAGCCAGAACGCGCTGCGCATGAGCTGGTCCCGCGAGGAGGTCCACGAGCGCCTGCGGACCATCATGGCGGAGATCCACGAGAAGTGCTGCGCCCACGGCGACGACGACAAGGGCGGCGTGGACTACGTGCGGGGCGCCAACGTCGCCGGCTTCGTCAAGGTCGCCGACGCCATGCTCGCCTACGGGGCGGTGTAGGGGGCGCGCATCGTTGCCGAGTCCGGCCGCCCGGCGAGAGCCTGCCCGGGGCCTCGACGTGGGCGGCCGGCTCGACCCCCGCCCCGGTCGTCACTCGAACACGTTGATCAGGGCATAGGTGATCGCTCCGCCCTCCGGCACCACCACCTGGTGCCACGACCGCGCGGGCACGTGGAGGATGTCGCCCTCCGTGACCTCGAAGTCCTCGGCGCCTTCGAGCTGCGGCCGCTGGCCCTCGGGAGGCTGACCCTCGACCCAGTTCACGCGCTCGCCGCCGACCCGCACGGTGCCGGCGCCCTTCAGCACGACGTAGAGGTCCCACTTGGCGGTGTGGATCTCGGGTTGCGTGTAGCCGGCGCGATGGATGATCTGCACGCTGTGCGGCCGGTGGTCGCCGCGAGCGAGGGCGGTGGCCACGACGAACGGCGTGTCCCAGATGCCCTCGCCGTTGCGAAGGGCCTCGTCGAGCTCGCCCTGGAAGCCGGCGACCGCCTCGGCGTCCCAGTGGAGGAACTCCTCGGGGCGCGGCTCGTTCGGGACGTCGCCGAAGGGGTCCTGGGCGGCCGCGGTGGCGGCCAGGGCGAAGCACGCCAGGGCGGTGAGAGAGACTGCGCAACGCATGGGTCACCTCCGGTGACGAGAGTGGACGGTCC
>JAJEEA010000270.1 GCA_022821235.1 Vicinamibacteria bacterium
CCCGCCCCCGACTCCGCCATCGACGGGCTCTGCGATCGGTTGCGCGCGCTGGAGTCGAGTCGAAAGCGCGGCGTCCTCGTGCTGCCCGACGGCGCCCGGGTCCCGGTCGGCAACCTGCACAAGGTGTTCTGGCCCGAGCCGGGGCTGACCAAGGGCGACCTCGTCCGGTTCAACCTGCGCATGTCGCCGTACCTGCTGCCGGTCGTCGCCGACCGCCCGCTGGTCATGAAGCGCTTCCCGAACGGCATCGACGGCAAGTGGTTCTACCAGCACCGGTCGCCCGACGAGCTGCCCGAGGGCGTCCGGGTGGTCACGGTGAACGAGAGCCTCGAGCGCGAGGACACCGGCGTCCCCTACCTGATCGGGGGGACCCTGCAGACGCTGGCGTGGATGGCGCAGCTCGCGGTGATCTCGCAGGACCCGTGGTTCTCGCGGCTTCCCGACATCGCCGAGGCGGACTGGGTCGCCCTCGACCTCGACCCCATGCCCGAGGCGCCGTTCAGCCGGGTCGTCGAGGTCGCCCGCTGGCTGCACGACGAGCTGGCCCGGCTCGACGTGCCCTGCCTGGCCAAGACCTCGGGCGCGTCGGGGCTGCACATCCACGTTCCCCTGCCCCCGGGCACGCCCTACCAGGCGGGCATGATCTTCTGCCAGATCGTCGCCACCATCGTCGCGTCGCGCCATCCGCGGGCCGCGACGGTCGAGCGGATGGTCAAGCGGCGCGCCGCCGACGCCGTCTACATCGACTACCTGCAGAACATCTACGGCAAGACCCTCGCCGCCGCCTACAGCGCCCGCGCCAGCCCCTTCGCGGGAGTGTCGGCGCCGCTGACCTGGGCCGAGGTGCACGACGGGCTGAAGACCGGCCTGTCGCCGCGCGACTTCACCCTCGGGAACGTCTTCGACCGCCTCGCCGGGGTCGGCGACCTGTGGGCGGAGCTGCGGGCCGGCGCGCCGGCCGACCTGCGCGCGGTCCTCGCGGGCCTGGAGGCGGGGTGACAGGGCGGCCCGTGGAAGGAGTCGGCGGATCTTCAAGAGGAGGCCACGTCGAGGTGGCTGAGAGAGTCGAAGGCGAATATGGCTGCTATGGACATGAGCAGCGCGCCAAGGCTCCCACACAGGCAAGCAGCGCTCAGGGCGGCGACCAAGTGCGTCTGCGAGTGCCGGATGCGCAATGAATGGATAGACGACCCACTTCAAACAGGGTGGCGTTCCTCCGTGCGGTGTCACCTTTTTTGGTAAGGTGACATCGCGCCGTTGTGCGGCTAAGCTCTTTCCTTGTCGCCTCCGAGACGCGATTCTCCTTCCTCTTTTGCGGGAGGGAGGACAACGTCAGGGGTGCGGCTCGTCGACGGTGTGCGAACCACAGCGTGCGTCCCCGAGACTTGGCGATAGTCTTCTTCGACGGGAGGTCGATCCATGTTCCGGAAGCCCGTCTTCTGGGCGGCGTTCGCCGCCTTGTCCATCGCGTGCACGGCGTTCGCGCTCGTCAACTTCCCGCGCGCGTTCTCCATCGTCGAGCTCGACCTGGAGATGGACCGCGCCGCGGCCCTGTCGGAGGCGCGGCGGCTCGCCGGTGAGTTCGACTGGGGGCCGGCGGACTACCGGCAGGCCGCGAGCTTCCGAGTGGACGACCGCGCCCGCAGCTTCGTCGAGCTGGAGGGGGGCGGTCCCGAGGCCTTCGCGGGACTGCTGCGCGACGGGCCGTTCCACCCCTACCAGTGGGTCGTCCGCAACTTCCGCGGCGGCGAGGTGCGCGAGGCGGAGGTGCGCTTCCGGCCCGACGGGGCGCCGTACGGGTTCCGGGAGACGCTGGCCGAGGACGCGCCGGGCGCCGCTCTCGACCCCGACGCGGCCCGCGCCATCGCCGAGGCCGGCGCCGGCGCGCCGTGGGACGTTCCCCTCGACCGCTACGAGCCGGTGGAGGCGTCGCAGGCCGAGCGCCTCGGCGGCCGGATCGACCACACGTTCGTCTACGAGCACACCGGCGCGCAGGCCGGCGAGGGCAGCTTCCGCCTGCGCCTGGTGGTGAGCGGCGACCGCCTGACCGAGCTCACCCACGTTCTCCAGGTGCCCGAGGCTTTCGACCGCCGCTACGAGGAAATGCGCTCGGCCAACGAGGGCATCACCATCGCCGGCAACTTCGCCATGCTGCTCGTCTACGGCGGCGGCATCGCGGTGGGGCTGTTCCTGCTGCTGCGGCAGCGGCGGGTGCTGTGGCGCATGGCGCTCGTCTGGGGCGTCTCCATCGCCTTCGCGCAGCTCCTCGCCGGGCTCAACCAGTGGCCGCTGCTGTGGATGGCCTACGACACCGCGGTGTCGGAGACCGCGTTCGCGATTCAGCAGGTGACGGCGCAGGTCGCCTTCTTCTTGTTGTTCACCGGCATCTTCACCCTCTCGTTCATGGCGGCCGAGAGCCTGTCGCGGCGGGCGTTCCCGCACCACCTGCAGTTCTGGCGCTGCTGGTCGCAGGACGGCGCCCGAACCTGGTCGGTGCTGGGCCAGACGGTGGCCGGCTATCTCATGGTCGGCATCGCCCTGGCGTTCGTCGTCGGCTTCTACTGGGTCACCATCGGTTACCTGGGCTGGTGGTCGCCGTCCGACGCGATGGTCAGCCCCGACTCGCTGGCGGCGGTGCTGCCGTGGCTGACTCCGCTCGCCCTCTCGCTGCAGGCCGGCTTCTGGGAGGAGTGCCTCTTCCGCGCCGTTCCCCTCGCCGGAGCCGCCCTCATCGGCGATCGGTACGGCAACCGGCGGGCCTGGATCGCGGGGGCGTTCGTGCTGCAGATCCTCGTCTTCGGGGCCGGCCACGCCGCCTATCCGACCCAGCCGTCGTACGCGCGGGTCGTCGAGCTGATCGTGCCGTCGACCATCTTCGGCCTGCTGTACCTGCGCTTCGGCCTCCTGCCGGCCATCGTCATGCACTTCGCGTTCAACGCGGTGCTGTTCAGTGTTCCGCTGTTCCTGTCGTCCGCGCCGGGCGCGTGGATCGACCAGGCCATCTTCGGTCTGATCTTCCTCGCGCCCCTCTGGGTTGCGCTGCGGGCCCGTTACCGGGGCGGGGCCTGGACCGAGGCGCCGGGGTCGCTGCGGAACGCGGGGTGGAGCCCGCCGGCCGAGGCGCCGCCGGCCGAGGCGCCGCCGCCCCCCGCGCGCGAGGTGGCCGCCCTGCCGGCCCTGCCGGCGGTGGCCGCGGTGGGCGTCGTGGGGTTCGGGCTCTGGGCGTACGCGGCCGCCACCCCGAGCGAGTCGCCGGGGATCGGGGTGGGCCGCGCCGAGGCGGTGACGGCGGCCCGGGAGGTGCTCGCCGGTCACGGCGTCGACCCCGCGGCCTGGACCGAGACGAGTGGGGTCTTCGGCGCCCTCGGGCCCCAGCACCGCTTCGTCTGGAGCGAGGCGGGGGAGGAGGCCCACCGCGCATTGCTCGGCGACTATCTGGCCGCCACGGGCTGGCGCGTGCGCTACGCCCGGTTCGAGGGCGACGTCGCGGCGCGGGCCGAGGAGCACATCGTGTGGATCGCCTCGGACGGCACGCCGGGGCGGCGGGAGCACCGGCTCGCGGAGGGCGCCCCGGGGGCCTCGCTGTCCGAGGAAGCCGCCCGCGCGCTGTCCCGCGACGCGATCGTCCGGCTCGGCCGGGCGGCGGACCTGCCGGAGGTCTCGGCCGAGTCGGCCAGCCGTCCCGCGCGGACGGACTGGACGTTCATCTTCCGCGACGAGACGGTCCCCGACCTCGCGGGCGGCGAGGCTCGGGTGGCGGTGGAGATTGCCGGCGACGAGGTGGTCGACACGCGCCGCTATGTCTTCCTGCCCGAGGCCTGGCGCCGCGCCGACGATCAGCGGCGGGCGACCTTGCAGATAGCCGGCGGCGCCACGACCATCGTCCTCGGGCTGCTCCTGGTGGCGGGCGCGGTCCTCGCGGTGGTCCGCATGACCCGGAAGATGTTCGACCTCCGGCTCGGCCTCGCCGTCGCCGGGCTGGTGCTGCTCGCCAACGTCGCGAACCTGGCGAACGCCTGGCCGGTGCTCATGAACGGCCTGTCCACGGCACAGCCGCTGCCGCTCCAGCTTGGCATTTCCCTCGCGGGCAACCTGGTCGTCGCCGGGCTGACGGCGGTCCTGTTCGGATTGCTGGCCGGCGCACGGCCGGCAGGCGGCGAGGCGAGCGAGACGAAGGACCGGCGGTCCCTGATCGGGACCGGTGTGGCCGTGGGGCTGGGCGCCCTGGGGGCGCTCGCCCTCGCCGCGGCCGCCGTCGGCCGCGGCCTGCCTCCGTGGTCCGTGCACGGGCCGGCATCGTTCGCCGCTCCCTGGCTCGCCGCCGCCCTCGCGCCGTTGCAGGCCTATCTGGGCCTCGCACTGGTCACCTTGCTGGCCGTCACCCTGGCGAACCGGCTCACCGCGCACTGGACGCGCCGGAAGGCCGCGGTCGGGGCGGGGCTGGTCCTCATCGGGGCGTTGCTGGCGCCGGGAACGACGCCCGACAACCTCGCGTCGTGGGCGTTCGTGGGGCTGATCAGCGGGGCCTTGCTGCTGGGAGCCTACTTGCTGGTCCTGCGCGACCACCCGGCCCTCGTGGTCCCCGCCGCCGCCGCGATGACCGTTCCCGGCGTGCTCGACCGCGGCCTCGACCAGGCCTACGGCGGCGCCCTGCCGGGAGCGCTCCTCGGCGCGGCCCTCGTGTCGGGCGTCGCGTGGGTCTGGTTCGCGCGCCTCGTGCCCGCCCGGCGGACGTAGAAGCCGGTGAGAGGGTCCCCGTCGAACAGGACGCTCCCCGGGGAGGAGGAGAGGGGCACCATGTCGACCGACCCGTCCCTCCGGGTTGGAGTAGCATATGATGCCAGCGAGTAACGTCCGCAGTTTCTATCTGTTCATCGTGTGGCTGGCACTCGCAGATGCACTTGGCGTCGCCATCCGTTTCCTGCCTTTCACGTTGCGGCCGCCGTTGCAGCTACTATTGCCTTTGTGCCTCGCCATGGTATTCGCGATTACAGGTTGGGCGGTTGTAAACTACCACGTCACTTCTGAGCGCGGCGACACTCGCCGCGACGACTTGAGCGCTGTCTATCTATGTGGGGGCCTTGGCGTGCTGCTTGTGGCTATAGAAGTCACATTCGCCGCCCGTTCTCTCAGTCACTTCGATGTGGTGTTCACTTATGAAGAGCTCCTGATCGGCGCCGGTGCGCTCTTCATGTTGGTCCGGAGAATTCGTACTCGCCCCCGCGGCTGCATGCATAACGAGAAGTTCACTGGCGTTCTGCTGCTCGCACTGAGCGTCAGGATTGCGGCGATGGTGGCGGGGTTCGGGTCGGCGTCCGCGCGCTACGCGGAGATCGTGCCGGTCGTCTACCCGGGTGCGGGCAACGAGTGCGCGGTGCGTCTGGATGACGAGTTCGACGGTGCGTTCACGACGATGGTCGGTGGTCCGGTTGGCCGGCCGGACGGCCGGCTGCAGTTGGCGGTGTGCGCTCGGATCCGTGATTCCGGCGAGTGGGTCGTTGTCGATGGGGTGCTCGACGTGGAGAACGTAGCCGGCGAGGCTCGCCTGCTTCGGCTGATGTCGCGTGACTCCGAGGCGCCATTCCTGGATGCCCTGGCGGTTGGCCATGTGCGGGTGACGGCTGCCTTCGGCGACATGACCGGTTCGGGGGTGATTGAGATCGTCGCGGAGTGAAGAAAACCGGGGGGTAACACCTACGGCCGCGCGAGAGGAACTCGACGACGAGAAACGGGCCACCAGCCTGGGCGGCACGTGGCGCTACCAGTTGCCGGAGGTGCTGTCGGGGCGCCCGGCCGACGAGGCCGACGACGTCTGGTCCCTGTGCGTGATGCTGCTCGAGATGGTCGCGGGCCGGCATCCGTTCGACGGCGACGAGGCGCGGGGCCGCATTCGGCGTCAGCGCCTCGGCCGCGTCGCCCCGTCGCCAGCGGAGGCGAGCCTGTCCTCGGCCGCCGCATTCGCGGCGTCGGTGCTGACGGCTCCCGGTCGGCGCGTCCCGCGACCGGCGTGCGCCTTCGCCGCCAGGCTTCGCCGCTTTGGCCGAGATTACCGGGATCTGTTCGTTTCCTGAGCCTCCGACGTTTCAGTTATCGAGGGGGAGTGGGCAACGGCCTGGATTCGCGACCCCCGATTCATCCGACGCAAGGGGCCACCGTGCTCCCCCCGGGCGGGCGCCGTGACGGCCCGTGCTCGATGCCGGCGGAGCATGACCGACCACAGCACGAGGATCATCATCGCGGGGACGCGCGAGGACCGGCCCGGCGGGACCCGGGCCCTGACGCCGCGCGACCCTTGCCGGGAACCCAACGGGACGCACGGGTTCGGGGCCGACCTCGACCCTGACGCCAAGCAGGTGTGGTTCCGGGTCGCGTCGGAGGACATTCGCCGGATTCGGGCGGAGACGCCCCGCACCCGCGGCGACCGCGTGGTCGACGCCCGCCTCGCGTGGCTCTCGCCACGACACCGCCCGCGGCGTCATCTCAACCGCTTCGAGCTCCGGATCTCGGATCAGGGCGATACGTGGGTCGAACGGCTGCGGTGGTGAGAGAGAGCCTGCCCGCCCGTTCATGACGCGAAAGGGCGATACGGGGGTCGAACGGCCGCGGTGGCGAGAGACTTCGCCGGCCCGTTCATGACGTGAATCGGGGGTCGACGTTGCCGGGGGCGGTCACTTCCGGTCGGGGGCGAGGCGGTGGACTTGTGGCGGCACTTGACGGCATAGACGCGCTCGTCGGGGAGTTGCGCCGGCGAATCAGGCAGGAAGGGCTGAGACCCCTCGCCAAGCGAACCGGGATTCCCATCGGCCAGCTTCGAAGTGTCGCCAACGGCCGGGCCGCGCGCTACACGACCCTCCAGTCGATCGCGTCCGTCATCGGGATGCGGGTGTTCATCGGTCCGGTGGAACCGAACGTCCCGGATGTCTCGGGCGCGACCGAACCCTCGCGGCGCCCGGCGACGACGACGGACGCCGGGGCCGCGGACGAGCCGCTGGCGGATCGCGTGTTGCGCCAGGTGCGGTCCGGAACGCTCGATGAGGCTCGGCTGCTGCCGTCGGCCGAGCAACGGGCGCGGGACACGGGCAGGAAGCTCGACCGGCTCACGGCGCGGGAGGGTTGGTACGCTGTCGTCGCCGGCCAGGCGCACGCGGTGGCGACCGGGACGGCGCTCGCGAAGCGCAGCGCGGAGATCGCGGTGGTGGAGCAGGTCACGCGGTGGCGGTCGCAGGTGTCGCGGTTCGCGCCCGAGCGGCTCGCGGAGTTCGACGGGCTCATCGCGGACGCGCTGAACAATCCGGCGCCGGTCGACGCGCCGGGCCTTCGAGTGGCGGGTCGGCGGCCCGTGCCGCACGGGTGAGGACCCTGCGGGAACGGCGCCGCCGAGCGCCGGAAGGTGACCGGCCGGCGGGCGGGGTGGAGCGAAGCCCCCGGCCGGGGTGCGCTCACGCCGACCCCGGGGAAGGGGTGCCGGCCCGCTGGGCGGAGGCGGAGCGGGACCCGTGCCGGAGGCCTGCCTCTGCGGCCGGCGAGGCCTCGTCGAACCCGACGGGAATCTGACCGCCGGACGCCCGGTTGGAGCGGGACCGGCCCTTGAGTACACTGGGATCCCTGCGCGTCGGCGTACGCCGGAGCGCGGTGCGACGCCGAGGCGGCTGGCATTGCCGGACGGATCGCCGTAAGTCGTTGATTCCAGATGCGCGCCCGTAGCTCAGATGGATAGAGCGCCGGGCTTCGAACCCGTAGGTCGGGGGTTCAAATCCCTCCGGGCGCGCCACCTTCCTTCCCTCCGTCGACGCGAACACCGGCCCTGCGCGCCGGTGGCGGCGGTCGGTCGACGGGCCGTGGCCGCTGGCAGCCGGACCGCGCGGGCGCCTGCTCGACCGCGCGCCGGCCCGCCGCCCGGGGCGA
>JAJEEA010000242.1 GCA_022821235.1 Vicinamibacteria bacterium
GCGCCCCGAACGCGCCGTCCTGCGTGTCGAGGCGCAGCCGCGCCTGGCGCGTGCCCTCGTCCGGCCCGTGGCACGAGAAGCAGTTGTCGGCCAGGATCGGCCGCACGTCGCGCTGGAAGTCGACGGCGGCGGCCGGCGCGGGCGGCGGTCCCTGGGCGGCGAGGCCGGCCGGGGCCGCAGGGAGCATCGCCACGGCGCTGCCGGCCGCGGTCAGGACGAGAGCCAAGCGACGAATGGACATGGTGTGTGCACTCCGCATGCGAATTCCACCGACGGCGAATGAACGACCGCCGTGTCCAACCGGCACCGGGGCGATTGCGGTTGCCCGTACACGGATGCCCCGGCCGGCACGCCCACCGGTCGCGCGGCGCACCGGCCCGTCCCGACCTGCGTCGGCGTCCCGGCCCGCGCCGGCTCGCGCGCGTCGGGGCGGCCGCCGATCAGAAGCGGAACAGTCTGGTGAACTTTACAACGAAAGCGCGGTTCTGGAGCATCGGAAACCGCTGGTCCGGCACGAGCACGGTGTCGCGCTGGTCGTTGTAGACGACGAACAGCTCGCTGCCGGGGCGGTACTCCCACCGCAGGCGCAGGTTGGTGCTCACTACCTCCCGCACCGGGTTGAACTGCACCAGCCCGCTGAAGAAGACGCGCGGGTTGAACGTGTAGGTGAGGCGGGTGATGGCGAGCGGGGCCGTGAACTCCGCGTCGGGAAGCTTGACGTGGTTGACGGAGATGCTGGGCTCGAACGAGAACTGCGGGGTGACCTCGATGCGGCCCCGGGAATAGCCCGCGGACGTGATCTCCCCGTTGTAGAACTCGCCGTACTGCAGCGACAGGTTGCCCGAGAGGCGGCGCTGCGCCCCCATCGAGTACGAGACGTAGTAGTCGCGGAACACGTACTCGCCGGCCGGAATCATGTACTCGGTGCCCAGCACCCGCTCCCACGGCACGTCGAGGAACTCGTAGCTCCGCTGCACGTCGGCGCTGAACCGGTCGCTGTTCTCGAACTCGATCTGGAAGTTGGCCTGCGCGAGCTCCGTCTCGGGCACGCCGGCCACGGTCTCGAAGTAGTCGTAGCTGCCCCCGAACGTGAACTGCCGCACCGCCTCGATGCCGGCGGGGCGGGGCGCGTACTTGGCCTGCAGATAGGTGCGCCGGAAGTCGTCGCGGCGCATGAAGCCCACCTCGGGGTTGAAGTTGTCGCCGACCAGCAGGTGGTCGACGCTGACCGCGTAGAGGTCGCCGTTGTAGGTGAACGCGGCCTGGTAGCTCTCGTCCTCGCCGACGAGCCCCGGGGTCCGGGTCTTGGCGTAGTAGCCGTTGAAGTTCACGTTGTCGTAGAACGAGAAGACGCCGTCGAACCCGTAAGCCTCGTTCGTCCCGTCGCCCTTGAGCGACACCGACCGTCCCGTGAACAGCGCGCCCACCGCGCTGCGCCGCAGGATGTCGCGCTTCAGCCGGAGGACCGTGAAGTTGGTGGGGTCGGCGACGTCGAGGACGTCATTGGTCTGGATGTTCAGGGCCCCGATGGTGAAGTCGCCGACCTTGCCGGTCAGGCGTCCCCCGGCCTGAATCGGCACCGTGGCTCCCGACTCGAGGCCGATCCGCCGGCTGAAGAACACCGTGGGCACGTCGCCGCCGCCGAAGAACCCGCCCGACCCCGGCCTGCCCCCGCCCCCGGGCCCGCCCCCGCCGCCGAAGCTCACCCCGCGGCCGAAGTCGAAGATGCCGCGGCCCTCCAGGAAGAACTCGCGCTTCTCCGGGAAGAACAGGCTGAAGCGCGTCAGGTTGACCTGCGCCTCGTCCACCTCGACCTGGGCGAAGTCGGTGTTGTAGGTGAAGTCGGCCGTGAGGTTCTCGGTCACGCCGTACTTGACGTCGACCCCGAAGTCGGCGTCGCCCTGGTTGTAGACGTCCGAGCTGACGTCGGTGGCCGACGACCCGATGCCGTAGGGCTTGATCTCGAACGTCCGGTTGCCCGACGGCACCTGCAGCCCGGTCAGGGTGCCCGCCGCCGACAGCCGGAACATGCCGGGGCCGGCGGAGATGGCGACGGGCGTGATGTAGTTCCACTCGTTCTTCCAGCGGACGTTGCGGCCGAGCTGGATGCCCCAAAGCTGCGACTCGCCGCCCGGGAACCGGATGGACTTGAAGGGAATCTCCATCTCGACCGTCCAGCCCCCGTCGAAGCGCCCCGTCCGGACGTCCCAGATGGGGTTCCAGTCGCTGTTGGGGTTGCCCTCGTCGGTGATCTGGTAGTCGAAGAACCCCCCGATGGGGTTGACCATGAACGCGAACCCGTTGCGCCGGTCGTAGAAGGTGTCGAGGGCGACGCTGAACGTGTCGTTGTTGATGATCTGGAACGAGTCGCGCTGCATCTCGTTGGCGACCCAGCGCGACTCGGGGGCCGAGTCCCACATGCGGCCCGAGATGTAGATGCTGCTGTCGTCGTAGAACACCCAGGCCTCGGTGCGCTCGGTCGCCGGCGCGCCCTCGTCGGGCTGCTGCTGCACGAAGCCGGTCAGGGGCTGCACGATCTCGTAGGCGCCCTCGTCGAGGCTGCCGTCGACGTCGAGGGGCTGGTTCAGGGGCACCGCGCGAATGGTCACCCGGCCGGCCGCGTCGCGCGCGAGGGTCTCCGGGGCGAGCGGCGGCGGGGGCCCCTCGATGACGCGGGGAGCCGTTGCGGCGAAACCGGCGGTACCGCCGGCGCCCGGGGCCGGGCCGGGGGGCGCACCGAAGGGAGG
>JAJEEA010000023.1 GCA_022821235.1 Vicinamibacteria bacterium
CGCGGCGACCGGGGCGACCGGGGCTCCGCCCAGCACCGCGCCGAGCAGGGCCGACATCGCGGCGGGCTCCGCCGAGAGCCGCCCCGCGACGGCCCGCAACAGGTCCGTCGCCGACGCCGGGACGGCCCGCACGAAGCGCACGAAGGCCCGATCGCGCGGCCGTTCCGGCAGCCGCGACAGCCGCAGGCGGGGCGGCCGGCCGTCGTCGGCCTCCACCTCGCCCAGCCACCGCGACCCCAGCGCCTTCGCGTACAGCGGCTCCTGCAGGGCCAGCACGTCGCCGTAGAAGGTCAGCAGCTCCGCCGCGTGCGGATGCTCGCCCCCCAACCGCTCGACGCGCCGGCGACGCGCCGCCCAGACCGGGTGGATGGCCATACGATCGCCCGCGCCGCGCCGGCCCCGCCGGCGACGACCGACCGGCTCGCCATGGACGGCGACGCCGGCGGGCCGTGCCGTCGAGGCGCCCTGCCGCGCCCGTGGCGACGCCTCGGCGCAGCGTCGAGGCTACCTACCTCGCTCGCCGGGCGCCCGCGGTCAGCAGAGGCTGGAACGGCACCGCCAGCGACAGCGTCTCCGTCCTCGGCGTGTAGCAGATCGTCTCGCTGCACACCTGGTACAGCACCGACACCGGCACGTCGACCACGTCCGGCCGGTCCGGGTTCGACCGGTGGAACACCTCCACGTTCGGCGTGACGGGGATTGCGACGTCGACGTCCCCCTCGTAGACGTTGAGGGTGACGCCGAGTTGCGGGAACTCTCTCAAGTGGGTCGGCGGATACCGCGCCGGCCCCACCCGCAGGCCCGGGGTGTCGGGAATCGTCACCTCGGACGCGATGTAGCCGTCGGGGAGCGGGCGGCCGTACATGTGAAGGCCGTCCTCGAGCTCGAAGCGCACGTGGACCATCGACTGGGTCTCGAACTGCATCGCCGCGTCGGACACGAAGACGGAGATCTTCACCTGATCGCTCCCCAGCTCGACGACCGGCACCTCGTGGCGCGCGAGGATCTCGCCGAGGGCGGAGTCGCGAATCGTGCCCGCCGACTCGCGGGTGGCGTAGTGGCGGTGGAAGAACTTCTCGGTGACGACGCCGTTCCCGTCGGTCACGTAGACGCCGGGGAACGGCAGGCCGTAGAAGCTGCGGCCGGCGCCCTGCTCCGGATCGTCGGGAGAGATCAGGGTGTTGAGGATGCCGAACTCGCGGATCACCGCCGAGTCGACGTCGGACAGGAGATCGTAGGTCACGCCGTACTCGTCGGCGAACGTCCGGAGCTGCTCCGGCGTGTCGTAGCTCACGCCGTAGACGCGGATGCCTGCCTCCTCGAAGAGCCCCAGGTTCTCTTGCAGCTCGACCAGCTGCGTTCGGCAGTACGGTCACCACACGGCCGAGCGATAGAACACGACCACCGAGTTCGAGTCGCCCCGATCCGCGTGGTAATCGACCAGGCGTCCCTGCTGGTTCGGCAGCGAGAACTCCGGAAGCCGCTCGCCGATCTCGGGTCCCGTCGGAAACTCGTGCGACGCCGGGTAGCGACGCGCCGGGAAGCTCGCGGGCATGCCGCCGATGGTGATGCCGAGGTCGTCGGTATCGGTGCCCGGCTCCAGGTCCTCGTGCGCCGAGCGCACCGGGCCAGCGTCCTGCGCCGCCGCGGCGGCGGGCGCCAGCAGCAGTGCAAGCGCCGCCAGCAGTATCCAGCGTTTCATCGTCTCGCCTCTCCTTGGACCGGAACCAGCGACCGGGCCGGCCGCCCTTGCTCCGAGCCGCACGCATTCTACACGTTGTCTTCCTCGGCTCGCCCGACGCCCCACGTGTGATGAGACGCATCCCGAGCGCGGCGGGCTCGCGGTCACTGGCATGCGGTTTGCTCTGTCTTTGGTTCCTGGTGACGCAGAGGCGTCGCGTGGTTGCACAAGACGAGGGATGGGAGGATCATCGAGACATGGAACCGGGAACGATGGCGTTGCTCACGCTGCTCACGGCGCTCGTCACGGCGTTGCTCTCGCTCGTGAGCGCGGTGGGCGTGCTGCTGGTCAACGGCAAGGTGGATCGCCTGGCAGGGCGGGTCGATGGGCTGGCAGGACGGGTCGATGGGCTGGCCGGCCGCGTCGAACGGCTGACCGGCCGCGTTGAACGACTGACCGGCCGTCTCGATACCCTGGAGGGCACGGTCCAATCCGTCATCGGCGCCATCGCGGGAGGTGCCCGCGCGGGTTCCGATTAGACACCGGAGAGGCCGGGAGCCGGGACGCGCCGGCGCCGGCAAGCCTCGGCGACAACCCTGGTTGACATGAGCGGCCCCGCGCGTCGCGCCGACGCACCGCGGAATGCCACTCCGCGGAAGCTGCAGCCGGCTCCTCGAGCGCCCGACGCGGGCGCGCCTCGTCGGCGGCGGCGCGGATAGAGCCCAGGTCGGCGCGAGGTACGCCTCGTCGTCGAAGGCGGGGACGACGATGGTGAGCCTCATTCCGACCGCAGGGCGACCATCGGATCGACGCGCGTCGCGCGGCGCAGGGGAGCGGCGGTGGCAAGCAGCGCGACCCCGCCGAGCAGCAGGATGCCGGCGACCAGGGTAGGAGCATCGGTCGCGGTGACGCCGAAGAGCACGCCTCTCATCACCCGCGCGCAGGCGACGGCCAGGCACCCGCCGGCGGCCACGCCCAGCAACAGCAGGACCGCGCTCTCGCGTCCCAGCAGGACGACGACGTCGCGCCGCTGCGCGCCCAGGGCGAGCCGCAGCCCGATCTCGCGAGTGCGGCGCACGACGGCCGAGGCCAGCACGCCGTACAGCCCGATGCCCGCGAGCAGCAGGGTGAGCCCCGCGAACAGCGCCGACAGGTAGCCGAGCATCCGTTCCGACGAGAGGCCCGCCTCCACGTCGACGTCCAGCGTGTGCACGGAGGTGACGGGCATGCGGCGGTCGATGCTCCCGGCGAGGGCGAGCAGGGCGGGAACGATGCGCGCCGGGTCGTCGCCGGCCCGCACCAGCAGGGTCATCCCCGACGGAGGTCCCTGCTTCCGGTGGACGTACACGGTGTCCGCGGGACCGCTTCTGACCCCCCGGTCTCTCGCGTCCGCGACGACACCGACGATCTCCAGCTCTTCCGCCCCCTGGCGGAGCCGCCTCCCCAACGGGTCCCGGCCGTCGAAGTAGTGCTCGACGAACGTCTCGTTGACGATGGCCGCGAGTGGACGGCCCCGCTCGTCGCGTTCGTCGAAGTCCCTGCCGCGGATCAGGTCCTGGCCCAGGGTCTCGAAGTACCGCGGGCTGACGAAGTTGAAGCCGACGACGGTGTCTCCGCGCCCCGGCGCGGGAACGTAGCCGAACACGTCGATGCCCATCGTGACGGACATCGTGCCGTAGGGCGGGCTCGCCGCCAGGCTGGCGGCGGCGACGCCGGGGACCTCGCGGGCGCGCGACAGCATCTCGTCGAAGACGGCCAAGACCTGCGCGCCGGAACGGCCGGTCGCCGCGGGGTCGACCCGCAACGCGATCACCTTCTCGGGCTCGAACCCGAGGTCGACGGTGGCCAGCGTCGCCAGCGTCCGTGTCAGCAGCCCGGCCGCGAACACCACGGCCAGGCACAGCGCGATCTGAACGACGACCAGCGCCCTGGACATGATTCCGCGTCCCGCGGACCCGCCCGCCGCGGGCGCCCGCTCGATACCCGGGACCAGGGGTCTGCGCCGTGGAACGGCTCGGACTCCTGCAGGACTGGTTGGGTACCAAGCGGAGCCGTCAGGCGACGGTTGGCGGGCCAGGAGTCTGCGCCGTAGAACAGTGCAGACTCCTCGCAGGGTTGGCTGGGCGGCGAGCGGAGCCGCAGGCGACGCGCTCCGGGCCAGCTCCGGGCGCGTCGCCCACCACGCGGGAACCACCCCGCAGAGAACCGCGGTGGCGCCGGTCACGAGAATGGAGAACACGAGCAGGTGCGGGTCGGCCGGCACGTGCACGGCCGATGCGGCGGTCCGGCCCGCGTTCAGCATGCCGACGAGCGCACCGCGAATCCAGAACGACAACGCGACCCCGGCGAGCCCGCCGGCGGCCGCCAGCACGGAAACCTCCACCAGCAGTTGGCGTACGAGTCTCGCCCTGGAGGCGCCGAGGCACAGGCGCACGCCGAGCTCCCCCGCGCGCGCCCGCGCCCTGGCGAGCAGGAGATTGGCGAGATTAGCGCACGCCACCAGCAGGACCAGGGAGGCGAGTCCCATCGCCACAAGCACGGGCGCACCGAACGCCGGTCTGACCGTGTTGAAGCCCTGCGCCCCGTCGTCCAGCCAGAGCTCGCCCTGTCTGTCCGGGTCGATCGCCCGGAGCGCAAGCCGCGCCTGCCGTTCCGCCTCGGCCCTCGTTACGCCATCCTGGAGCCGCGCCATGGGCACGAGCCATGACAGGCCGTCCAGGCGGAGCGCCCCCGCCGCGCCCCTGAACGTGGGCAGGAAGTCGCCGGCCCGCGTTGCCGGCACCCCGATGTCGAAACGGCGGTGGAGCTCGGCCCCGTGGAAGCCGCGCTCGGCCACCCCGACGACGCGGTAGCCGCGACCGTTCAGGAACACCGTCCGCCCGACCACGCCGGGGTCGCCGCCGAACGCGCCCTGCCAGAGCCCGTAGCCGAGGACGCAGACGGGGTCGGCGCCCGCGTTCCGTACGTCGTCGTCATCGAGCAGGCGCCCGACGGCCGGGCTCACGCCCAGCGTGCGGTAGTACCGGCCGGTGACCAGCTCGCCGTTGACCCACCCGCCGCCGTCGCCGCCCGCCGAGAGGTTGATCGGCCTCGAGAACCAGCCGAAGACGCCGGCGAAGGCCGGGGTCCGCTCGGCGAGGGCGTCGACGGTCCGCGAGGTCCACACCACGCCGGTCCGCTCGCCGCGATGGGTCCTGGCGAAGGTGACGAGACGGTCCGGCTCGGTCACGGCGAGCCGCTGGAGGAGGACGGCGTCGACGAAGGAGAAGATGGCAGTGTTGGCGCCGATCCCGAGCGCGAGCGAGGCCGTCGCGACCCACGCGAACACCGGGCTCCGGCGCAGGCCGCGCAACGCGTACCGGCCGTCCTGCCGCAGCTCGTCGGCGAGCCGCCAGCCGCGCGCGCGCTGACGGTCGTCCTCAACGTGCTCCACGTTCGGAAGTGTACGCGATGGAGAGGGCCAAGCAGGAGGCTTACCGTGAAGCCGCTCGCCATCGGCGCGCGCGGGACCCGCAAATCGAGGGTCACTTGTGCCGCAGCGCTTCCATCGGGTGGATGCGAGAAGCGCGATGGGCGGGAACGAGCCCGGACGCCAGGGCCACGGCGGCCAGGCCGGCCAGCGCGGCCGCGAAGACGCCCAGCGGCAGGCTGTCGATCTCGTGGAGCAACGAGCGCAGCACGCGCTCCAGGCCGATGGCCAGGGCGAGGCCGATCGCGAGGGGTCGCTGGGCGTCGGATCTCGCGGGGCTCCGCTGCCACCGCCGCCCACCAGGCCCGCCGGCCAATGACGCCTTGCGGGCGTGCGTCCTCGTCACGGGTTCACCGTCTCCCGTAGCATGCTGCTGCCGTGATTCGCTCCTGGCGAAACGGCCAGCCGCAAGGTCTGGGAAGGCGAATCGCCGAATCGGTTTCGTGGGCTGGACGTCGATGCCGCGGTCGATCTCCTGCTTGCGTTGAACGTCGCCGAGTCGCTGCACGACCTGAGTCCGCTCATGAGCGTGGGACTGCACAAGCTCAAGGGTGCGCGCCGGCGGCAATGGGCGATGACCGTGAACGGACCGTGGCGAATCTGCTTCGAGCTCCGTGAGGGCGACGCTCACGACGTCGAGATCGTCGATTATCACAAGGGATGACGACGTGCCCCCGATTGCCCACCCCGGCCGGCTGCTGAAGAGGGAGCTCGAGGCCCGGAACCTGAGCGCGAACCGCCTGGCGCTCGACATCGGTGTGCCGTCGGGACGGATCACGGACATCCTGAACGGCCGTCGATCGATTTCCGCCGACTCGGCCGTGCGGCTGGGCCGCTACTTCGGCAACGGAGCGCGGTTCTGGCTTGGACTCCAGGGCCAGTACGACATCGCGACGATCGAGCAGGAACGCGGCCGCGAGATTGCGCGACAGGTCCGGCCGGCGGCTACCGCCTGACAGGCTCCGCCACCAGGGCGAGTCCCGGCCCGCTCACCTCGGCCATCGGCGGCAACACGGTGCGCCGACGCACATCGTGAACGCGCTCGGCCGGCTGGAGGGTCTCTCCGGGCCGTCATCCGGCCACAGCTCGGCAACGGTCGCCGGACGGTCAACGGGCGGCGGCGTTCAGGACGATCTCGTCGCGGCCGGCTTCGGCGGCCGCCAGAGCGCGACCGTCGGGCTGTCGGGTCCCGTCGCCGTCACGGGCTCGCTCAGCCTGAGCAGCTTCGTGAAGCGCTCGCCGGCCGGTGCGTCCTCGAAGCGCTCGGCCGGCAGGAGGGTCTCCGGCCGGTCCTCCGGCCACAGCCCGGTTACGGTCGCCTCCGATCGAAGTGCTGGCACGGTCAATCCGTCGATCACGTCGAGTCCTCTCGGCGATTATCGCTCATGCGCTCGATCGATCCGCCCGATTGGGCGGGACGGGCTAGCGGCGAGGGCCCCGAACAGCTCTGCGACTATCGCTCGCGGCCCTCGCGGTGTCCGGGTGCGGCGCTTCACTCCACGTGAAGCGCCCGCGCCAGGTCGAGCCTCAGGATTCGGCGGGCCGGTCCGACGTGGGCGGCCGCGGTGACGCCGACGATCAGCAGCAGGACACCCACCCACACCACCGGGTCCGCGACCGAGATACCCGGGGCCGCCCGCGATGCGAGACCCGTCACGGCGAAGGTCAGGACGACGCCCGCGCCGGCGCCGAAGACCGCGACCCGCGCGCCGGTCGCCAGCACGAGTCGGAGCAGGGTCCCGGAGCCGGCGCCCAGCGCGGAACGGACGGCGAACTCCCGCGTGCGGCGCAGCACCAGATAGGCGACGACGCCGTAGAGACCGATGGCGCCCAGCACCAGCGCCACGATGCCGGAAGTGCTCGCCACGATGGCCGCGACCCGAGTCGGCAACATCGCGGCGGCGGCCGCCTCGCGAAGCGTGTTCCCCTGCTGAAAGAAGAAGACGTCCGGCTCCATCCGGCGCAGCTCGCGCTGGATGGCGGCGGAAAGCGCCGCCGCGTCGCCGTCGGTCCGGGCGAGCAGCAGCGTGAAGGGATGAGGCTGCTGCGCCGCGGCGAGGTGCAGGTACGAAACGGGCTCCTCGCTCTCGGCTCGCACCTGATAGTCGGCCGACACGCCGACGACCTCGTAGTCCGGTCCGTCCCACGTCCCCAGCCGGAACCGCCGCCCGACCGCCGTCTCTGCCGGCCAGAAGCGCCGGGCCATCGCTTCGCTGACGATCGCGACTCGCGGCGACTCGAGTGTGTCCGCGGTGGTGAAGGTCCGTCCCTGCAGCAGCGGGACGCCCAGCGTGGCGAAGTAGTCGGCAGACACGACGACACTGTCCACCGGCGCGCCCCGGTCGCCCGGCCCATGCAGCCCCGAAACGAGGACGTTCTCCCGGCTGATCATGGTGTCGAGGGGGACGGTCGACGCCAGCGACGCCACCTCCACCCCCGGCATCGACTCCACCCTCTCGATCGCGGTGCGCAGGAAGCCATCCGCACGGTCCAGTTCGTAGCCGATCGCGGCGAGGTCGGCGCCGACCACCGCTACCCGGTCCGGATCGAACCCGGGCGAGACGCCCCACGCGCCCGACGCGCTTCGGACCAGAAGACCCGCGAGCACCAGCAACGGCACCGTGACCGCCAACTGCACCGCCACCAGCGCGTCGCGCAGGACCCAGCGCCGACCGCCGGCGCGCGCGACCACCACCACGCCGTTCAGGTCGCGCACCACGTTCGGCCTCGTGGCGCGCAGCGCCGGCACGAGACCCGCCGCCACGCCCGCGCCGGCCGCCAACGCCACCGTGAACAGGAAGGCGCGCGCATCGAGCACGAACTCGAAGGTGAGCGAGAGAATTCCGATGGAGAGCTCCGCCGGCGCGAGCATGTGCAACACGCTCCAGGCCAGGGCCAGCCACGCCCCCGCTCCGAGGCACGACAGGACGAGACTCTCCGCCAACAACTGTCGCACGAGACGCCCGCGGCTCGCCCCGACGGCGAGCCGCACCCCGATCTCCCGTCGGCGCGCGGCGGCGCGCGCCAGCAACATGCCCATGACGTTCGCGCACGCCACCAGCAGGACGACCCCGACGAGCATCAGGCCCGCCGCGCCGATGACGGTGGCCGGGCCTGCCGCTCCCGGCGGCAGGCCCGCGTTCTCCGTCAGGGTCAACGACACCCGCCGATCTTCGCCGGCGTCGGGATCGGCGGCGGCGAGACCGGCCATGATCACCTCGAGGCTCGCGTCCGCCCCGGCCAGCGTGACGCCGTCGCGGAGCCTGCCCTTGATGTACGTCCGGCCGTGTCCGCCGCCCCCGGACCCGGTCTCGTTCCCAGGACCGAGTGTCATCCGCGCCACGTCGTCGATCCAGGTCATCGGAATCCACAGGTCCGGGCCGAGCAGGGGCAACATGCCGGCGAACCCCGGCGGCGCGACGCCCACCACGAGATGCGGCTCAGACCGGATGCGCAGGCTCCGGCCCACGACGCCCGGGTCCCGTCCGAAGGCCCGGTCCCACAGCCCGTTGGAGATCACGGCCACGCGGGCGGCGCCGGGTCGATCGTCGTCCGGCGCCAGCATCCGGCCCAGCACCGGCTGAACGCCGAGAAGCTCGAAGTAGTTGCCCGTCACCGCTTCGCCCATCACGAAGCGCCCGGTCCCGTCCACCCGGACCGCCGCAGATATCGGGACATGCGCGGCCATGTCCGTGAACACGTCGTTCGCGGCGCGCAGGTCGAGGTAGTCCTGGTACGAGCTCGTCGAGTACCGTTCGCCGTCGGGGTGGCTCGTGTAGACGTCCACGAGCTCGCCCGGACGAACCACCGGCAGCGGGCGGAACAGCAGCGAGTCGACGATCGTGAAGATGGCGGTGTTGAGGCCGATGGGGATGGCCAGCGACACGACGGCGGCGAGAGCGAAGCCCGGATTCCGGCGCGCACCGCGCAGCGCGTAGCCGAGGTCGCGCAGCAGGTCCTCCGCCGGCCGCATCCCGCGCGCGTCCCGGACCGCCTCGCGGATGGCCTCGACGCCGCCCAGGCGTGCGTGCGCCCGCCGCCGCGCCTCGCGCGGGTCCAGGCCCGCGCGCAGGTTCTTCTCCGTCTCCATCTCCAGGTGGAACCGCAGCTCGTCCCGCGTCTCGGCGTCCTCTCGTTCCCGCCGGAAGACGCTGCGCAGCCGCGCGGCCAGGTTGGCAAGCAGGGTCATTTCTCACTCCGCGTGAAGGGCTCGCGTCAGGTCGAGCCGCAGGATCCGGCGTGCGGGTTCGACATGCGCGGCCGCGGTGACGCCGACAATCAGCAGGAGAACACCCGCCCAAACCAGGGGGTCGCCCGGTGCGACGCCCGGCATCACCTGTGCCGCGAGGCGCGCCACGAGGGCGGCGAGGGCCGCGCCGACGCCGGCACCGACAGCGATCACCCATGCGCCGCTTGCCAGGACGAGGCGGAGCAGCGAACCGGAGTGCGCGCCCAGCACCGAACGGATCGCAAGCTCGCGCGTGCGCCGCGCGACGACGTAGGCGATCACGCCGTAGAGTCCGACGGCGCCCAGCAGCATGGCCACGATGCCGGCCGCGCCGGATACGGACGCCGCGATCCGAAACGGCAGCATCGCGACGCCGGCAATCTCCCGGAGCGTGTCCCCCTGAAAAAAGAAGAAGAGATCCGGCTCCATCCGGCGGAGCTCGCGACGAATGTCGCCGGCCACGGCCCCCGCGTCGCCCTCGATCCGGGCCAGCAGCACGCCGCCCCTCACCGCGACTTGCGACCGGGCGGAGTGTACATAGGGTGAAGCTTCCTCGGTCGGGAACCGTACCTTGTAGTCGGCCGACACCCCGACGATCTCGTACTCGGGTCCATCCCAGTCTCCGAAACGAAGACGTTGTCCAACCGCCGTTTCGACGGACCAATAGCGGTCGGCCAGCGCCTCGCTGACGACGGCGACGAGCGGCGTCTCCGAGGTGTCGGCCGCGGTGAAGCCCCGCCCCTGCAGCAGCGGGACACCCAACGTCTCGAAGTAGTCCGGCGACACGGCGACCCGGGGCGTCAAGACGCCACGGTCGGCCGGGCCGTGAAGACCTGACACCAAGAGGGGCGCCGTGCCGTACGAGATGACGTCGAGAGGAGCGCGAGACGTCAGGGCCGCCGCCGTCACTCCCGGCATCGACCGCACCCGTTCGAGCGCGTCGCGCATGAAGCGCTCCTCCCGCTCCGGGTCGTAGCCGTTCATCTCCAGGTCGGTGCCGACCGCCAGCACCCGGCCCGGGTCGAACCCGAGCGAGACCCCGGCCGTCGCGGCCAGCGCGCTGCGTCCCAGGAGTCCCGCGAGCACCAGCAACGGGACCGTGACCGCCAACTGCGCCGCCACCAAGCCGTCGCGCACGAACCAGCGACGGCCGCCCGCCCGCGCGACGGCGCCGGCGCCGTTCAGGTCGCGCACCAGATTCGGCCGCGTGGCGTCGAGGGCCGGCACCAGACCCGCCAGCACCCCCGCGCCGGCCGCCAGCGCCGCCGTGAACAGGACCGCGCGTCCGTCCACCACGAACTCGAAGGTGTACGGGAGCGAACGGATCGGCGACTCGACCGCGCCCATTACGCGCAGCATGCCCCACGCCAGGGCCAGCCCGGCAGCGGCGCCGACGGACGACAGCACGAGCGTCTCCGTCAACAACTGCTGCACGAGACGCGGCCGGCTCGCGCCGATGGCCAGCCGTACCCCGATCTCGCGCCGTCGCGACGCGGCGCGGGCCAGCAGCATGCCCGTCACGTTCGCGCACGCGACCAGCAGGACGACGCCGACCATGAACATGACGGCCGCCGCCCCGCCGTACGCCGGGCCCGCCGCCGACGGCTCCAGGCGCACGTCGTCCGTCAGGGTCAACGACACTTGCAGGCTCTCGTTGGAATCGGGAAAGGCGGCGGCCAGACCGGCCATGAGCGAGTCGAGGTTCGCGTCCGCCTGCGCCAGGCCGACGTCGCCCCGCAGCCTTCCCTTGATGAACATCCAGCGCTGTCCGCGGCGCTCGAGCCGCGTCGCGCCCGGGGAGGGCATGTTCATCGAGGGGCCCGCCGGCGTCACGTCGTCCACCCGGGTGATGGGAATCCACAAGTCCCCGCCCGGAACGGGAGGCATGCCGTAGAAGTCCGGCGACGCGACGCCGATGACCACGTACGGCTGCGATCCGATATGAAGGTCGCGTCCGACGACCGCCGGATCCCGCCCGAACGCTCCCGCCCACAACCCGGCGGAAATCACCGCCACGCGTGCGGCGCCCGGCCGATCGTCGTCCGGCGCGAGCAACCGGCCGAGCACGGGCTGCACGCCGAGAAACTGAAAGTAGTTCCCGGTCACCGCCTCGCCCATCACGAGGTCGACGTCGTCGTCCACCCGCACCACCGCGCGCATCGGCGAGTGCGCCGCCATGTCCGTGAACACGTCGTGCTCCGAGCGCAGATCGAGGTAGTCCGGATACGAGCTCGGCGCATGCTGACCGAATTGGGGGTGACTCGTGTAGACGTCGACGAGCTGCGCTGGACGAACGACCGGCAGCGGACCGAACAGGACCGAGTCGACGATGGCGAAGACTGCGGTGTTGAAGCAGATCGGGATCGCCAGCGACACGACGGCGGCGATGGTGAAGCCCGGATTCCGGCGCAATCCGCGGAGCCCATAGCCGGCGTCGCGGACCAGGTCCTCCAACCGCCGCCAACCGCGCGCGTCCCGCACCCCTTCGCGGATGGCCCCGACGCCGCCCAGCCGAACGTGCGCCCGCCGGCGGGCCTCGCGGGGGGCCATGCCCGCGCGCAGGTTCTTCTCGGTCTCCATCTCCAGGTGGAACCTCAGCTCGTCCTCCGTCTCGGCGTCCTCGCGCCCTCGGCGGAAGAGGCTCCGCGCTCGCGCGACCACGCTGGCAAGCAGGTTCATTCGGATCCTCCTCGTGCACGATTCCGAAGCCAACGGAGACCTGCCGATGCGCGCACGCCGACGCGCCGCCCGAACACTACCTCCTCGACAACACTTCCCCCCGCTGTCGGGCCGGATCGCCTCGCGCTTACCGCACCACTCCTGCCAAGGCGCACGGCTCAAGGCTGATGGGCGCACCGGCTCCCCGCCGCGAGCGAGCTATCGTCCCGCCGAAACCCTCCGCATCCTCACCTTGCTCCGTCACGCGCGGAAAACGCATGACGCCGTGGCGAAAAGCCGTCACCGCTCCATTTGAATCCGGTGGCGCTGCAGATGCGCGCTCGACACGCCGACACTCGGTCCAGCCCCTCACTCGGCCCGCAGGACGCGCATCGGATCGACTCGCATCGCCGTCCGCGCCGGGCGCCAGCAGGCGGCGAAGGTCACCGCGAGGACCGCGCCGGACGCGCCGGCCAGGACCACCGCGTCGGTCGCCGCGACCTCGTGGAGGACGCTCGCCATCGCGCGCGCGAGCAGCAGGGAGCCGGCCAGGCCCACCACGATGCCCGCGGCACCGACCCGCGCGGTTTCGAGCGCCACCGAGCGGAAGACCGCCGCGGGCTTCGCCCCGACCGCGATTCGGATCGCGAACTCGCGCGTCCGCCGCGACGAGGTACGACGTGACGCCGTGGACGCCGATGGCCGACAGCGACAGGGCGAGGGCGGCGAACAACCAGACGAGCAGCGCGTTGAGCCGCGGCAGGGCCACGACGTCCGCGAGGATCGTGTCCATCGTCTTGAGGTCGTAGACGCCGAGGTCGCCGTCGACGGCCCGTATCTCGCCCTGGACGGCGTTCGCGACACCGGTGGCCGGCCCCTGCATGCTCACGATCAGGCTCATCAGGCGGGACGGGTTCTGGCGCTGCGAGAGATAGATGACCGGCACCACCGGCTCCTCGATCTGATGCTCGCGGAAGTCGCGCACCACCCCCACCACCGTGAACCAGTCGGCCCTGCCCTCGGGGATCCACGGGGCCGCGCCGGGCTGGAACTGCGGACGGAGCTGCCGGCCGACCGGCTCGGCCCCGGGCCAGAAGCGCGCCGCCGCCGCCTCGTTGACGACGGTGACGGCGGCGCCGTCGGGCCGGTCCGCGGTCGAGAACGCCCGCCCCTCCACCATTCCGGCGCCGAGCGTCTCGAAGTAGCGGTCCGAGACGACGCGGTAGGTCAGCATGCCGCCCTCCTCCATCGTCTCGGGCGGAATGTACCCCGGCACCTCGACCTGCAGCCCGAGAGACCAGCCGAGGAACGGCCGCGTGTTGACCGTCGTCGCGCCGCGGACGCCGGGCAGGCCCTCGACCCGCTGCAGCACGTCGTCGGTGAACGTCCGCACGCTGGCGGCGCTCGGGTACTTGCGTTCCGGCAGCCACACCTGCATGGTCAGCAGGCGGTCCGTCCGGAAGCCGGGCTCGACCCGCTGCAGGTTCCAGAGGGACTGCACGAGGAGCGCGGCCCCGGCCAGCAGCACGACCGAAAGGGCCAGCTCGGCGATGAGAAGGACTCGTCCGGTCGACCACCCCCCCGCGCTCGCGGCGACGCGGAGCGTGTCGGTGCGGCTGGTGCGAACCGCCGGCAGCAATCCGAAGAGCACCGTGGTCAGCAGCACCGCCGCGACCGTGAACGCCAGCACGCGGTAGTCGATCTGCGGCGACGGGTGCGTATAGCTGCTGACGACCGGCAGCAGCGGCGCCATCAGCCGGACGCCGGCGCCGGCGAGGACGAGGCCGCCGGCGCCGCCGAGCGCCGCGAGCAACCCGCTCTCGGCCAGGAGCTGCCGGACGAGCCGCCCGCGGGACGCGCCGACGGCGGCCCGCACTGCGAGCTCGCGCCGGCGCGCGCCGGCGCGCACGAGCAGCAGGTTGGCGACGTTGGCGCAGGCGATCAGCAGCACGCACGCGACCGCGCCCAGCAGCACGCGCAGGGCCCGCTCGAGCGCGCCGCCGTAGTCTTGCGGATGGATCGGCACGAGGACCGCGCCCCAGCCCGTGTTGGTGTCGGGGTAGGCGGCCTCGAGACGGCCGGTGATGGCGTCGAGCTCGGCCTGCGCGGCTTCGCGCGACACGCCCGGGGCAAGGCGCGCCCACACCGACACCGAGTGGTCGTCCCGCGCCTGGAACTGCTCGTCGACCGCGAACGGCATCCACATCTCGAAATCCGTCTGGAGATAGTGGAAGCCGCGCGGCAGCACCCCGACGACCGTGAACGGCTGCCCGTCGACGAGGAGCGTCTCGCCGACGATGCCCGGATCGCCGCCGTAGCGGCGCTGCCACAGCCCGTCGGCCAGGACGACGACCCGGTCCCGGCCCGGCGTCTCCTCCTCGGGCAGGAAGGTGCGGCCCAGGGCCGCCTGCACGCCGAGCATCGTAAAGAACGCCGGCGAGACGCGGACACCGCGAATCTGCTCGGGGACGGTGTCGCTGCCCACCGGCCCCGCCACCGAGTAGAACCAGTTGCGCCACGCGATCATGTGGTCGAACGACCGGCCCTCGGCGCGCCAGTCGAGGAAGTTGCCGGGCGCCGCCGCGACGTCGTCGTCCACCGTCCAGCCCTGCGCCGGGTTCACGTCGCGGATGCCCACGAGGCGATCGACGTGCGCGAACGGCGGCGGACGGAGGAGGAAGTTGTCGGCGACGGTGAAGACGGCGGTGGTCGCGCCGATCCCGAGGGTGAGGGTCAGCACCGCGACGAGCGTGAACCCGGGGTTCCGCCGCGCCCCCCGCAGGGCGTAGCCGAGGTCGCGGACCAGGTCTTCCAGGGGCCGGGCGCCGCGCGCGTCCCTCACCGCCTCCTGGATGGCGTCGACGCCCCCCAGGCGCACGTGCGCCCGCCGCCGCGCCTCGCGCGGGTCCATGCCCGCGCGCAGGTTCTTCTCGGTCTCCATCTCCAGGTGGAACTGCAGCTCGTCCTGCGTCTCGGCGTCCTCGCGGCCGCGGCGAAAGAGGCTGAGCAACCGCCGGACGATAGCCGCGAGCCGGCTCACTTCGTCCCTCCCGCCCAGTTCAGCACGCCGTTCACCGCGTTCACCGTCCGCTCCCACTCCTCCCGCTCGGCCGCGAGCTGCCGCCGGCCGAGGTCGGTGAGGAAGTAGTAGCGGGCCCGGCGGTTGTTCTCGGTGACCCGCCACTCGGACTGCACCCAGCCCTTGCGCTTCATGCGCTGCAGCGCCGGGTACAGCGTTCCCTGCTGGATGGCGAACACCTCGCCCGACATGGTCTCGATGCGCTGCGCCAGCCCCCAGCCGTGCATCGGCTCGAGGGCGAGGGTGCGCAGGACGAGGAGCTCGAGCGTGCCCTGCAGGACGTCGGATCGGTCGGCGGTCATGGGGCTCCTTTTGTTTATCCAAAGAAATCGTGACACCTTTCCTCCAGATTGTCAAAAGAAAGATGGGCGTGGCGGGTCGGACGATCCTGGAACGGGCCTCGATGCCGTTCAGGGCACCAGGGGGTGGCGCCAGCGCAGGCCGGTGGGCTGCGGCCCGGGCGGAAGAACCCTCACCGAGTGCTCAAGGCACGAGTGGGTGGCATCGGCGCGAGCCATCGTTGTCGTCCGGCTGAGGTAGTCGGGGCATCGAGGGAGGTCGCCTTGTCGTCGCGCCAAGCGGACACCGAGACGTAGAGGTCCGGCAGGATCACGGCTTCCGGTCCATGACCTCGAGCAGCGCTGCATTGCGGTCGAGGGTGACGCCGGGCTGCAGTCCTCCGCGGCCGCCGGTCGGCAGCTTCACTGGCATGGACCGGTCCGCCCGATTCTCGGCCAGCGCCTTCGAGAGACTGACCGGCAGCGCAAGCGGCGGCGACTCCAGAATGGCTGCAGCGTTTCCACTACCGGGTTTCAACAGGCCCGCATCGATCAGCCGCTCGCGGGCTCCCCGGTCGCCCTCCACCGCAGGAGGCACCAGCCTCGCCACCGGCGCGCCGCGGTCGAGAACGTCGATCTCGCCGCCACGGCGAACCTCCCGGAGATAGCGGGGCAGGTGCGCCTTCAGCTCGGATTCCGATGTCGCACTCATCGTGACCAGTATGGTCCTCCGTACGCACGCCCGGCAAGTCACTGTTCGCGCCAGTTCTCCAGGTCGAGCCCGTCGATGCGGTTGAACTCGCGGACGTTGTCCGTCACGAGCACGAGCCCGAGCGCGAGGGCGTGGGCCGCGATCAGCATGTCGTTGGGGTCGATCGGCCGACCGCGCCGTTCGAGATCGGTGCGCACCTTGCCGTAGGACGCCGCCGCGGCGCCGTCGAACGCCCGGCAGGCGATCTCGTCGGTCAGAACCTCGAGCATCCGGTGGTTGCGCCGCGGGTGCGCGCTCTTGTCCGCACCGTAGCGCAGCTCCGCGACGACGACCGACGACAGGCACACGTCGGCTGGACCCAGTGCACGCAACCGGGCGGCGACCGAGGGATACCGGCCGGTCAGATAATCGACGCACACGTTGGTATCGAGCAGGTATCTCATCCGTCGAAGTCCGGTCCCGGCTCGACGGGCGGCAGCTCGGACGGGTACGGAAAGTCGCCAGCGGCCCCCGCGAGCTCCAGAAACGCAGCGGTCCAGGCGGGACGGCAAGGCTCGAGAATCACGCGGCGGCCGTCCCGCGAGATGAGCACCTCTTCCTGTCCCTCGAAGCGGTACCCCTTGGGCAGCCTGACCGCCTGGCTCCCGCCATTCCTGAAGAGCTTGGCGTGGTCGACCATTCCACCTCCGTTCAGGGCAATGTATCAGGACAAGAAGTATATACAATTCTCGGCACGCGGATGTCGGGGAGGAACCTGCGACCGCGCACGAAGCCGAGGGGCAAGACTCGGCCCGGACGGCGCGGCGCTCGGTATGCCGTGGACAGGCCCCGACAGTGAGGACGGCGCGCGCCGCTACGGGCGGGTCTGCTCTTCGTGCCAGCGCGGGTGGTGGTGGCGGGCCCAGCGCTCGGTCACCGTGCCGTCGATCATGGCGCGCGCGGTGCCGGGGTAGGCGACGGTGCCGAGGTAGACGTGGACGATGAGGAACAGGCCGCCGCCGAGGGTGGCGAGGTAGTGGGCGAGGCGCATCCACTGCAGGAAGCTCGCGCCGAACGCGGCGGGGAACCACAGGGCGACGCCGCTCGCGACGAAGACGACGGCCAGCGCCCCCTGCACCCAGAAGAACATCTTCTGGCCGGCGTTGTACTTGCCGGCCGGCGGCACGTTGGCGCTGTCGCGCGTCGCGTAGGCGCGCACCGCCCGGAGCCAGCGCCGGTCGCTGTCGCTCAGGAACATGTCGCGGAACCAGACGACGATCATCGCGGCCATGCCCGCGGTGAACAGCACCCCGACCCACGGGTGCAGCACCCGCGCCGACGGCCCCCCGCCGAGGAGCGCGGTCAGCCAGAAGAGGGCGGGGTAGGCGAACGCGAGGCCGGTCGCGAGCAGGAGCACGAACGTCACCCCGACCACCCAGTGCAGGATGCGCTCGAAGAAGGAGAAGCGGGTGAGCAACCGTTCGGCCATGGCGTCAGCCCGGGACTCGGCGGTCAGGCGGACGGCGCCTGGCGGGCGGGGCCGTCCCCGTGGCCGTCGTGCCCGCCGAGCCTCGCGGACGGCGCCTCGCGGGCGGGGCCGTCTCCGTGGTCCCGGTGGTCCCCGTGCTCGTCGAGCCGCTCGGGCCCGTAGCGCAGGAAGTGGACCAGCGCCCCGAGCACGCCGAAGCCCATCATCCACGCGCCGAGGCGCTTCATGAACATGAGCCCGGTCATCGGGGCGGGGCTCGCGGTCGGGTCCGACGGCAGGCTGTAGTCGGCGAGGCGGTCGCCGTGGGGCACCACGTACATCATGTGGGTGCCGCCGACGCCGGCCGGGTTGTAGACGGCAGCGTTCGCGTAGCCGCGCGACTGCAGGGTCTCCACCTTCTGGTCGGCGAGGGCCAGCATGTCGTGCTTGCTGCCCCACGAGATGGCGTTGGTCGGGCACGTCTTCACGCACGCCGGCTCGAGCCCCGCCTCGACCCGGTCGACGCACATGTTGCACTTCGACACCTTGCGGGTGCTGGCGTCGAAGCGCGGGATGTCGAAGGGGCAGCCGGTGACGCAGTACTGGCAGCCGATGCAGCTCTCCTGGTTGAAGTCGACGATGCCGTTCGTGTACTGCACGATGGCCCCCGGCGCGGGGCACGAGAACAGGCAGCCGGGATCCTCGCAGTGGAGGCAGGCGTCCTTCTTGATCAGCCAGTTGAGGTTGCCGTCGACCTCGACCTCGTTGAAGCGCATCAGCAGCCACGTCTTCGGGCTCAGGTCCCGGTGGCTCTGGTAGCTGCCGAAGTTGGCGGTGGGCTCGACCCCCAGGTCGTTCCACTCCTTGCAGGCGACCTCGCACCCCTTGCAGCCGATGCAGGCCCCGATGTCGACGAGCTTCGCGTAGGTCGGCCCCCCCGAGCGCAGGGCGCTGATGGGGATGAAGGCGTCCGGGCTCGCGGAGACGCGGCGGATGGTGAGAGAGTCGGCCATAAGGCTACGCTCTAATCCCTCGTCACTCTACGGATATCGCCGAAGTTGAGCCACCAGATAGACCACGCGCACGAACAAACGCGATGCCGTCCCGGAACTCGCGATGCTCCTCGCGCGTCCGGCGTGAAATGCCGTCGGACAGAAGACCGCTCGCGACGACACCCGGCAGCCATTTCAGGATTCCCGACGCGTCCATGTCAGGCGCGCTCCACGTTCACCAGGAACGACTTGAACTCGGGGCAGCGGGTGTTCGCGTCGCCGATGAACGGCGTCAGCAGGTTGGCCATCGACCCCTGGGTGATGCCGACGAAGCCCCAGTGCACGGGGATGCCGACGGTCCAGACCACCCTGCCGTTGACGCGCAGCGGCTTGATGCGCTTGGTGACGATGGCCGTCCCCTGCACCTCGCCCCGCTTCGACCACACCCGCACCTGGCTGCCGTTGGGGATGCCCTTCTCGGCGGCCAGCCCCTCGGGCAGCTCGACGAAGAAGTCGGGCATCGCCTCGACCAGCAGGGGCACGTTGCTCGTGACGAAGTGCTCGCGCTCGACGACGCGGTAGATCGTGCAGGCGTAGGGATAGTCGTCGTCGCCGTTCGCCAGCGACTCGCGCACCCCGTCGTACCAGCGGATGACGGGGTTGACCGCCACGTTGTCGTGCAGGGCGTTGGGCGACGGGCTCTCGACCGGCTCGTAGTGCTCCGAGAACGGGCCGTCGGCGAGGTGGCTGCTGAAGAGCCGCGCCACCCCCTCCTCGGTCATGATGAACGCCCCCGCCGCGTCGGGCGGCGTCGTCCGCCCGTAGTCGGGCACGTCGCCGATCCACTCGCGGCCGTTCCAGGCGATGCCGGCGCGGCTCTGGTCCCAGGGCCGCCCCTCGGCGTCGGCCGACGCCCGGTTGTAGAGGACGCGGCGGTTGGCGGGCCAACTGAACGCCCAGTCGTGGTGCATGCCGAGGCCGGTGGGGTCGGCGGTGCCGCGGCGCTGCATCTGGTTGCCGGCCTCCGTGTAGCTGCCGGTGTAGATCCAGTTGCCCGACGTCGTCGTCCCGTCGTCGGCGAGCTCACCGAACGACGAGAGCAGCCGTCCCGTGGTCCGGTCGTAGCCGTTGATCTCCTTCGCCAGCTCGACCATCGTCGGCTCGCGCGGGTTCAGGTAGTCCCACGTGAGCTGCTGGATGGCGTCGTTCCACGCCCCGCCCTCGGCCTGGTACAGCTCCTTCACCCGCCAGAAGAGCTCCGACAGGATCCAGGTGTCGGGCTGGACGCCGATCGGCGGGTCGACCGCCTTCTCCTTCCACTGCGCCCAGCGCCCGCTGTTGGTGAACGAGCCGTCGCGCTCGATCCAGTGGGACGACGGCAGGTACAGCACCTCGGTGTCGATGGCCGCCGGGTCCATGCCCGGCGCCTTCCAGAACTCGGCCGAGTCGAGCATGAAGGGGTCGATGACCACCTTCCACTTCAGCTTCGACATCGAGTCGAGCAGGCGCGGCACGTCGGGGCCGGCCAGGAGCGGGTTGAACCCGAGGGCGACGAAGCCCTCCAGCGTCCCCTCGCGGGCCTTGTCCCAGATCGTCAGCCAGGTCGCGTCCCCGTCCTGCTTGGCCAAGTGGTGGTACGCGAAGTCGTTCTCGGGCGTCGCGTGCTCGCCGAACCACGCCTTCATCTGCGACACGTAGAACTTCGGGTAGTTGCCCCAGTAGTTGACGGTGTCGGCGACGAGGGGCCGCGGCGTCGAGTCGCGCAGGTGCGCGGCGAGCGAGGTCTGCGGCGGCGTCGGCACCTTCAGGTAGCCGGGGAGGATGCCGGCGACGATGGCGTGGTCGGTCGCCCCCTGCACGTTGGCGTGGCCGCGCAGGGCGTTGATGCCGCCGCCGGGCCGGCCGATGTTGCCGAGCAGCAACTGCAGGATCGCCGCGGTCCGGATGATCTGGCTGCCGACGGTGTGCATGGTCCAGCCCACCGCGTACATGATCGTCCCCACCCGGTCGGCCCGGCCCGTCGAGCAGATGATCTCGGCCATCTGCAGGAACTCGTCGGCGGTGCAGCCGGCGATGTCCGCGACGACCTCGGGCGTGTAGCGGTCGTAGTGCTGCTTCAGGAGCTGGAACACCGACCGAGGGTGCTCGAGCGACGGGTCGCGGCGGACGTAGCCGTCGGGCCCCCGCTCGTAGTCCCACGCCGTCTTGTCGTAGTTGCTCGCGGCCTCGTCGAAGCCCGCGAACAGCCCATCCGCGAACCCGTACTCCTCGCCGACGACGAACGTCGCGTTGGTGTGGGCGCGGACGTAGTCGGCGTGGTGGAGGTCGTTCTCGAGCGCGTAGCGGATGAGCCCGCCGAGGACCGCGATGTCCGACCCCGGCCGGATCTGCATGTGCCGGTCGGCCACCGCCGACGTGCGGGTGAAGCGCGGGTCGATGGTCAGGAGCTTCGCGCCCCGGTCGTCACGCGCCTCGACCGCCCACTTGAACCCGCATGGATGGTTCTCGGCCGGGTTGGCGCCCATCACCAGGATGACGTCGGTGTTCTTGATGTCCTTCCAGTGGTTGGTCATCGCCCCGCGGCCGAACGTGGCGGCCAGACTGGCCACCGTGGGGCTGTGTCATATGCGGGCCTGGTGGTCGATGTAGACCAGGCCCATGGCGCGCATCGTCTTGGTGATGAGGTAGGCGTCCTCGTTCGAGACGGTGGCGCTGCCGACCCAGGCGATGCCGTCGGCGCGGTTGACGACGCGGCCGGCGTCGTCGCGCTCGCGGAACGAGGCGTCGCGCGAGTCCTTGAACTTCCGCGCGAACCAGTCCATCGCCGTGTCCCAGTCCACCTCTTCCCAGTCGGCGGCGCCGGCCCGGCGCAGCAGCGGCTGGTGCCGCAGCCTCGGGCTGATCGCGAGCTCCATCTGCGACGCGCCCTTCGGGCACAGGGTGCCGCCGTTGATGGGGCTGTCGGGGTCGCCCTCGACGTGGATGACGGTGTTCCTGGTGTTCAGGCCGCCGCTGCCGTGGACGTAGGCGATGGTCCCGCAGCCGACCGCGCAGTACGGGCACACCGTGCGGTACTCGGTGGCGTTGCGGATCTTGAGCTGGCGGACGGCGGCCTGGGCGGGCCGCAGGTCGAAGCCGAGGGCGCTGACGCCCACGGCGCCGCCGGCCGCGGCCTTGATGAACGTGCGTCGGGAGATGTCCATGCGTCGGTTCGCGTCGTGCCCGTTATACCACAACGCGGCGACGGCGTGGGCTGTCGTGAGCCGTCGTCGCTGGTGCCCTGTCGCCCTGTCGTTGGCGGTGGAACCCGCCGGCCGGCGGCACCATCCGGTGCCTGGCGCCGAGACAGGGTCCGCCCCGCCGCACGTATCGTCTGCCGGAGTCTCCGACGAGAGCCTCGGGCGCAGTGGCGCATCCGGCTCGACGAGTCGCCAGCGCTTGGCCGTCTCCCGGGGCCGCCTGCGGCGTCCGCGGCCAGCGCGTCGCCACCGGGGGTTTGCCCTGCACCCCCGCGGCATGGCCTTCCCGAGAGGACCGTCGCGGAGCGGATGCCGCCGCCCGGCGTGGACGGAACGGCCGCCGGATGACCCGCCCGCCTGTCCCGAGGCGGCGAAGTCGTCGGGGACGAACACGAAACGGCGCGCACGACGTCGAAGTTGGCACGATACGTGCGTCAAATCAGACGGGCGCCCGGACGAGCCCGACGTCCACGACGCGAAAACGGCGTCGCATCGTGTGGTAGGTTGGGGAGAGCCGCGCGCCGCCGCGCCGCCCGGAGATCTCCGATGACGAGACCCGCACCTGCCGCGCCGATCGAGTACCCGAGCTCGGACGGCCAGCCGATGGCGGAGAACGACGCCCAGCGCAGCGCCATCATGTACGGCATCGGCGCCCTGAGCCGCCACTTCCGCGACCGCCGGGACGTGTACGTGTCCGGCGACCTGCTGATCTACTACGAGGAAGGCAACCCGCGCGTGTCGATCGCCCCGGACGTCTTCGTGGTGTTCGGCGTGAAGGACCGAGAACGGCCCAACTACAAGTTGTGGGAGGAGCGGCACGCGCCGGACTTCGTGCTCGAGGTGGCCTCGCCCAGCACGTGGCGGGACGATCTCGGGCGGAAGCGGTCGGTGTACGCGCAGCTCGGGGTGCGCGAGTACTGGCAGTACGACCCGGCCGGCGAACACCTGCCGGCGCGCCTTCAGGGGGAGCGTCTGACGCGGTCGGGCTACGTGCGTCAACCGGTGTTGACGGGGCTCGACGGCACGTTGACGCTGCGCAGCGAGACGCTCGGCCTGGAGCTGCGGGCGGCGCCGGGGCGGGAGATGCGCTTCCGCGACCCGGCGACCGGCGACAATCTGCGCAGCCACGCCGAGGAGGCCGAGGGCCGTCTGGCCGAAGCGGCCGCCCGTCGGACCGCCGAAACGCGCGCCGCCGACGCGGAAACTCGCGTAGCCGAGCTGGAAGCGATCCTCCGCGAGCGGCGGTCCGGTTGAGCCGTATCGCCCAGGAGCCCGCGCCGTTCTACAGCACAGACTCCTGGGCGAAGTCCGCGCATGGCCGCCCACGAAACACCCGCCGGTACGCCGCGGAGGCGCCGGCCGCCGGCCCGGCACGGGCCGACCCCGCCGCGCCGCGTCTCGTGCGCGGTACCACTTTCCCGCTCGGTCGCCGGCTCGCATTCCGCGTAGCACTGACAGAAGCCATCCGTGTCGTGGGCAGTTCCTCTCCAGGACAGCCACTCGGGCGCCTCGAACGCCCGGAGCGCTCGCGTACAATGACCGGGGGGTGACGAGACCCGATGAGCACGGCAGCGCAGCGCGATTCCGCCCCGCCAAGGCGGGCGACCTACCAGGACGTGCTCGACGCCCCGCCCCACCGCGTCGCCGAGATCGTCGACGGCGTGCTCCACACCAGCCAGCGGCCGGCGCTGCCGCATGCGCTGGCGACCTCGTCGCTCGGGAACGACCTCGCGGGTCCCTTCCAGTTCGGCCGCGGCGGCCCGGGCGGCTGGTGGATCATCGACGAGCCGGAGCTGCACTTCGGCGAGGACGTCCTCGTGCCCGATCTGGCGGGCTGGCGCCGGGAGCGGATGCCCGACTTTCCCGATGCGGCATACAGCACGCTCGCGCCGGACTGGGTGTGCGAGATGCTCTCACCGTCGACCCGCCGGCTCGACCTGCTCGGCAAGCGCCCCATCTATGCACGGGAAGGCGTGGGGCACATGTGGGTCGTGGACCCGAAGGACCGCACCCTGGAGGCGTTCGAGCTGCGCGAGGGTCAGTGGGTGCTGATCGCGACCGCAAAGGACGACGACCCGGTGCAGGTCCGACCCTTCGAGGCGGTCACCTTCAGCCTCGGAGATCTGTGGCCCTGAACATTCCGGGCCCGGCAGATGAGGCCGGTCTTCTTCGCCGCCTGGCGCGCCGCCCATCGTCGTCCATCGTGATGTCGACTCGCCGCGGCATCGCGACCTCCACCTGGTTCCCGAGCAAGTTGCTCGAGCGTACCCGGCAAGTCCGGCAGCACCAGGGGTGACCTGCGTTTGGCCTCGACGGGTCTATGATCGCGGGATGACCTCCGAGGCGGCCCTCTCTCCGGGCCTGAGAACGGTCACCGTGCGCCGGCGCGGCGTGCGGGTGGCTCAGGACATCATCGTCGTCGAAGAGCCGCTGGAGATCGGGGTCGACGGCCGGCCGCTCGTCGTCACCATGCGCACGCCGGGCAACGACGAGGAGCTCGCCGCGGGCTTTCTCCATGCGGAGGGGGTGCTTGCCGGCGGAGCCGGAATCGCGTCGATGCGAACCGTCGCCGGCGACCGGACGGCCGCGGCCGGCGGCGGAGCCGGCCGGATCAAGGTGACGAGCTTCGCGGGGGACCGCGTCGAGGTCGTTCTCGCGGGCGGCGCCGCCCCGGAGTCTCCGGCCACCGGGCCCGAACGTGAGTTCCGGGCGACGGCCGCCTGCGGCGTCTGCGGCAAGGCGTCGATGGACGACCTCGATCAGGACCTGCCGCCCATCACGCCGATCGAGGCCCGGGTGGCCCTCTTCGAGACGCTGCCCGACCGCCTCCGCGCCGAGCAGGTCCTGTTCCACGCGACCGGCGGCATCCACGCCGCCGGCGTCTTCACTTTGGACGGCGAGCTGCTGTGCGTGCGCGAGGACATCGGCCGCCACAACGCCGTCGACAAGGTCATCGGCCACTTCGTGCTGCGCGACGCGCTGCCGCTGCGAGATCGGATACTCGTGGTGAGCGGCCGGGCCGGCTTCGAGCTGGTGCAGAAAGCGCTCATGGCGGCCATCCCGGCGATGGTCTCGGTGGGGGCCGCGTCGAGCGTCGCGGTGGACATGGCGACGGCGGCCGGCATGACCCTCTACTCGTTCGCGGGACCCGGGCGAGGCAACCTGCACGTGTGACGGCCGGCGGGCCGGACCCCTCCGAGCCCGGCCGGCAGCGCCCGGTCGCACGCTTCCCGGCCGTCGAGGTCCACCGGCAGCCTCCCGCGTAGCGCCACGAGCACGCGCTGCCCTCCCGCGGGTCGGCGGGCCGGGACGATTCCCCGGCCGGCTGCTCCCCGGCCGGGTGCGGGTTGGCGGCCGGGGAAGCGGAGCCCGGGAGTGCGATTTCCCGGCGGGCTCGGGCTCCGCCCGACCTCAGGGCTTCTCGAAGACCGAGTGGTCCACCTCGCCGTTGATCTCGACGGCGTCGATGCGCATGTCGATCCTGAAGGCGCCCTGGACCTCGACGGTGTTGGCGGCCGACCACAGCACGCCGCCGTGCTCCTCGTAGTCGGAGGCGTCGGCGGTCACCGCCACCGTGCCCACGCCGGGCACCTCGTTGGAGAAGCGGATCCGTGACACCAGCATCGTCTCGGCATCGACGAGGACCTCGAAGTCGACACCCTGCCAGCTCGCCTGCACGACGTGGTGGTTGCGGCCGTTCAGCTCGGTGTCGTCGAGCCGGCTGTACGTCGGCGCGAACGGCCCGGACGAGCCGTAGTCCCAGAACGGATGCAGCGACGACTGCGCCACCAGCGCCGCCAGCGGCGCCCCGGTGACGTCGACCACGCCCTGCGTGTTGTCCGACTGCCAGGCGGCGGTCCCGTTCCAGCCGGTCCTCTGCTGGAACAGGTCGCTGTCGAAGCTCTGGTAGAGCTTCCGGTTGGGGATGACGAGGTTCTCGAAGTCGCCTTCCAGGTCCCCGAACGGGGTGCTCATCGTGAACGTGCCGGTCTGCCGCACGCTCTCGATGCCCGCCAGGGCGTCGCGCCCGCCCGTCGCCTCCAGGCTCCCGTCGGCGATCTCCTCGAGCGTCTGCGCGCGCACGGCGCCGGCGCAGGTCAACACGGACAGCGCCAGGACGAGGCTGGTGGCGCGGCGGAATCTTCCGGTCTTCATGAACTCATGCTCCTGTCCACCCGTCCGTGCCGCCGACATGCCTTCCGGGCCGCGCCCCGGCACCTCCGGCGTGCTACCCTGACGGGGCGCCCTGGCCGATGGCGGCCGCTCTCGAGCCGGTCGCCGAGACCGGCGAACATCGACGGAGAGGAACGTGCCCGGGAGGCGAGGGCTTCTCCCGCTCTCGAAACGACATCAGGACGGCGTCATGGCACTTATACCACGGACCTCGACGCCCGGCCTGCTCGGGCTCGGCCTCCACGCGTGGCTCCGTCTGGGGCTGCTCGGCTGCGCCGTCGCCCTGCTCGTGCTGAACTGGAACATCCGGCGCGCGCCCCTGGACACCGGCCGACAGGCCCCGGCGGGCGAGGTGGAGGGCGAGCTGGAGATCGTCACCCTCGACGCCCTGCCCGGGCAGACGCCGGACCCCGGCGCCGACCCCGACGAGCCGTCGCTCGTCAACGAGGGATGGTACGTGCGCAACATGGCCACGGCCCACGGCGCGTTCGTGATCGAGGTCGAGGCGGAGGACCCGGAGCAGACGGAGGCGATATCCCGGGCCCTGATCGAGCCCATCAAGGACGACTACGCCGAGATCCTCGTCTACGTCAACCGGATGGGGGACGACTCGGACCTGCCGGCGCGGCGCGTGCAGTGGACGCCGCGCGACGGGTACGTCGAGCTGAGCTACGACCCGCCAGAGGCCGAGCCGTAGGACAGCGGTCGCCATGAGGTTGCCGGTCCCCGGGCAGGGCCCCGGGACAGGGATCGATATGGAGTTGCCGACCACGCTCCGCTGCCGTCCGTTCTCGGCGGTTTCCGCGCTTGGCACGCGCCAGGGCAGTTCCGTCACCGTCCTGAATTGCAGTTTCGTGCGCTCGGCACGCGGCAGGTAGTTCCCGCGCGTCCTCGTTCCCGCCGAACGGAGGGGGTTCGAGCGGTTCGAGCGCCAGTCCGGCTGTTCACGGAGAGATGGTCAAGTGAAGCCTACGCCGAGTTCCGGCAACCGGGTCATGTCCCTCGCCGAGATGGCGGCGCGGGTGCCCGACGGCGCGTCGGTGGCGCTGGGCGGCAGCTTCCTCCACCGCGGCCCCTTCGCCTTCGTGCGCGAGCTGATCCGCCAGCGCCGCCGCGGCCTCGAGATCGTCAAGCAGTCGCCGGGCTACGACATCGACATCCTGTGCCGCGCCGGCTGCGTGGCGCGGGCGCGGGCCGGCATCGTGGCCATGGAGGGGAACTTCGGCCTCGCCCCGTGGTACCGCCGCGCGGTCGAGACGCGGCAGGTCGAGCTCGAGGAGCACGCCTGCATGACCCTGACGGCGGGCCTGCGGGCCGCCGCCTACGGGGTGCCCTTCCAGCCCGTGGGCGGCGTCCACGGCTCGGACCTCGCGGCGCTGAACCGCTGGGCGTCGGTCGCCGATCCCTACGGATCGGGGCGGGACGTCTGGGTGATCCCGGCGATTCGCCCCGACGTCGCGGTGATCCACGTCAACGAGGCCGACGAGCTCGGCGACGCGCGGGTCCGGGGCACGTCCCACTGGGACCGCATCCTCACCCGCGCCGCGCGGCAGGTGTTCGTGGTGGCGGAGAAGCTGGTTCCCGCCGCGTCGTTCGAGGACTGCCCCGAGCTGACCCTGGTGCCGGGCTTCATGGTGCAGGCCGTCTGCGTGGCCCCGCGCGGCGCGTGGCCGGGGTCGTGCTGGCCGCACTACGAGATCGACTACCCGGCCGTCGAGAGCTACCTCGACTCGGGCCGCCACCTCGACGCCCACCTGGAGCGCGCCCCGGAAGCGGCGGAGCGCGTGCGGCCCGATGCGGCGGAGCGCGTGCGGCCCGATGCGGCGGAGCCGGCGCGTGCCGAAGCGGGGCAGCCCGGGCGCACCGAAGCGGCGGAGCCGACGGAGCCGGTGCGTGCCGAAGCGGCGGCGCCCGTGCGCGCCGAAGCGGCCGAGCCCACGCGTCCCCGAACATCGGAGCCGGTGGGTGCCTGAGGGCTGGTCCGGCTTCTCCTACATCGTCACCAACCTCGCCCGTTTCGTGCGGCCCGACGAGGTGACCTTCAGCGGGGTCAACTCGACGCCGCCGATGCTCGCGTGCCTGCTCGCCAAGCGGGCCTACGACTTCGACTTCGTGTACCTCAACGTCGCCGGCGGCGTGCAGCCCCGGCCGTCGAAGATCCCCCTGTCGAGCTCGGACCCCGTGCTCGCGGAAGGCTCGACCGCGATCTTCGCCAACGAGGACTTCTACGATCTGTGCACGCGCGGGGGCATGGACCTGTGCTTCCTCGGCGCCGCCCAGGTCGACGGGCTCGGCCGCACCAACGTCTCGGTGATCGGCGACTGGCGCCGGCCCAAGGTGCGGCTGCCGGGCGGGGGCGGCGGGGCGGTCATGCTGCCGACGGCGCGCCGGGCCGTCACCTGGCGCACCGAGCACTCGACTCGCATTCTCGTCGAGCGCCTCGACTTCGTGACCGCGGCGGGCGGCCTGCACGGGGTGGTGACCCCTATCGCGGTCTTCGTGAAGCGCGAGGGCCGGCTGGCCCTGCAGTCCTGGCACCCCGAGGTGTCGCTCGACGACGTCCGCGGGGGGACCGGGTTCGACTTCGACGCGGCCGGCGCGGCCCCCACGCCGCTTCCCACCCCGCGCGAGGCGGCCGCGTTGCGCTCGCTGGACCCCGACGGGCGGTTCGAGCGCGATGCGAACGTCTCGATTCGCCAGGAGTCCGCGCCGTAGAACCGCGCGAACTCCTGGAGGGTCGGTTGGGCGCGAAGCGGCGCCGAAGGCGACGATCGGCGGGCGGGCAGGCAGGGAACGGCCTGGGCGCCCGACAGCCGGCGGAGCGGCTCCCGTCGACATTCTGAAGTCCACGAAGGCCGCCGTTCGCCGGCTCGCGGACTCGCGGGCCCACGAAGCAGGGACGACCACCGGTGTTCTCCGAGGCGCGCTCACTGAGTCATCTGCTGCGTGAGCGTCTGATCCGGCACGCGAGGGCGGGACGGACGGCATTGCTCGGCGACTTCGGTTCGGTGTCGTACGCCGGGTTGCGCGAGAGGATCGAGCGCTTCGCGAACCCCTTGAACGGCCTCGCGCGCGGGAAGATCGTCGGGCTGCTCGGGTCGCGCTCTCCCGCAACCGTCGCGAGCTTCTTCGGCATCATGCAGGTGGGCGGTTGCCCGTGCATCGTGGACCCGCGAGGATCCATCGAGGCCGTACGCGACCGCCTCGCCGCCGCCCGCGCGCGGAGCGTCCTTCTCGAGGGCGACTGCGAGACGATGGCGGGAGACCTGGCGGGGGCCGGCCTCCGCACCCGCCGGCTCTCGCGCCTCGCCGCGGAGCCGTCTCCGCCCGGCCCGGGCGGCGCCGGGTCGCGCCCGACC
>JAJEEA010000109.1 GCA_022821235.1 Vicinamibacteria bacterium
CCGCTGCCCCGGCCGAAGGCGTGGAGCAGGAGCCATGACGACCACAGAGAGCACCGCCGCGGCCGGCGCGGTCTTCGGGCGGCGCGATCCCGACGCACGCGGCTATTTCGGCGCCTACGGGGGGCGCTTCGTGCCGGAGACCCTCGTGGCGCCGGTCGCCGAGCTGGAGGCGGCGTACCTCGCGGCCCGCGCGGATCCGGCGTTTCGCCGGGAGCTCGCCGCCCTGCTCGACCGCTATGTCGGCCGGCCGACATCGATGTGCGAAGCCCGGCGGTGGTCGGGGAAGATCGGCGGCGCCCGCGTCTTCCTCAAGCGCGAGGACCTCGCCCACACCGGCGCCCACAAGATCAACAACGCGCTGGGGCAGGCCCTGCTGGCCGTCCGGATGGGCAAGCGCCGGGTGGTGGCGGAGACCGGCGCGGGGCAGCACGGGGTGGCCACCGCCACCGCGTGCGCCCTCCTCGGGCTCGCCTGCGAGGTCTACATGGGGGCCGAGGACATGGCCCGCCAGGCCCTCAACGTGGTGAGGATGCGGCTGCTCGGCGCGAAGGTCACGGGGGTCGACGCGGGGAGCCGGACCCTGAAGGACGCCATCAACGAGGCGATGCGCGACTGGGTCGGCAACGTCTACGACACCTATTACCTGCTGGGGTCGGTGCTCGGCCCCCATCCCTACCCCCTGATGGTGCGCGAGTTCCAGTCGGTCATCGGCAGCGAGGCGCGGCGGCAGATTCTCGAGCTGACCGGCCGGCTTCCGGCCGCGGTGGTGGCCTGCGTGGGCGGGGGCAGCAACGCGCTGGGCATCTTCGACGGGTTCGTCGACGATCGCGAGGTCCGCCTGATCGGCGTCGAGGCGGGCGGCGAGACCATCGCCGCGGGCCGCCACGCGGCGCGGTTCGCGACCGGGGCGGTGGGGGTCCTGCAGGGCACGCGGAGCGTCATCCTGCAGGACCTGCACGGCAACATCGAGCCGACCCACTCGGTCTCGGCCGGCCTCGACTACGCGGCCGTCGGTCCCGAGCACGCGTGGCTGCGCGACCTCGGGCGGGCCGAGTACACCTGGGTGTCGGACGATCGGGCGTTGCAGGCGTTCCAGCGGGTGGCGCGGCTGGAGGGCATCATTCCCGCCCTCGAGTCGGCCCACGCCCTGGCCCATGCCGAGACGGTGGCCGCCGACTGCGGGCGGGGCGCGATCGTCCTCGTCAACCTCTCCGGGCGCGGCGACAAGGACGTGGAGATCGTGCGCGACCGCGGGCTCGGGGCGGCGGACGGCGGAGGATCGGCGACGGACGGGGCGCCGGCGGGATTGGAGGAGAGGGCATGAGCTCGCGCATCGCCGCCCGCTTCGCCGACCTGCGGGCCGCCGGCCGGACCGGCCTCGTGACCTACGTCACCGCCGGCGACCCCGACCTCGAGAGCTCCGGCGCCATTCTCCGCGCACTCGACCGGGCCGGGGCCGACGTGATCGAGGTCGGCGTGCCGTTCTCCGATCCGCTGGCGGACGGACCGGTCATCCAGCGCGCGTCGGAACGGGCCCTGGCGTCGGGCACGACCCTCGCCGGCACGCTGGACCTGATCGAGGGCGCGCGGGCCGATCTCGGGGCCGCGATAGTGGTCTTCACCTACGCGAACCCCGTCCTGCGGCTGGGGGCGGAGCGGTTCGCGGCCCGGGCCGCGGCGGCGGGCGTCGACGGGGTGCTCGTCCTCGATCTGCCGATAGAGGAGGCGGACGGACTGCGCAGTACCATCGTGGATGCCGGCATGGACCCGATCTTCCTGCTCAGCCCGACCACGACCGACGATCGGATCCGTCGGGCGGCCGAGCTGGGGCGCGGGTTTCTCTACGGCATCTCCCGGCTCGGGGTGACCGGGGCGCGGGCCGACGTGGCCACCGGGGTGCGGGCGCTCGTCGAGCGCATCCGGGCGGTGACGGTGCTGCCGGTGGCCATCGGGTTCGGGCTCTCCCGGCCCGAGCACTTGCGCGAGGTCGGGGAGTACGCGGACGCCGGCGTGGTCGGGAGCGCGCTGGTCGACACCATCGCCCGGGAGGCCGACTCGGCCGGCCTCGCCGCCGCGGTCGAACGTTACGTCGCGTGGCTGAAGGGCGGCGCGGAGCCGGGGGCGCAGTAGACGAGGGCGACGCCGTCCCCCCGCAGGAGACGGCGTCGCTCCGGCAAGGACCGGTCGGGCTGCGAGCGGGGCCGGCAAGCGACGATGGCCGGGCCGGGACCGGGGGGGAGGCGCGGGCGCGGCATGACAGGGGATCGGCAATCCGCATCGCCGGAGCTCGAGGCGGTGGAGCGGGAGATCACGAAGATCAGGAACCGGATGGACGAGCTCGACGCCCGTCTCGTCGGTCTGCTGAACGAGCGGGCGAGCTGCGCGCAGGAGATCGGACGGCTCAAGGACACGGTGGGGCTGAAGGTCTATCAACCGCAGCGCGAGCGCGAGGTGCTGAGCCACGTGCGGTCGGAGAACGCCGGCCCGCTCGACGCGGACGCGATCACGCGGCTCTTCGAGCGGATCATCGACGAGGCCCGGCGCCTGGAACGCTCATCGGGATGACCCGGGTGGATCGGACGGAGACAGAGGAAGAAGGAAGGGCGGGGTCATGGTTGTCGTGATGGAAGAACGCGCGAGCGAGGATCAGATTCAACAGGTCATCGCGCACCTGGTGGATCACGAGTTCGACGTGCACCGGTCGACCGGCCAGTTGCGCAGCGTGCTCGGCGCGGTGGGGGGCAACCGGGCGTTCGATACCCGCCTCATCGAGGTGATGGACGGCGTGCACGAGGTGATGCGCATCACCGAGCCCTACAAGCTGGCGAGCCGGACGTTCAGGCCCGAGAACACCGCGGTGTCGTTCGGCGACTTCCGCGTCGGCGGCGACGAGGTGATCGTCATGGCCGGCCCCTGCTCGGTGGAGACCGGGGAGCAGATTGCCGCCGCCGCGGCCGCCGTCAAGAAGGCGGGGGCCAAGGTGCTGCGGGGCGGCGCCTTCAAGCCGCGCAGCTCGCCCTACAGCTTCCAGGGGCTGGGCGAGGACGGGCTGCGGCTCATGCGCGCCGCCGCCGACGCCGAGGGCCTGAAGGTGGTCTCGGAGGTCATGGACGTCAGCCAGATCGACCTCGTGGCGAAGTACGCGGACATCCTGCAGGTCGGCGCCCGCAACATGCAGAACTACACGCTGCTGCGGGAGCTGGGGCGCAGCGCCACCCCCGTCCTCCTCAAACGCGGCATCTCGGCCACCATCGAGGAGTGGCTGCTGTCGGCCGAGTACGTGCTGTCGGGCGGCAACGCCAACGTGATCCTGTGCGAGCGCGGCATCCGGACGTTCGAGAGCTACACGCGGAACACCATGGACATCTCCGCGATTCCGGTGGTCCACAAGCTCAGCCACCTGCCCGTCATCGCCGACCCCAGCCACGGCACCGGGCTCCGCGACAAGGTGGCGCCGATGGCGCGGGCGGCCATCGCGGCGGGGGCCGACGGCCTGATCATCGAGGTCCATCCCGACCCCGACCACGCCGTGAGCGACGGCGCCCAGTCGATCTTTCCGACACAGTTCGACCGGCTCATGGCCGAGCTGCGAATCATCGCGCCGGCCATCGGGCGCAGCATCTGCCTCGAGCCGGTCGCCTATCGCGGGTGGGGGACCTAGTGCCGCGCAACCGGGGCTCGCGGAACGGCGCCGCGCGGCATGGCTTCGGCGCCTGTCGACGTTCGCCGCGGCTCGGGACGTTCGCGAACCTCCCCGCCGGGACACCGGGGACCCTGGCGGCGCCGCGCGCCGAACCGGGACCGGCGAGGGCGCGGGCCGCGGCCCGCCGCCGGGGAGCCGCGCAGTGACCGACCCGCCCACGATGCTCCCCGTCATCCAGCCGCGGCCCGCGGCGACGAGCCCGCCGCCGTTCGAGAAGGTGGCGATCGTCGGCCTCGGGCTCATCGGCGGCTCGATCGCCCTCGCCGCGAGGCGGCACTGGCCCGCCTGCCTCGTCATCGGCGTCGACCGCAAGGAGGTCCTCGAGAAAGCGATGGTGCTCCACGCCATCGACGTCGCCGCCGACGACCCCGTGGTGATGGCCGAGGCGGACCTCGTGGTTCTCGCGGCGCCGGTCGAGCAGAACATCGACCGGCTCGCCGAGCTGGAGCGCCACGTCGCCACCCCCGCGGTGGTGACCGACGTCGGGAGCACGAAGCGGACGACGGTCGAGGCGGCCCGCCAGCTCCCCTCGCGGTTCACCTTCGTCGGCGGGCATCCCCTCGGCGGCGCTCCGAGGAGCGGCATCGAGCACGCCCGCCCGGACCTGTTCGTCGATCGGCCGTGGCTCTTCACCCCGGACGGCGCGGTGACGGCCGGCGTGATCGAGCGGCTCTCCGAGTTCGTCCGCACGCTGGGCGCCGAGCCCCACGTGCTCGACCCGGACGAGCACGATCGGCTCCTCGCGTTCGTCAGCCACCTGCCGCAGCTCGCGGCGAGCGCCCTCATGCACGTCGTGGGCAACCGGGCCGGGGAACGGGGGCTGGCCCTGACCGGGCGGGGGCTGTTCGACGCCACCCGGCTCGCGTCGAGTCCGCCCGACATCTGGCGGGACATCTGCCGCTCGAACGCCGACGCCGTGGGCGAGGCCCTCGACGAGCTCGTCGCCGAGCTGCAGGCGCTTCGCGCGGACCTGGACACGGGCTCGGAGATCGACAGGGTCTTCGAGTCGGCGGGGACCTGGCGAGCCCGGTTGGCGCGGCTTCGGGACGAACGGCGGCAGGAGTAAGCCGGGAGTCGGCGCCGGGGAACGGCGCGGACTCCCGCCGGGTCGGTCGAGCGCCGGGCGAAGCCGGTCGGGCGACGATTGGCGCCGTCGATGTGTGGACTCCCGCAGGATTGCCGCGAGATCCTCCCGGGGTATCCAGACCCGCAACCCCGGCGCGCCGAAAGGCATCACGGGGGCCGGCGGCGTTGGAGACGGGGGCGGCGTTGGCGGGGTTGGGTGCGGCGCCTCCGACGAGTTTCGTGACGTCGGAGTGGCTGCGCGAAGCTGCGGCCGCTAGATTCCTTGAACGGGCGTGATCTTCACAGTTGGGTCAAGTTTTGATCGTGTTGTGTTCGCTACCATGGGAGCGACCACAGCACCGGCGACGGCGCAGTACCTACATGCCTCGTCGGTCTGAGGCGGAGCCTCGCTAGCGTTCGGTCGGGCGCCGGGCGGAGCCGTCGGGCGACGATTGGCAGGCCAGGAGACGAGCCCGGTGCAGGACCGCCCGAGCAGAGGAGCGCGCCCGTCGGCCGGCGGTGGGGTCCGCATGACCCGGGCGGTGCGGGACGCCGTGCTCGATCATGCGCGACGAGCGCTGCCGGACGAATGCTGCGGTCTGCTGATCGGGACCGCTCGCGGGGACGAGACCCACGTCTCGCGCGCCTGGCCCGCCCGCAACCTGCGGTCGAGCCCCACTCGTTACCTGATCGATCCGGCAGACCACTTCGCCGCCATCAGGACCGCCCGCCGGGACGGTCTCCGCGTGGTCGGCGCCTATCATTCGCACCCGGCATCGCCGCCATCACCTTCGGAGACCGATGCGCGGGAAGCCGACGACGGGGAGCTGGTGTACCTGATCGCCTCGCCGGCCCTGGGGGCGGTACGGGGCTATCGCCTCGACGGTGGCCGGCTGAAGCCGGTGGAGCTGCGAACGACCGTCAGTCCGGGAACCGCCCGCCCTGGACGGTGACCCGGACCCGGGCCGAGGCCACCACGTCGTCGCGCCGCTTGAGGTTCAGCCGGACCTCGTAGCGGTCCGCGAACTGGAAGGTGTGCCGTCGCGAGAAACGGCGCCGGATCTCGCTCACTCCCGGCTCGTAGGGCTCGCAGTCGAAGATGCTCTCCGACACCGTCCCGTCGCCCCAGTCCCACTCGGCGCTGAGGCAGTAGAACTCCTCGTAGTCGTCCGCGCCGCCCCGCAGCAGGCCCGTGAAGGAGACCGCGTTGGTGGTGAACGTCACGTTGGGGCGGGCGCGGAGGGTGAGCTCCGGGCGCCCGTCGTCGTCCTGGGCGGCCGCGTTGGCCGGGAACGCCAGGGCGAGGAGCGCCGCGCCCAGGAGGATGCCGACGACCGGTCGACGCGAGCAGGATTCTTGCATGAGTCGATTGTAACGCCGACGGTCATCGCTCCGCCAGGAGTCCGTGCCGTAGACCGACCGCGGACTCCTGCAGGGTTGGCCGGGCGCCAAGCGGAGCCGAATGCGACGATTGGCGGGCTGGGACTCCTGGAGGCTGGCCGGGAGCCAAGCGGAGCTGCCGGCGACGATTGGCGGACCTGGAGTCCGCCGCACGGCCGCGGATTCCTGGAGCGTCGGCGGGGCGGCGAGCGGAGGCGACGATTGGCGCGGCCGGGGATGCAACAACACGCGCCGCGCCCATTGGAACCGCGGCGAACGGCCCGGCCCGTAGCGCGGCGCCGGGGAGGGGCCCGCGGGCACGAGGGCCTTCCGGGAGCCCCGGGAGCCCCGTCCCGGCGTCGGACGCAGGCTATAATCCGCCGATGCACACGGCACCCGAAGTCCTGCCCGTGGACTGCCGCTCCGGTGGGTTGAGCGGCTCCCGGGCCGATCTGCTCTGCGCCCCGGTCTTCGAGGACGACGACAACGACGACCTGCGCGAGCTCGATGCCGCGACGGCCGGGGCCGTCGGCCGCGCCCGGGCGTCCGGCGAGCTGAGCGGCAAGCTCCACGAGCTGTACCTGACGGACGTGATCGACGCCGGCTGGGGGACCCGCCGCGTCATCCTGGTCGGCGCGGGGCCGCGGGACGCCTGGACGGCGGACCGGGCGCGGGAGGTGGCCGGCGCCGCGGCCCTGGCGGC
>JAJEEA010000108.1 GCA_022821235.1 Vicinamibacteria bacterium
CGTCCCAACCGGGCTTGCTCGCGCAGGCAACCCAACCAAGCAGATTGTTCTGTTCCATGCACCACGGTCGACCTGCCAGAATCCGTGCGGCGGCGCGACCCCGCTGAGCCGTAACTTTCCGACCAACCGGCCCATTCACTCACACTTTCCACGGGGAAAAGCCGATCCCTGACCCGGTAACCGAATACTCCAGGTCTTCTTTCACGCGGAACCAGCGAAAGAGTTGCCAGAAGTTGGCTCGAGCCGCGAGTGCCCCATCCAGTGCCGAGTAGCGCAGAGAATATCGATCTTTCTCGGTATATGGATCGTCTTCCTGGAACTCCTGCGGTCGCAGATTCTCACGTTCACCGGCATAACTACGGTGTCGCTTAACCCTGTCTACAATGGACCGATCCGTGTCGTAGAAGACGACGATGGGCAATGCGATTGGCTCCCCCGCGCCATCGGCATGAACAATACTCGCCATCATTTTCTTCAGTGAACCGATGTCGTCTTGTCGCCGCTTCCCCGCGAACCACTTGCACTCCCACGCAATGCCGTCGGTCGCCGTCAAGGAGACCCTTACGGCGAGCGAACCCGAACGCCGGTCAATCTTGCCCAAACGGATACCAGATACACCCGGCAGGCATCTCGGAATGACACCCAGCCCGACCGCAATCGCGTTCAGCACGCTCGTCTTGCCGCAGGTGTTGCCGCCGTGCAGCACGGTCAGCGCGGGGTCGAGCGAAAGCCGGAGGTGCTCGATCGCCCGGTAATTGTCGATCTCTACCGACTTGAGCTTCATGAACTCCGCTCTCCGCCGGGCGGCCGCGGCTCCGTCAGCAGCATCCGCAGCGCCGTCAGCACCCGGCGCGGGCGACGGCGATGCATGGCCATGCCGAGCCAGTACGCCGCCTCCTCCCGTCCCATCGCTTCGATGCCTTCGGCCACCGCCCGCATGTTGTCGCGGCTGCGCATCGGGGCGAGAGCGCGGAACAGCAGGCCGAGCGTCAGAGCGAGGTCCTCGGTGAGCGCGTAGCCGCGGGTCATGCGGCGGGCGGGCGACCCGAGCTTGACGCCGGCGCGGGCGAGCCGCTTCAGCACGCAGTGCTCGACCATTTGCAGGTTCCGGCCCGCGAGACCCGCGAGGCGGGTGGGTGCCGCGACATGGGGAGTGGCAGCGGCGGGCAGTTGCCAGATGGCGTACTCGGCGTCCACCGGACCGCGGCGGCGCAACCGCAGCTCGTAGCGAGGCGCCGAGGCCGGCGTCTCGACCGAGGCCACGCGTTCGAGCCGCGCCATCACGATTCGGCCGCGCGCGCCGTCGCCGACACGTAGGCGGCCCCTCCCGCGAACCGGGACAGTCGTTCGGTGAAGGTCTCGGCCGCGTCGCCGGCCATGGGCAGTCCGTCCGCGAAGGTCAGCTCGAAGCCGGCCTCCAGGTTGCGAACGCTCGCGGCGCGCAACTGCGGCTCGAGGAACTCGCGCACCGGCTGGGCGTCGGTCACTGGTCCGCGGAACTCCATCTGGAACGACCCGCCGTCGTCGGTCTCGTACCCGCCCGCGAAGGTGACGACCTTCTCGGCCCGTTGCACGCCGCCGACGCTGCCGAGGAGTCGAAAGGCGTCGCCGGCCTCGAACATGCGAATCGTCAGCATGCCGATTCGGTCGATGCCGCGGCCTCGGGCCTGCTCCCAGATCTGCGTCAACGCATCCCTGAGCACGCCTTCCGCCGTCAACGCATCGGGCGGCGGCGGGGGTGGAACAGGCGGCTCGGGTCCCGGCTCATCCGGCGGCTCAGGTCCCGGCTCATCCGGCGCCGGCCGCGGCCAGATGCCCCGGTTCTTCGCGAACGCCATCGTGAAGACGACGGACTGCTCGTCGATCACGATCTCGGCGAACGGGTCCCCGGGGCCGAGCAACAGATCGCCCCGCCGGTAGACATACTCGCCCTGCTCGACCCCCAGCCGGACCCCGCGGACGAACACGTCGTCGCCGATGAGCATCGGCAGGCCGGGGTCGCGCCGGAACTCGTTGCGCAGCGCCGCGGTCGTGATCTCCCCCTTCTTCAGCGGCGTGCGGTCGCGCACGTAGGCCGGCGAGTCGGGCTGGTCCTCGGGGTAGCGCAGCTTGTTGAGGTCGGCGAGCGCCCGCGCGACGTGCTGCTGGCCGGCGCCCGGCTGGTCCGACGTCGAGTGGATGTCGATGGCCGAGTGCGCCAGATCGACGTCGGCCGACTCGACGCGGTGGCGCGACGGGTAGAAGACGTGGCGGTAGCACTGCTGGATGGCGAGTGCGAGCTCCTGCTCCGACCGCGCCTCCAGCTCGCAGACCTTGTCCCGCTGGTGCTCGGCCAGGTGGGCGAGCCGCTCGGGCTTCCTCAGCTCGCGCAGGGCCAGCCGGCGAGCCGCGTGCCGCCGCATCTCGGCCTTGCGGGCGTCGTCGGCCACCACGAACACGACGTTGTTGCGCAGCAGCCGCAGCGCCGACCCGTCCGAGCCTTTGCGCAGATAGATGCGCCGCACGAGCTCGGGGACATCCTCCGCCGCCCCGATGGTCACCGCGTCGTAGGCCAGCACGACGAGCTTCGGCCGCCCGTTGCCCACGTCGTCGGGCACGTCGAAGGGGCCGCCGGGGAACTGGATCGCGTCGAACGTGCCGCCCTGGAAGATCTCCCCGATACGGTGGTTCAGCTCGGCGCGGGCGTCGCCGGAGTCGACGTTCTTCTCCTCGCGGCGAATGATCTGGGTCAGGTTCGCCTCGGCGAGGAACCGCATCGGCGCACCGGGCCGATCGTCGAGAAAGGCGGACTCCTGGACGAATTTCTTCCGCGCCTCCTCGATGAAGCTGACGTCGGAGGTCGGCCCCAGCATCGAATAGCGCAACTGCTCGGGCGACAGCCCCTTGAGCGGCTCGTTGAACGCCAGGGTGTGCATGAAGATGGTGCGCGCCACGTAGGCCGCGTAAGGCGGCAGGCCCCCGTGGTGCTTCGCGTCGATCTCCTCCGCCAGGGCGCGGGCGCCGCCCGACCCGGCCACGTCGTTGGCGATGGCCGGCACGTAGGAGGATTGCTGCAGACGGGTGACGATCTCCTGTCGGACGGGCTCGCAGCCTGGGTCAACGTGATGCAGGTGAATCGCGGTGTCGTCGGCAGGCCGGCTCTCCCAGAGATGCGCGATGGTCCGCGCCAGCAGCCGCAGCATGCCCCGCACGCGCTGGAATGCGTCGAGCGTCGCCGTCTTCGACGTCAGCGTCTGCAGGACCTCGGGGTGCAGCGGATAGCTCGCCCGGAAGGCCTCGGCCGTCTCCGGCCGGGCGGCGTCGTCGGCGATGGCCTCGCGCTTCGCGGACCACACCGCCTGATAGGCGGCCACCGCCTCCCGCGCGGCGTCGTCGTCGATGAATTGGAAGAGGCGCCGGCGCAGCACCTGGGCCGTCTCGTCCTCCTCGGTCGGATTGAGCAGCGTCGCCTTGCGCGCCGAGACGCTCTCGGCCTCGGCCATCCGGTCGGCGATGAACTGGTTCTCCACCGAGTACGCGTCCACCGCCCGGCCTTCCTTGCCGATGGCCAGCGTGTAGACCAGGGCCGCGCGCGGCGTCCCCTCGACCGCCTTGAAGAGCGACGTCAGGAACGCGGTCAACTGGTCGCGCGCCGCGCCGATCTGCTGCACCTTGCGGAGGTACACCGAGAGCTCGTCGAGCAGGATGAGCGTCGGCTCGCCGCCGAACAGCTCGCGCAGCGTGTCGGCCCCCGGCGCGACGCCGCTGGTGTCGCTGTTCCTCACCCGTTCGTAGCCCGCCGCCCCGGCGAGGGCGTAGGCCAGCTCGCCCCACGGCGTGTGCGCGCGGACACCCTCGCCCATCGTCCGTCCGTTGGCCGGGTCCGCGTTCTCGCCGTCGAAGGCCGCGAGGCGCACGGGTCCCTTCGGCAGGAGCGACGCATCGATGAACTCGTCCATCCCGGCCACCCGCGGCAATCCTCTCGCCGCGTGTGCCAAGGCGATCAGGCCGTGCGTCTTGCCGCCGCCGTACGAGGTGTCCAGGCGGAAGATGGCGGCCGCCTCGCCCCCGGCGCCGCTCAGGCGCCGGCAGACGTTGGCCAGCAGGTTCTTCAGGCCCCGGGTCGGATAGGTGTTGGCGAAGAAACGGACGGGATCGACGTACTCGGGGCTTCCGCTGCCCGTGACCACCTGTGCGAGATCGGCCGCGAAGTCCGCTTCCGCCACCGTCCCGTGCATGACGTCGCTACGGGGACGGCACGTGTCGAAGATTGTTCGGATGCTCACGGGTCTCTCGGAATCGGCGCGGACGCGGGGCACTTCACCCGCCGCCCGGTTGTTCCCGTTCGTCGGCAACCAAGCCTGAATCCGCCATCAGCGACAAATGAGAGCAGTCTACTACCAAGTCAAATCGGCTCATGGCCTGCCAGTCGACTGTGCCGCGTGGACCCTCACCCGCTCGGGCGTGTCTTCCGCCGCTCGATGACCTTCTCCTGGTGCTCGCCGACCACCACCCGGTCGACGTAGATGCCCGGCGTGTGGACCATGTGCGGGTCGATGGCGCCGGCGGGGACGATCTCCTCGACCTCGGCCACCGTGACCTTGCCGGCCTCGGCCATCGGGGGGTTGAAGTTGCGGGCGGTCATCCGGTAGACGAGGTTGCCCTCCTCGTCGGCCTTCCACGCCTTGACGAGGGAGACGTCGGCGTGGAGGGCGGTCTCGAGGACGTACCAGCGGCCGTCGAACCGGCGGGTCTCCTTGCCTTCGGTCAGGGGGGTGCCGTAGCCGGTGGGGGTGAAGAAGGCGGCGATGCCGGCCCCGCCGGCCCGCATGCGCTCGGCCATGGTGCCCTGGGGGTTCAGCTCGACCTCGAGGATGCCGTCGAGGAACTGCCGCTCGAAGAGCTTGTTCTCGCCGACGTAGCTGGCGATCATCTTGTCGATCTGGCGGGTCTCGAGCAGCAGCCCGAGCCCCGCCCCGTCGACGCCGGCGTTGTTGCTGATGCACGTCAGGTGCTTCACGCCCGAGTCGCGCAGCGCGAACACGAGGCTCTGGGGCACGCCGCACAGCCCGAACCCGCCGACCATCAGGGTCATGCCGTCGCGGAGGAGCCCGTCGAGGGCCTCCTTGGAACCGGGATAGACCTTCTTGCTCATGCCAGTCCGCCTATCGTCGTCTGCGGCGCCGCCGCCCTTACTCGCAGCGCCGCCGTTCGCATCAAGCCTACGGTCCCGGCGAGAGTCGGCCTGCATTCGACGCGGGGACTCTCGCCTGGGCCGGCTGCGGAAGCCGAGCCGCCACGGCCCCTCGAATGGTCCGCCCGCGGCGCCAAGCCCCTCTGGCGGCGCGGAGGACCCGGCCGACCCCGTCACGACTCACACCGTACCGCCGACATCCAGCCGCGAGCCTGCACCATTCCGCGGGGTTCACGGGCGCAGCCCTACCCCTTCATCGGACCGTCCGGCACCCCGGCCCCCTTGCGCACGCAGCGCGCGAGGTTCGACATGTCCTCGTCGCCGTAGCCCTGGGCGATGAGGCCGTCCTCGAGGGTGGCGACGAGGCTGGCGACGTGCACGGGGACCTCGAACGTGCGGGCGGTGTCGAGGGCGATGCCGAGGTCCTTGCGGTGCAGGCGGGTCCGGAAGCCGAGGGGATAGGTGTCGTTCAGCATGTTCCCCGACCGGTTCTGGAGGATCCACGACCCGGCGACGCCGCCGCCGATGGCCTCGACGACCTTCTCGGGGTCGGCGCCGGCGCGGTGGGCGAGGGTCAGGGCCTCGCCGAGGGCGAGGAAGGTGCCGGCGATGACCACCTGGTTGGCGACCTTGGCGATCTGCCCCGCCCCGACGTCGCCGATGCGCGTGATCCTGGCCCCGAGCACCTCGAGCACCGGCTTCGCGCGCTCGAAGTCGGCCTCGGTGCCGCCGCACATGATGGCGAGGGTGCCTTTGATGGCGCCCTCCGAGCCGCCCGACACCGGTGCGTCGACGTAGCCGATGCCCCTCTCGCGGAACCGGGCGGCGATGTCGCGGGTGGCGGCGGGGGCGATGGACGAGCAGTCGATGACCAGCCCCCCCGAGCGCAGGCCGTTGATGGCGCCGATCTCGGCGTCGAGGAGCACGCGCTCGACGTCCGGAGTGTCCGAGACGCAGCTCAGCACGATGTCGGCGCCGCGGGCGGCCTCGGCGGGGCTCGCGGCGCGGCTCGCGCCCTCGGCCGCCAGCGGCTCCTCGCGCTCGCGCGTCCGGTTGTGCACCACCACGCTGTGGCCGGCCTTCAACAGGTTCCTCGCCATGGGGGCGCCCATGGTCCCCATTCCGATGACCGCGATGCTCATTGCTGACTGTCTCCTTCGAACCGTGTGGATGGTGATGTGATCGGCCCCGGCTTCCGTCGACGATGCGGCGACCCGACTGCGGGCGGGTCGTCAGCGGGGCCGGCACCTGCTTCCGCCAATGTCTCCGTCCGCCCAGAGCCGTCCGAGCCCGTCGGCCCCGGCCTTGCGTGCACGATGCCGCGACCCGACTGCGGGCGGGTCGTCAGCGGGCGCCGGCGCCTGCTTCGCCGGGGTCGTCTCCGTCCACCGGCACCGCCCCTCTCAGACCATCGACGACGAGCCCGTCGGCCCCGGCCTTGCGTGCACGAAGCCGCGACCCGACTGCGGGCGGGTCGTGACGAGGGCCAGCAGCTTCTTCCAGTAGCGGAACGACGGCCGGTACTTGACGTCCGCCGAGGCGAACCCGGCCGAGCGCAGCATCTCCGTCAAGGCGGTCATGGTGGGGATGCCGCACAGGTCATGGGTCTGCTCGTCGACCCGCTCGTCGCCGGGAAAGAACGGCACCAGCGGGTACCGCTCGTGGATGAACGGCAGCAGGACGTGCGTCTCGCAGATCAGCAGCCGCCGGGTCACGCGGGCGATGCGCTCGAGCGCGGCCAGCGGGTTGCGCAAATGGTAGAACACGCCGAGCAGCAGGACCAGATCGAACTGGCCGAGGCGGTCGGCGTCGAGGTGGTGGACGTCGAGGCGCTCGTACTCGACGCGCGACCCGAGGCGCTCGCGGGCCGCGAGGAACTCGTCCATGCCGTGGCGGTCCCAGGCGTACCGGTCGACGGCGAGCACCCGCTCGGCCCCCCGCCGCTCGCATTCGAACGAGAAGTACCCGTGCCACGCCCCGATGTCGAGCACGGTCCACCCCGTGAGGTCGGCGGGAATGCCCAGCAGCCGCAGGCGGCGCCGAAACCGCCGCCTGACCCGCCACTCCTCCGACAGCGGCGCCGCGCCCCGGTCCGGTTCGGCGATGTACTGGTGGGGTTGCCTGGCCATCGGCGGATGCGCGCGGTCGCTACGTATCACCCGGAGCAGCGACCGACTATGGGTTTCCCGACCTCACCACGATGCCGCGCGTCGGCGCCGGCCCGTGCGCGGAACAGGGCAGGGCCGTTACGGTCACCCGGCTCCGCAGTCCGGCGCTTCTCGGGGCGCGGGCGGTACACCCGGAGACTGTTTCCATCACCGCTCTCGACGTGGACTCGCGCCTCACTCTCCGTGGAGGTCGTGGGCGTGGGGATGGGCCGACGCCGGCTCGAGCCGGGGGTCGGCCAGGGGCAGCACCGGGAACGTCTCGAGGAACGCCGTGTACGACCGGAAAAACAACCCCGCCACCCCGGCTCCGACGAGGAGCTCGACGAGCCCCAGGGGCACGCCCTCGCCGTGCCACAGCGACGGCGAGACGAGCAGGAAGCGCTCGAGGCACATGCCCGCGAACGCCACCACCGCGATCGTGGTCAGCCCGCGCGGGCTCGTCTTCACGGCCCGGCTCAGGAGCACCACGAACGGGATGACGAACGCCATCGCGAACACCGTCCACGCCACCGGCGCCCACGCGCCGTGCATGCGGTGGTAGATGAACTCGGTCTCCTCCGCGAGGTCGCCGTACCAGATGACGAGGTACTGCGACCAGAACATGTACGCCCACAGGATGCAGAACCCGAACAGCAGCTTGCCGATGTCGTGGAGCTGGTGGGGTCCGATGTACTCGGTCAGGTTCAGCCGCTTCTGCGCCCACACCGCGACCACGGACAGGAACGCCAGCCCCAGGAACAGGTTGCCGATGAAGTAGTAGCCGCCCGCCAGGGTCGAGAACCAGTGGGGGTCGAGCGACATGAAGAAGTCGAACCCGACGAGGGTGAACACCCAGCCGTAGGCGATGAGCACGGCGGGGGCGAGGCGGCTCTGCGCCCGCTGCGCGGCGTCCCGCTCGTGGTGGATGCCGCGCCATCCCGCGACGAGGCGGCGGGTGAACCCGGTGGCGGGGTGCTGGCCCGACTGGTGGAGCAGCCCGACGTCGGCCCGCAGCGACCGGTAGACGTAGTACAGGCTGAGGCCGGTCAGCAGCAGGAACGCGCCGATCTGGCGGCTCACGAAGAACGGAACGTTGAGCCACGCCGCCTTGGCCTCGACCGGCTCGTGCACCCACGGCGCCCACCCCTCGACCCCCAACAGCAGGACCAGGAGCAGCCCGAACGCGATGGGCAGGAACGCGGCGGTGGCCTCGGCCATCCGCTTCAGGGAGCGGCCCCAGCGGGAGGAGGTCACCTGCATGATGGCCGAGACCACCACCCCCGCCTGGGCGAGGCCCCCGAAGACGAGGAAGGCGACGAGCAGCGACTGCCACGCGCGGATGGGGTCGCCGAGAAATAGCGCCTGCATGAACGCGAGGGCGCCGAGCACCGCGGCGATCGCGCAGAGGCGCCGGGCGCCGTCCGAGACGAGGGGAGTTCCGACTTCAATCATCGTCCTGGTGCGTCGGCGGGCAGGGTGAGCGGCTGCGATTCGGCCATCAGCGCATGGGCTATGCGTCGAGTCGTCGGCAGAGACAATTCGGCGTAGGGCCCGTCCTGCCACAGACGCAACTCGACTGGGCCGGACGGCGCACGTTTGACGAACAGCGGCTTGTCGGGGTCGTCCTCGAAGTCGAGCCGCCCCTCGGTCGGATGTTCCGCTGCCGCCAACAGCAGGCAAGCTACGCAACGCGCCTCGCTAGCGGTCAGCTTGTCGAACTTGCTGCTCGGAGCGTGTGTCCCATGCACAAAGCGCAACTCGACAGCATCCTCGCGCTCGCGCCGGACAGCGATGACCTTCCAGGTCGAGGCTTCCGGGCGTTCGATCTCTACCATCGGTTGTCCTCCAGCGTGCAACTGCCGTGAGACACGTGAAAGGCCGACCCGGCCCTTTCTCTATTCGGGCGTGGTGAACGTCTTGACGTAGCGCACGAGGGCCCACCGTTCTTCGGCGCTCATGGAATGGGCGAACGGGGGCATGCGGAACCCGCCGTCCCCGATGATGCTGAAGATCCAGCCGTCGGTGTAGTTGTTCTGCACGTGCCGCGCCGCGAGGCTCGGCATGCGCGGGTAGTGGCCCGCGATCTGCCCGTCGCCCAGTCCTTCGGGGCCGTGGCACATCGCGCAGTACACGTCGTAGAGCCACTCGCCCTCGGCGAGGACAACGGGCGTGTCGGGCACCGGGTTGGGCAGGTCGCGCGACTCGAGACGGTCGCGCTGGCGCTCGCCGTCGACCGCGATGGTGTCCTCGACCGGCACCCGGGGATCGACCTGAGGCAGCACCACCGGGCCGGTGTACATGTTCCGCATGAATGCCGGCTGGGCCAGGACGACGGCGCCGGCCGCCGCGACGAGGACGGCGGCGAGAGCGCCGCGCGCGCTCCGGCGCCGGGTCGGGAATCGGCGGGCGGGGCCGCGGGCGGCGCTCTCCGGGCTGCATAGGGTCATCCTCTAATCTCCACGGCCTCGTGGCGCTCGAGACAGGCGCGCACGGCGGCCGCGTGGTCGCGGGCGCAGGTCACCGCGATGCCGGTCATGTCGTTGGTGAAGCGGGGGTCCGGCGCGGGGCGGCCGAAGACGCGCGGCAGCCCCGACAGGACCAGGAAGCCGATCATGCCGCCGATCGCGCCGAGCAGGATCGTCAGCTCGAAGGCGATGACCACGAACGGGGGAATCGAGATGAGCGGCTTGCCGCCGGTGATCATCGGCCAGTCGAGCACGGTGTAGATGGGGAACGCGAAGCCGAGGAAGCAGCCGAGCAGCCCCCCGACGAGGACGAACACCCGCACCGGGCTCACCGAGACGTGCAGGGCCTGGTCGAGAGCGTGGTCGGGCACCGGCGAGTAGGAGACGACCTCGCCGAGCTCGCCCTCGAGGATCTCACGCGTCGCCGCCGCCGCCGTCTTGCCCCGATCGAAGATGCCCAGTATCTCCATGCGAGTCGCCCCCGCGTTACACCGGCTCGGGCCAGGCGCTGGCCGGGTCGGCCTCGGCCGACCGGTCCATCGTCTCCTTCATCTCGGTGATCGACACCGCCGGGAAGTTCTTCACGAAGAGCAGGAACAGGGTGAAGAAGAGCCCGAACGACCCCACCGTGATCGCCGCCTCGACCCACGTCGGCTGGTAGACGCCGGCCCAGTTGGCGGGGTCGAAGTCGTGCGAGAGCGACGTGACGATGATGACGTAGCGCTCGAGCCACATGCCGACGTTGACGAAGATCGAGATGACGAAGAGCACCGCGAGGTTGGTCCTCACCGCCTTCCAGAAGAGCGCGAGCGGGATGATGACGTTGCAGGCGAACATCGTCCAACTGTAGCCCCGGTACTGGCCGAACATGCGGTCGAAGAACGTGCCCTGCTCGAACGGGCTGCCGCTGTACCAGGCGATGAAGAACTCCGTCAGGTACGCGTAGCCGACGATGAGCGACGTCGCCAGCATCAGCTTCGCGAGGTTCTCGAAGTGGTGCACGGTGACGTAGTGCTCGAGCCGGAAGATGCGGCGCATCGGCACGAGCAGCGTGATGACCATCGCGAGCCCCGAGAAAATGGCCCCGGCCACGAAGTAGGGCGCGAAGATGGTGCTGTGCCAGCCGGGCAGGATGGACACCGCGAAGTCCCACGACACCACGCTGTGGACCGAGATGACGAGCGGCGTGGCGAGGGCCGCGAAGAAGCCGTAGAGGGCGGTGTAGTGCCGCCACTGCCGGTCGGTGCCGAGCCAGCCGAACGAGAGGAACCGGTAGATCGGGCGACGCCAGTCCTTCACCTTGTCGCGGGCGGCGGCGATGTCCGGCATCAGCCCGAGGTACAGGAACATCGCACTGACCGTGAGATAGGTGGTGATGGCGAACACGTCCCAGATCAGCGGCGAGCGGAAGTTCACCCACAGCTCGCGCTCGTTGGGATAGGGAATCAGCCAGTAGAAGAACCACGGCCGGCCGATGTGGATGATGGGGAACAGCCCCGCCGTCATCACCGCGAACACCGTCATCGCCTCGGACGCCCGCGCCACCGCCGTCCGCCACTTCGCCCGGAACAGGAAGAGCACGGCCGAGATGAGGGTGCCGGAGTGGGCGATGCCGACCCAGAACACGAAGTCGGTGATGTAGATGCCCCAGAAGATGGGGTGCTCGTAGCCGGCGACCCCGAGGCCGGTCTGCGCCTGGTGCAGGAACGCCGCCGTCCCCGTCGCCAGCGCCGAGAGAGCCAGCGCCAGCCCCGCGTAGTACAGCACCCCGGGGGGCCGGAGCGTGCGCAGGATGTCGTCGTTGATCTTCGCGAAGCTCATGGCGGGGCGCTATGCGTCGCGGTCGACCTTCTTCAGGTAGGTGACGGCGGGGCGTGTGTTGAACACAGCCAGGGCGTGGTAGGCGCGAGCGTCGGCCGAGAGCTGCGTGACGCGGCTCGCCGGGTCGTTCATGTCGCCGAAGACGATGGCCTGGGCCGGGCAGCTCTGCGCGCACGCGGGCGAGACGTCGCCGTCGCGCACCGGACGGTCCTCGTCGCGCGCCCGCTCCTTGCCGTCCTGTATCCGTTGGATGCAGAACGTGCACTTCTCCATGACCCCGTCGCTGCGCGCGGTGACGTCGGGGTTGAGCTGCAAGTTGAGCGGGGCCTCGAACTCGGGCATGAACCAGTTGAACCGCCGCACCTTGTAAGGGCAGTTGTTCGAGCAGTAGCGGGTGCCCACGCAGCGGTTGTAGATCTGCGCGTTCAGCCCCTCGTCGGTGTGGTAGGTGGCGTACACCGGGCAGACGCTCTCGCACGGCGCGTGGTCGCAGTGCTGGCACAGCATCGGGAGGAACCGGACGTCCGCCCCGTCTCCGCCGGCCCGCGGCTCGTCGAACCGCTCGATGCGCAGCCACGACATGGTGCGGCCGCGGCGCATGCGGTCGGCCCCCATCACCGGGACGTTGTTCTCGGCGTAGCAGGCGGCGACGCACGCGTTGCACCCGTTGCAGGCGTCGAGGTCGATGGCCATCCCCCAACTGTGCACGGGGTGCTCGTGCTCGGGATAGAGGCTGAAATGGTGCTCCTCGGGGTGGACGTCGCCGGCCGCCAGCGCCGCCAGCGACACCGACTGCGCGAGGCCCCGCCCCTCCTGGTCGAAGTTGCGCTGCAGCCGCGGGATGGGGCGCGACAGCTCGCGCGGGGTGACGTCGACACCGGTCCCGACCCACCGGACGCCCCCCGAGGGCGCTTCCGGGGCGGGGTCGAGCAGCGCGATGGGGTTGACCCCGCGCCCCGTCGCATAGCGCCCGAAGTCGGTGTGCCCCTGGCCGATGGCGATGGCGACCACTCCCTCGGCCAGGTGCGGATTGACGATGACGCTCGCGTCGACCTGTCCGTGGTCCGACGCCACGCTGACGAGCTGGCCCTCCTCCGCCCCGAGGGCCTCGGCGGTGGCGGGGGTCATCTCGAGTCCGGTGCCCCACGTGGTCTTCAGCAGGGGGTCGGGTATCTCCTGCAGCCAGGGGCGGCTGGCGCCGCGGCCGTCGAAGAAGTGCAGCGACGGATAGGCGACCAGGCTGAGCCGCCGCCGCGGCGCGGGGGCGCCGAGCTCGGCCGCGAGGTCGGCGTCGAAGACGCCGGGTCGCAAGACCGCCTCGACGGGGGCGGCGGGGAGCGTGACGCCGCCGCGGCGCAGGGCGTCCGCCCACCATGTCTCGAAGTCGGGCGGTTCGGGGGGCGGAGCTTCGGCGGCGGGCTCC
>JAJEEA010000346.1 GCA_022821235.1 Vicinamibacteria bacterium
GCGGGTCCCGCCGAGGGCCGGGACCCTGCGAATCGCCGCGGTCGCCGTTCTTGCGCGCCATACTTCACGTATCGGCACATGCCCGCGGTACCTGCACACATTTTCGTGGATTTTCTCGTCACGACCCGCTAACCGAAGACAGGCCGTCAATGCACCCGTTATCTCTACCAAGGGCAGGAGGAAGTTGACGCAGGCAATCTGCGAACTGGTCATATTTCGCGTTGGGCCTTCGCCCGGGGGGTCACCGCTCTTGGGGTTGCGCCACCACTTGATTTTGCGTTCTCGGAAGAACCGGACTGCTCTCTCTTCGGCCCGCACCGTAGGGTACAGGTTGTCGGCCTCGCAGCGTAGCGCCAGCAGGTGTCCGTGGCGACGACCCATGTCGTCGTCGGGAGCGCGGGCCTCGGAGCTGATGGTCTCGGAGGTGTTTCTGAAGTAAGCCTGTTGCTGTTGAGCGGCCCTTCGGAAAGATGGCACGGCATTCTCCTTGTAGTGCCGAGTACTGGTCTTCGCGGTGACGCGCGCCCGCGGGGTTCGGCGCTGTTTCCGCCCCGCTACCACTCCATGTGGGGCAGGACATCCTGCTGGAGACGGAACATCTCGTCGATGGTGTGAACCGCCGCTCGGTACGAGTGGGTGGTCGGGTCGAGCAGTAGCGCCTGGAGCAGGGTCCGGCGGCTGCCGCTCTCGAACGCGTCGACCAGGAGGCGATTGATGCTGGTCTGGGTCCTCAGCAGCCCGAGGATGCCCTCGGGGAGCGGCGCCATGGTGGCGGGGTGCAGGCCGCTCGCGTCGGCGCGGGCGGGAACCTCGACGACGGCGCCCTCGGGCAGGCCGGGCACGTAGCCGGCGTTCGACACGTTGACGGCGGCGAGGGCGGTGGCGACGCCGCACAGCACCCCTTCGAGGAGGGGGGCCGCGAGCTCACCGGAGGGAGCGAGGTCCGCGTCCGGGTCGAGCGCGTCCGCGTCGTTGCCCGCGTTGTCTCGCAGCCGGGGGAGCGGCGCGTCGGGGAACGCGGGCACGTCGGTGGGGTGGTCCGCCAGGTTGTAGATCCAGGTCGGCGTCTTCCCCGTCTCCCAAGGCGCGCCGTCCACGGGGTCGTAGAAGAACTGGAGAAGGCTGCTGCCCAGGAACTCCTGCGCCCATCCCAGGTACTCGCCGATGTGGTTCGCGCCCGGGCTCGGATAACGATCGAACACGCGGAACAGGATGCGGCTCAGCGCGATCTCGTCCCAGTCGTGCAGCCAGTGGGCCTCGCGCTCGCGGTGCTTGAGCCTCGGGTAGAGGTCTTCGCCGGTCTCCCGGTCGCGCACGGACTCGAACCAAGCGAAGTGGTTGAGCCCGCTCGCACGGGCGTCGAGCCGGTCTACGGGAAGGTCGAGGAGGTGCGCCATCTGCGCCATGCCGTCGAAGACGCCGTGGCACAGCCCGACGACGCGTATCGAGGAGAGCCGGCTCTGGGCCTCGCACAGCTTGGTGAGCGGGTTCGTGTAGTTGAGGAGCCAGGCCTCGGGGCAGTGCGCTTCCATCGCCCGCGCCACGTCCAGGGCCGGCTTCATGTTGCGGAGCGCGTGGAAGAGGCCTCCCGGTCCGCCGTTCTCACCGTAGATCTGCCGCGAGCCGAACTTGCGGGGGACGTGGAAGTCCTGCGCCCAGTGGAAGTAGCGGCGGAGCTCGATCGCCATCACCACCGCGTCGGCGCCGGGGAGCGCCCGGTCGAGTTCGGTCGTGGCGGAAACCAGGACTCGCCGGCCGAGCCGATCCGCGACCGACTCGGCGTAGGCCAGGGTGCGGGGCAGCTCCGACGGATCGACGTCGACGAGGACGATGCTCAGACCGCGGTCGCAGAGCGGGTCGCTGAGCAGCAGGTCGCGGATGGAGGCGGGCCCGAACTCTCGGCTTCCCGCGCCGACGAGGACGATCTTGAGATGGTCCTTCATGGTGCCGTCCTCCGGTTCATGAAGCCGGTCGTCCCGGCGCCGGGGGCGTGTCGGCGTGCGCGATCCGCACGGTCATCGCCCCCGCGCCCGCGGACACCGCGAGTAGCAGCGCGCCCACGCCGGCCCGGCCGGTGAGCACGTACCCCACCCCGAGGAGGCTCGCATAGACGAACAGCGCGCCGAGCAGGAAGCCCGGCCACAGGCGGCTCGCCGGCGGGTCGGCCGAGGTCACCCCCGTACGCTCGGCCGCGCGGCCCCACCAGCCGCCCGGGTGTACTCGCCGGTAGAAGCGGTCGAGCACGTCGTCCGCCTCGGGGCGGGTGGCGAGCACGACGGTCAGCCACAGCGCGGTGCACGCGAGCAGGATGACCACCGCGCGGACGAGGTCCATCTCCGGCGCGTAGAAGGCGTCGGCGGCGCGCATCACCGGGGCGGGCACGACCGGCTCGATGGCGGCCAGCAGGACCCTCCCGTTGGCCAGGAGCACCGAGCCGGCCATGGCCGCGATCTCCGCCCACGCGTTGACCCGCCACCAGTACCAGCGGAGCAGCCAGACGAGCGCCACCCCCGCCGTGAGCTCGATGATGTAGATCCAGCCCCGCTGGATCGAGTCCATCTGCCAGGCGACGCCCCCCGCGACCACCGCCAGCAGCACCACCGCGACCCGGGAGGCCGCGACGTAGTGCCGCTCCGAGCGGTCCCTTCTCAGGAAGCGGCGATAGACGTCGTTCACCATGTACGACGCTCCCCAGCAGAGGTGCGTGTCCATGGTGCTCATGAACGCGGCGAGGAACGTGGCGACCATCAGCCCCCGGAGCCCGGCCGGCATGAGCTCGCGGATCATCATCGGGTAGGCGAGCTCGGGGTCGGCGGCCAGCGCCGGGTCCATGGCCGAGGGGGGGAAGACGAGGAGCGAGCCCAGCCCCACCACGATCCACGGCCAGGTGAGGAGTACCGTTCCCGCGAAGGCGAACCAGAGCGACGCCTTCACGGCCTGCCGTTCGTCGCGGGTCGCGAACAGGCGCTGCGCCACGTAGCCGTCGCCCTGCCCGCTCCTCAGCCACAGGACCAGAATCAGGCAGAGGAAGGAGACGATCTCGAGCGAGGAGGCGTTGGCGGCGCTCGGCACGAGATCGAGGGCGCCCGGCGGCGCCGCGGGGGCCTCCCGGACGGCGTCGGCCATGGCCGAGGGTCCCCCGAAGCGGACGAGCACGATGCCCGCGAGCGTCGTCGCGCCCAGCATGCCGGTCACGAACTGGAGGAGGTCGGTCACCACCACGCCCCAGAGCCCCGAGGCCACGGTGTAGGCCAGCGCCAGCCCGACGCAGACGGCGAGCGTGAGCGCCGGGTCCCAGCCCAGCAGGACCTGGCTGAACTTCACCATCGCCAGCATGACCCAGCCCATGACGACCGCGTTCTTCAGCAGCCCCTGGTACACGGCGGAGAAGCAGCGCAGCGCCCGCGCGGGCGCGCCCCCGTAGCGGATCTCGATGACCTCGGCGTCGGTGAGCACGCCCGCCCGCCGCCACAGGCGCGCGTAGAAGAAGGTGAGCATGAGGATGCCCGCCGCCTCGTACCACCACAGCCAGTTGCCGTACACGCCCTGCCTGCGCACGAGCGCGGCGGTGGCGAGGGGGGCGTCGGTGGCGAACCAGGTGGCCGCGATGGACGTGCCGGCCAGCCACCAGGGCAGCAAGCGGCCGGCCACGAAGTAGTCCTCCATGCTGGCGCCGGCGCGCCGGGCGAAATAGAACCCTATCGCGAGAGCGACGGCTCCGTAGACGCCGACCACGATCCAGTCGAGCGGCGTCAGCGCCATGTGCTCGCCCGGCTCCTCTGGACGCGGGACAGTCCGTGCCGCGCGGGGGCCTCGTCGGCGAACGTCATCACGTCGCGCGGCCTTCCACGTGGTTGCCGGGACAGCCCGTGTCGCACCGCCGCCTCGTCGGCAAGCTCGGTCATCGACATTCCCTCAAGACGAGCAACGGTTCGGCTCGACGATGCAACCGCCCGGCCGTGAACATGTGCAGACGACGGGAGACATGCGCTGTCGAGAACCGCTACCACCGGGGACGGCGCCGGAAGAGAATCAGCGATCGACCGCAGATCGAGAAAGAACGTTCGACAGAATGCGGTACGCACCGGGAACGCCGTAGGGGAGCTGCCGGTGGAGAGCAAGGGCCAGATACATGAAGCGGCCATCACCCACCGTGGCGGTGAGCCACACACCCTCCTGGGGGGCCTGACCCCGGTCGTGGGTCTCCACCAGGGGCGTGTAGGCCGGGTCCCAGTCGGTGAAGAACTTGGATCCCCGCTGCTCGATCCAGCCGTTGAAATCGGCTTCCGTGATGCGGTTCGGCGCGGTCAGCAAAGGGTGATCGGGAACGAGGAGGCGTACGGGCGCGTCTTCCTCGGACACTTCCTCCGCGCTCCTCGGCAGAGAGGCCGGGTACGGCGCCATCGCGGACGGCACGTACTCCTGCGTCTGGTAGAGCACGATCAGGTTGCCGCCCTGCCGCGCGTATTCCAGGAGGCCCTGGTTGTGCTCGAGCAGGTCCGGCCGGACGGCATAGGCGCGGGTGCCCACCACGATCGCGTCGAACCGGTCTTCGCCGCCGACGCCGACGCCCGCGCGCGGCAGGGTTCGTTGGGCGGCCATCCTCGCTGCGCGGGCGTCTCGCGCCAGGGGAGCTTCCAAGGCGACCCCAAGGTCGCCCGGCGACGATTGGCGGGCCAGCGCGGCGAGGGCGGCCTCGTCCAGCAGCTCGACGGTGGCGCCGAGCGCCTCAATCCCGGCGGGAACCTCGTCGCCGACCCCCATGACGTAGCCGATGCGGGCCCCGTCGAGGCGGGCGACGGGCACGGACCGCACGGCGGCGTGAGCCGGCCGCCAGAGCCGCGCGAGCCGCAGGTCGCGATGCTCGATCGTCCGGTACCCGGTGCGATAGGCCATGCCGGCGGCGCGGGCCACGGCCCGAAGCCGGGCGGCGCCCCGCCACCCCGCCGGCGGCGTTACCGTAAAGGACGCTTCCGCCGTCTCCCCGCGGCTCCGGAACTCGTGGAGCACGGTCTCGGGGGTCGCGGTCCAGCCGTCGGGCAGCTCGAGGCGGATCGTCGCGGCGAGAGGGCCGACGTTCGCGCTGGCGCGCACCCGCACCTGCGCCGGCGGGAAAGCGACGGGCTCGCCCGCGCCCGCGGTCTCCGGGTCGCGGTCTTCCGCGGGCTCCCGAACGACCGTGGTCGAGGCTTCACGAGAAGGGGTGGAGGCGGCACCCGGGGCGCTGCCTTCCGCCGGCTCCGGAACCACCGGGACGATGCGGACCCCGGGCTCGACCGAGACCGACAGCACCGGCAGCACCGCCACCTCGCGCGTCACCGAACCGTACGGCAGGCGTGGGACCTGGGCGGTGACCGGGACGGTGCGCTCGAAGACGTGCCCGGCCACGGACAGCTCGACCGCCGCCGAGAGAGCCGGCCGCCGCCACGAGAGGTGGAGGTCGGTCGAATCGGAGATCCGGTAGTGGTTCTCCGCCAGACCGTCGCGCCTGAAGTACGGCGCGGCGGCCGGGTCGCCCTGCCCGTCTCGCGTTCGCGGGATTCGTATCTGCAGTGTCGCGACGGCGCCCCGAGGGCCGCCCGGCGCATCCGCGGTCCGGGTCGGGAGTCCGCGCCGTGGAACGCCGCGGGCTCCGGCAGGACTCGTTGGGCGCCGAGAGGAGCCGTCAGGCCACGATTGACGGGCCAGAACATCGCCACCGCGGCTCGTCACCCGTACCGCCCCCACGGTGACGTCCCCGTTTCCCGGCGTCTCGACCGCGACCCGCAGGGTCGCGGACTCCCCCGGCACGAGCACCGCGCCGCGCGCGGGCCCCTCCAGCGCCGCGACGACCCGCACCCCGCTCGCGGCCACGATGGCGTCTTCGATCTGGCGTTCCTTCAGCAGGAGGTGGAAACGGGTCTCGGGCGCTTCGGCCGAGGCCGCGATCGCCGAGCGCAGCAGTCCGAGGCCTTGGACCAGGCCCGGAACCGAACGCTCGGGTGCGCGGAAGTCGAACGCCTCGACGACGACGGCGATCGAGCGTTGCAGCTCGTCGAGCAGCGGGCCCGCCTCGGGCGCGGCTTCGCCCAGGAGCGCGGGCAGCCCGCCCAGGCTCGTATCCAGATCGGCGAAGAACGAGGCCTCGACCTCTCCCGCGCCGGCGTCCTCTCCCGCGGCGGCGTCGTCTCCCGCGGCGGCGTCCTCTCCCTCTCCCGCCCCGGTGCCCTCTCCCGCGCTGGCGTCACCAGGCGGTATCGCCTCTGGCTCGTTGGGCTCGTCCTCTCCCGGGCCGGCGTTCTCTCCCGCGTCGTCCTCTCCCGCGCCGGCGTCCTCTCCCGCGCCGGGGTCGACCCCATCCATCCCGTCGAGTCGCTCGTAGAGGTAGCGCCCGCCCCCCGTGCGCACGCGCCCCGCGGTCTGGGAACGCTGCAGGCCGAGCCCCCGGCTCGCCCAACGCTGCCAGGTGTCGCCCAGCCACGGGCTCGACCCGGTGGCGTCCACCTCCACGTGGAACCGCTCGCCGGCCCGCACCCCGCCCCTGAACGTGCGCAGGACCCGCCACGGCCGCAGCCCTTCCTCGGTGATCTGGCGCGGAAAGCGGGCGGGGTCGGCCGCGGCCGCCACCGCCTCCGGCGTCAGCAGGCCCGCGGCGTGGTGATGGCCGTGTCCGTCCCGTTCCGAACCGTGGAACCGGCCGGCGACCACGAACGGGCGGTTGAGGCGGATGACCCGCACCATGTCCTCGAGGACGGCCTCGCGGTCCCAGCTTCGGAAGGCCTCGTCCACCGACTTGGAGTAGCCGTAGTCGACCGCCGTCGTGAAGTAGAGGTCGTCGAGGCCGTAGTAGCGTCCGGAGAGGACCAGTTCGCGGGTCCTGATCAGGCCGAGGCCGTCGAAGAGCTCCGGGCCGATGGCGTTCGCGCCGCCCTCTCCGCGGTTCAGGCTTAGGAGGGCGGTGCGCACCCCCCGGCCCCGGCTGGCCAGCGTGAGCATGCCGGCGTGCTCGTCGTCGGGGTGGGCGGTGACGTGGAGGAGACTGGCCGTCGTGGCCAGCTTGCGGATGCGGTGCCAGGCGCCCATCGCCCCGCCGTCCACGTCCAGACGTTCTTCCCCGACGGGCGCGGGGAAGGCGAGGACGCGGTCGAGCGGCGCCGCGGCAGGGGACGGCTGCCCCGCGAGAGCTGGACCCGCGAGCGCGCCCGCGGCCACCGCGGGGAGGACGATGAGTCCGAGCGAACGCAGGGTCCTGCCGCAGGCTGCCAGCTTCTTTCGAGCGATCATGGGTTGAAGCCCTCGCGCGGGCAACATTCTATCTGCGCCACGACCCGGAGGAGAACCTGGGCCGCGCACACGCCGAGGAGGCCCCGCTCGAGCGCCTCCCGGGTCACCCGACCGCCGGGTCGATAAACCTGCGACCGCGCCCGAGTCAGGCATCCTGGGCGTGGATTCCTCGACTTGCCCGGGTTTTTCATGGGAATCTCACCAGTTGCTCACTTCTCGGTGAGGACTTCGCGGTTTGAATCACAGAGACTGCCCCCATGAATAGATGCACCGTTCGCCTGCTGTTCACCCTGGCCACCGCCTCGATCCTCGCCGGCTGTGGCCTGTCCCCGAGCCCGGGCGAGGACCCGGGGGCGCTGCCCGCGGATACCCTTGCGCCGCCCGCGGCCCGTTACGCCGCCCCGGTAGAGCAGGCCCGGCTGCATGCGCGGGACCTGATCGTCGACGAGAACCTGCCGGGCGTGTCGATCGCGGTGGCCGTTAGTGGCGAGCTCGCGTGGGCCGAGGCGCTGGGGTGGTCGGACCTCGAGGAGCGCGTCCCCCTGACTCCGCGGACGCGCTTCCGCATCGGTGGAGTGTCCCAGCCCCTCACCGCGGCCGCCGTCGGCCTGCTTCTCGAGCGGGGGCTCCTCGACCTGGACACGCCCGTGGGGAGCTACGTCCCCGCGCTGCCCGACGGGCATGGGCGGGTCACGGCGCGCCAGTTGATGGGGCATGTCGCCGGGTTCGGTCACTACGGCGGGGGAGAGAACGGGCAGGTCGACCCCGACGGCGGGCTGGTGTTCGCCCGCCGGACGTGCGCGGTCGCGGCCGATGCGACCGACATCTTCGCCGGCGACCGGCTGCGGTTCGAGCCCGGCACGGCCTTCCGTTACTCGAGCTATGGCTGGGTCCTGGTCAGCGCGCTCGTCGAAGCGGTTGCCGGCGAACCGTTCGCCGACTTCATGGATCGCGAGGTCTTCGCGGCGGTCGGGATGCCCGACACGCTCCTCGACGCGCCGGGCGGGCCCCCGGGCGGCCACGGGCACGCCGTGCCGGGCCGGGCCGGCCTCTACTTCCCGGCGTTCGCCATGCGCACGCGGTTCGGCCTGCACGGCGCGCCGAACATCGACCACACCTGTCTCATGGGGGCGGACGGCTTCGTGTCCACGCCGAGCGACCTGGTGCGGTTCGGTGCGTCGCTGACGCGAGGCGACGTGCTCGAGCCCGGCACCGTCGAGCTGCTGCAGACGGAGGCGCAGCTCGCATCGGGCGAGCCGACAGGCTACGGCCTCGGCTGGTTCGTGCGGCGCGTGCCGCTCGACGACGCCGAGGTCCGCGTGATCGGCCACGGCGGGAGTGCGGTCGGCGGCTCGACGTCCTTCATGGCCTTCCCCGATCACGACCTCGTGATCGCCGTGTCGTCGAACGTCTCGTTCGCGGAGGACGCGGTCCGCTCGCTGGCGCTGGCGACGGCGGCGGCGTTCGCCGGCCACGAATGAGCGCGACGCGCCGAGCTTGACTGTCGCTCCCCAATGTGGCCAACATCGGACGAATCCGGCGCCCCGTGGCGGCCGCGGGACGACCCGCGTGAAGATGGTGGGTGATCCGCGAGGACAGCCGGTAAGTCCGCCCGGAGACGTCGGGTTCGCCGATGGGGCGCACACCGCGCAGGGGGTCGCCGCGGCGACGATCGCGCTCACGCCGGGGGTCGCCGCGCAGCGGGACGCCGGGCCATGCTCCAAGGTGGGTGCTCGTGAACACGACGGACTGCGTCAAGACTGGCGACACAATCGTCGGCAAGGAGGCCGTATGCGTCTGATATGTGCAGTGGCGGTGCTGAGTGCAGCGATGGTATCTCCGTCGCCGTACGGCGCGGCGGAACGGGAGGAGCGAATTCAGGCGGCTGGCGAGGCCGCGGAACCGTTCCGCATCATTGGCAACATCTACTATGTCGGCGGCCAGTACGGCTCCTACCTCATCACCACGCCGGAGGGCCACATTCTCCACGACACGGGCAGCGCCGACATGCACGAGCTGATCGTCTCGAACGTGGAGAGGCTCGGGTTCGACGTGCGGGACATCCGGATCATGATCTCGAGCCACGCGCATTGGGACCACGTCGAGGGACACGCGGCCATGAAGCGGGTGACCGGGGCACAGGTGGTTGCGCTCGGCGGAGACGCCGTGGCGCTCCAGTCAGGCCGGGACAACTCGGCCATAGGGGCCCGGGACTTCGAGCCTGTCACGGTGGATCGCGTGATCGAGGACGGTGACACCGTCACGCTGGGTGGGACGACGTTGCGGGCCCTGTGGACGGGGGGCCACACCCAGGGGGCAACGATGTGGATGACGACCGCCGAGGAAGGTGGAGATACCTACTCGGTAGCCTTCCGCGGCGGGGAGATTCCGAACCAGGGGGCTCCGCTCGTCGACAATCCCCGACACCCGACGGTTGTCGCCGACACGCAGAGGACCCTTCGAAGGCTGAGGGAGCTCGAGCCTCCCGACCTCTTCCTGCACAATCACGCGCGGTATCCGTCCCGCGAGCTGGACCCGGCCCTGCCCGTCGACCCGAGGTGCGCCACTTGCCTGGACGCGGAAGGCTGGAGCCGTCTCGTGGCGGGCGCCGAAGCCGGATTCGAAGAAATGCTCCGCGGAGCGGAGGGCCGACGGGACCGTTAGTCGAGTTGGTTGAAATCGGAGGGCCGACCTCCCGACGAAGCACCGTCATGCGCGGGCCGTCGCGGGCGACCGCGCCAATCACCGAAACAGGGTGTGACTCGTCGTCGAAGGGCCCTCGATAGCTCGTTCGCCGTCTCGGCGGACCGCTCCGGAATCCCGAGATGGCGTGTTCATGGTGACCACGGCCGTGGTCGAGGACGTGCGAGCCCTGCAGGGGGTCATTCCATGCGAGGTCAGGGGGCCTGCCCGAGCTCGGCGTGGCGCGCGTTGCCCAGGATGTTGCTCACCGCCCGGTTGCCCTCGTGGCAGGCGTACTCGTAGAGGGTGTAGCTCATGTCGCGCTTCAAGGGCAGATCCAGGGTCCACGGCGCGGTGTAGACCTCCGGGTCCTCGACGCGGACCTGCCAGTCGAGGGCGTCCTCGGCGACGCGGGTGAAGCGCTCGACCACCTTCAGCGCCGGGCTGACCGGGACGCCGTGAACACGGCCGGCGTTCTGGTTCGGGGTGATCCAGGCCTTCTCGGTGAAGTGGGTGGTCTCGACCACCAGCGTCTCCCCTTCCCACCGCCCGCGGGCGTCGCCCATCCACTGCCGGATCCGCGGGTCGACGTGCGGGCGGCCGTCGAGGGGGATGATGCGCGGCTCGCGGACCATCTCGTAGACGATGATCACGTAGCCGGGGACCTGGAGGATGTGGTTGCCGGTGTTGTACGAGTTGGGGAGCATCGACCCCGGCACGCCGCGCGTGATGCACCGGCTGTACGGGCTCATGTTCAGGTACGAATCGCTGCGGTTGGCGACCAGCCATGCGGCGCGCTCCTCGGCCTCGGGGCGCGTGGGGATTCGACCGTCCGCCGGGTCCGCTACCATCGACGTGCGGAGGGTGGGCACGATGTGGTCGCGGGGGTCGAACCAGAAGAAGTTGTAGCCGCGGTCCAAGGAGCCGCCCGCGGCCGTCTGCTGCCGGCCGGGGGCGTTGTCCCGGTCACGCTCGCCGGTGCCGCGGCGCTCGACCGCCGCCGCCTCCTCCGCCGTGTAGAAGGCCTTGTCGCCCAGCTCGGCCGGCCGCTCGAGGGGGGTCAGGGTGTCGTTGGTCCAGATGCCGGAGATGTCGGGCTGGCCGTCGGGGGTGCGCGGCGCGCGGTAGGACGGCTCGGCTGCGGTCTGCGCCTTGGCGAAACCGGTGACGGCCGGCACGAGGACCAGGACGGTCGCGACGATTCGACAGAGTTGATATCGTGACATCCGGGTGCCCATTGTACCAGGGGCCCTTGTGGCGGAACCCGGCCCGGCGCGCCGCCCGTCGAACCCATGGAGGGGCCTTCAGCCACGGGCTCCTCGGCTCGGTCCGGGCTCGTCGCCGCCGGGGCCGAGGCACGTTGACCGAGGCGGCGCCGACGATCGGAGGACGGCAGATGCGGATTGGGGTGACCGGGGCGACCGGGCTCGTGGGATCGGCGTTGCTTCCCGTCCTGGAGGGAGCCGGACACGAGGCGGTGGGACTGCGGCGCGGAGCCGGCGATGCCGCCGGACCGCCGAGCTGGGACCCGTCGACGGGACGGGTGGCCGCCGGGGGGCCGCTCGAGGCGGTGGTCCACCTCGCGGGCGAGAACATCGCCGGCGGGCGCTGGAACGCCGCGCGCAAGGCGCGCATCCGGGACAGCCGGGTCGACGGCACGGGCGCGCTGTGCCGGGGGCTGGCCGCTCTCGATCCGCGTCCCGCGACCCTCGTCGCCGCCTCGGCCGTCGGCTTCTACGGGGATCGTGGCGACGAGCGGCTCGACGAGTCGTCGCCGGCCGGGACCGGCTTCCTCGCCGACGTCTGTCAGGAGTGGGAGGCGGCCGCGGCGCCCGCACGGGAGGCGGGCATCCGCGTGGTCCACCTCCGCATCGGTATCGTGCTCACCCCGGCCGGGGGCGCGCTGGGCCAGATGCTGCTGCCGTTCAAGATGGGGGTGGGCGGGGTCATCGGGTCGGGCCGGCAGTTCATGAGCTGGATCGCCCTCGACGACCTCGTGGCCGCCGTCCTGCACGCGGCCGTCACCGACGGGCTGGAGGGGCCGGTGAACGCGGTCGCTCCCAATCCGGCCTCCAACGCCGAGTTCACCAAGACGCTGGGCCGGGTGCTGGGGCGACCGACGATTCTGCCGATGCCGGCCTTCGGGGCCCGGCTGGCGTTCGGCGAGATGGCCGACCACCTGCTTCTCGGCGGCGCCCGCGTCGAGCCGTCCCGGCTGCGGGAGACGGGGTTCCAGTTCGGCTACCCGGACCTCGAGGGCGCCCTGCGCCATCTTCTGGGCGCGTGAGCGGAGGTTCACGGTGGATCGGGCGGAGGCCCAGGCCGCCGGCCTTCGCCTGACGCGGGCGACCCGCGTCCATCGACCGTGGTTCCCCGGCCAGCCGCCGTACCTGAAGAACCCACGGCGAAAGGAAGATGCATGCTCTCGACGGGCTTTCTCGGGACCCGCGCGGACGCCTTCGTGGACGTGGCGATGGTGGTCTTCCTGGCCGCGCCGTTCCTGATGGCCTACGCGCTGCGCCTTGCGGCGCAACGCAGCTACCGCGCCCACCGGCGGCTGCAGGTGGGGGTGCTGCTCGCCGGGATCGTGGCGGTTCTGCTGCTCGAGGGCAGCATCCGATTCGGGGGCGCCATGGACGCGTTCACCGTGAGCGCGTTCTACGGCACGACGGCGATGGCCGGCCTCTTCGCGGTGCATCTCGCCGTCGCGGTTCCGACGTTCATCGGCTGGTGCGCGCTGGCCGTCCTGTCCTGGCGCCGCTTTCCCCGCGTCCTGCCGGGCTCCTTCAGCGTGCGGCATCGGCGCTGGGGCCGGCTCACCTTCGTGGGCCTGTGGCTCACCTGCGTGACCGGGGTGGCCCTCTACGTCATGAGCTTCGCGCTCTGAGAACGCGGTACGACGTGCGTGCGGTCGACGGCGGGCGGCACTCGAGGAGCCGGGCCGGCAGCGGCGCCTCGCGGCAGCTCGTTCAGCCTCGCGTGGACGCGCCGGCTGACCCGTCCGTCCCGCGGGGCCGGGGCTCCGCCATCTGAAGGTCCCGGGCCGAGAGCTGGATCACCCTCCGTCCCGCGGGGCCGGGGCTCCGCCCCGCATGCCCGCCCGGCACTCGGCCGGCCACCGCTATCGCTCGGTCACCGGCCTCCACGCCCGGGCGCGGCGCTCGGACTCGGCCCGCTGGGCGGACGTCATGCCGGCCGCGACCGCGTCGTGGGCCGCGACCGCCCGGTTCCCTTCCTCGCCGGTCAGCCGCGCCGCCGCGAGACCGAGCCACAGGTGCGCGGTGACGGGGTCGGCGGGCACGCCGGCCCCCCCGGCGAGCATCACGCCGAGGTCGAGCTGGGCGAGGGCGTCGCCCTGGTCGGCCGCGAGGTGCAGCCAGCGCACCGCTTCCCCCGCTTCGGGGGAGACGCCGCGGCCGTCGCGGTACATCAGGCCGAGGTAGCGCTGGGCGGGGGCGTGCCCCTGCCCGGCGGCGGGGCGGATCCACCGGACGGCCTCGGCGTCGTCCGCCGGGACGCCCCGGCCCTGGAGGTACATGAAGCCCAGGTCCGCCTGCGCCTCCGCGAGCCCCTCGGTCGCCGCGAGGTGCAGCCAGCGCACCGCCTCCGCGTCGCTGGCCGCGACTCCCCGGCCGTTGGCGTAGGCGAGGGCGAGGCGGTACTGGGCGCGGGCCATGGCCGCGATGTTCGCCTCGGAGCTCGCGTGGGCGGGGTCGGCGGCCCGGCGCAGCCAGCGCAGGGCCTAGGCGTCGTCCTGGGGCACCCCCTGGCCGACGCCGTAGAGGAACGCGAGGTCGACCTGCGCCGCGACGTAGCCCTGAACGGCCGCTTCGCGCAGCCAGCGGGCGCCCTCGGCCGCATCCTGGTCCACGCCCCGGCCGTTCAGGTACAGCGCGGCGAGGCCCGCCTGCGAGCGGGCGTGTCCCTGCTCGGCCGCGCGCCGGTACCAGCGCGCCGCCTCCGCGTCGTCCCGCGGGACGTCCTGGCCGTTCTCGTAGAGCAGGGCCATCGCGTACTGGGCCCGGACCTCTCCCTGGTCGCCGGAGAGCCGCATCAACCGCGCCGCCTCGATGGCGTCGAGCTCCACCCCCTGGCCGACCCCGTACAGGTACCCGAGCCCGTACTGTCCGCCGGCGTGCCCCTGCTCCGCCGCCCGGCGGTACCAGCGCGCCGCCTCGCCGTCGTCCTGGGGAACCGCCTCGCCATTGAGGTACAGGTCGCCGAGGGTGGCCTCGGCGGGCGCGTAGCCCTGTTCGGCCGCCATCCGGTACCAGCGCAGGGCCTCGTCAACATCGCGAGGCACGCCGTCGCCGAGCAGGTACCGCGCCCCGAGATCCGCCTGGGCTTCCGGCACCCCCTGCTCGGCCCGGGCCTCGAGGGCGCGCTGGTCGGGCGCGCCCTGCCGGTCCGCCGGCGGCGCCGCGCACGCGGCCGCTGCGAGGAGGGCGACGAGACCGCGGGCCAGCCGTCGCGGGGCCACGGGCACCAGCCTCATCCGGACGGGCCGCGCCCGAGGGCGGGGTCGACGTCGGCGTCGTAGTCGACGCCGTCGACGCCGAACCCGAAGATCCGGAGGAAGTCGCCGCGGATGCCGTCGAGGTCGGCGAGCTCGGCGACGTTGTCGGTGGAGACGGCGGGCCAGCGGCGGTTGACCTCGGCCTGGACCGGATCGGACAGCTCCCGGTCGTCCATCCGGATGCGGCCGGCGTCGTCGAACGGCGGCGGGGCATCGGCGTAGAGGGCGGTGCGGAAGAGCCGGTCGATGTGGGCGAGGCAGTCCTCGTGGTTGCCGGCGTTCTTCATGACCCGGAACAGCAGGGCCAGGTACAGCGGCACCACCGGAATCGCCGAGCTGGCCTGGGTGACGACGGCCTTCAGCACCGCCACCCGGGCGTCGCCTCCCAGCCCGTTCAGCCGATCGCGGATGGCGCCGGCGGCGCGGTCGAGGTCCTCCTTGGCCTTGCCCAGCGTGGCCTGCCAGTAGATGGGCCAGGTCAGCTCGCTGCCGATGTAGGTGTACGAGACGGTCCTGAACCCGGGGGCGAGGACGCCGGCGTCCTCGAGGGCGTCGATCCAGAACTCCCAGTCCTCGCCGCCCATCACCGCGACGGTGGCCGCGGTCTCCGCCTCCGACGCCGGCTCCAGGCTCACCTCCTCCACCACCCGGGTGTCCTGGTCGAGCGACTTGACGTGGAACGTCTCGCCGAGGGGCTTGATGGCCGAGCGGTGGAGGACGCCGGTGCGGGGATGCTGGCGCACCGGCGCCGCGAGGCTGTAGACGAACAGGTCGATCTGGCCGAGCGAGGCCCGGATCTCGTCGACGGCCCGGGCCTTCATCTCATCCGAGTACGCGTCGCCGTCGAGCGTGCGGGCGTAGAGCCCGCGGGCCGCCGCCGCGTCCTCGAAGGCGGCGTTGTTGTACCACCCGGCGGTGGCCGTCTTGTTCCGCCGGGGCGCCTTCTCGAAGGACACCCCCAGGGTGCCCGCCCCCGCCCCGAACGCGGCCACGATGCGCGACGCCAGCCCGTAGCCGCCGGAGCCGCCGACGACGAGGGCCCGCCGCGGGCCGTTCGGGAACGGCTCGACCCGCGCGATCTGCTCGCGGACGCTCGCGGCGCACCCCTCCGGATGCGCCGTCGTGCAGATGAACCCTCGAATCCTCGGCTTGACGATCACTACTGCCCGTCCTCCCGCAATGCGTTGAACCGCCGCGCCCGGTCGACGGCGGCCTCGTTGCCGATGAGCTCCAGGCGCCGCGCGCCCCCGAGGCTGCCCGCGCCGGCGTCGCCGATGCTCCCGTCGCGGGCGAGGGCGGCCATGGCGTCGTCGACGGCGCCGAGGGCGATGGCCCCCATCGCGCCGACGAAAAAGATGCCGACCCCGTTCTCGCGCGCCGCCTCGAGCGACGGCGCCCCGGTCAGGATGGGGCGCCCCGCCAGCTCGACCGCCCGCCGGCACTGGTCCAGGGGGATGCCGGGGACGAAGATGACGTCGCCCCCTTCCTGCGCGTAGAGCGCCACGCGCTCGATGGCCTCGTCGAGGGGGCCGCCGTCGGCCACCACGTCGCTGCGGACGAGCAGCGCGGTGTCGTCGTCGCGCCTCGCGTCGACCGCCGCGCGCACCTTGTCGACCATCGCCTCGCGGCCGATGATCTTGCCTTCATCATAGCCGGCGAGGTGCTTGGCGCCGTAGAGGTCCTCGATCATGATGCAGGCGGCGCCGGCCTTCTCCATGCGCTGCACCGTGCGGTAGACGTTGAGGGGGTTGCCGCCGCCGTCGTCCGCGTCGGCGATGATGGGCACGCCGACGGCGTCGAAGGTCCGGTTGCAGAACTCCACCAGGTCGTCCATGGTGATGACGCCGAAGTCGCCGGTGCCGTACTTGCTGAGCGACAGCGCGCTGCCGCCGCTCATCACGATCTCGAAGCCGTGCATCTCGGCCAGTCGGGCCGTGGCCACGTCGCCGCAGTTGATGCAGCGGGCGGGGTCGGCGCCCCCGAGGAGGGCGCGAAACCGGGCCCCCGGGCTCGCGCCGTCCGGCGCCTGGGCCGCCGCGCCCCCGAAGCCCGCGGGTCCTCCCGCGAGCGCGTGTCCCGCCACCCCGCCCGCGGCGATCCCGGCGCCCCGCAGAAACCGCCGCCGGCTCGGTTCGTTGCTGCTCGTCATGTCGATCTCCTCCTCGGCTGCAGGCGCTGGGTGTCGAGCGTCACGATTCGTCCCCGGATGATCCTGACCCAGCCCCTTCGGGCTCATCTTGCGTGGGGTCGATTCCCCTCGGGCTCGTCTCGCGTGGAATCGCCTCCCCCTTCGGGCTCACTCCTCTTGAGACAGGGGGGCGCACGGCAGGTTCGTGAGGTGGCCGCCCCTGGCAAGGGTCAGGCCGGCGATCGAGTGTCGTGCCCGGCGGCGTCCCTATCCACTCGTCGTGCCCCCGAGACAAGACTCTGCCTTGACCGCGACCTGCCCGACTAGAATAATAGAAGGTTCAAGCATGAACAGCGCGCGCCATCGCGGCGCCCGGCGGCGGTTCGTGGCGGCGGAAGCGGGCACGGCGGGTTCCGCGGCCGGGCAGCCGCTCGACGGGATGGCCGTGAATGAGCGGCGAGGAGCAGCAGTGATGACGAGAACACGCACGATTCGAGGCGCCCTGGTCCTTGGCGGGCTCGCGCTCGGCGGCCTGATGCTGGTTCCGGGCATGGCGGCCGCGCAGGACGAGGCCACCCCCACCTACACCAAGGACGTGGCCCCCATCTTCCGGGCCAAGTGCGAGAACTGCCACCGGCCGGGCTACATCGCGCCGATGTCGCTGCAGACCTACGCCGACTCGCGGCCGTGGGCGCGGTCCATCAGGAACCGCGTCGAGACCCGGCAGATGCCGCCTTGGCACATCGACAAGTCGGTGGGCATCCAGGCCTTCGAGAACGACCGGTCGCTGACGCAGGCCGAGATCGACACCATCGTGCGGTGGGTCGACGCCGGCGCGCCGCAGGGCGACCTCGCCGACCTGCCGCCGCCCGCGGTGTTCGCCGACGACGACGTGTGGAACTACGCCGGGCTCTTCGGCGGGCCGCCGGACCTGATCCTCTACTCGACGCCGTACACCATGCCCGCCGTCGCGCAGGACGCCTGGTGGAAGCCCGAAGTGCCGACGGGGCTGACCGAGGACCGGTGGATCCGCGCCATCGAGATCCGGCCGTCGACGGTGGCCGGTCGCCGCATCACCCACCACGCCCTCGCCCGCCTGCAGCAGGAGGAGGACCCCGAGGACCTCGGCGCCGCCTCGGAAGTCGGCCCCGGCATCCTCATGGAGTGGGCGGTCGGCAAGCAGGGCGAGATCATGCGCGAGGGCAGCGGCAAGCTCATCAAGGCCGGCTCGTCCATCGTGTGGGACATCCACTACTCGGCCGTCGGCGAGGAGATCACGGACACCGCCGAGCTCGGGCTGTACCTCTATCCCAAGGGGCAGGAGCCGAAGCACCGGCAGGTGCTGTCGGCGTGGTCCACCATCGAGGGCGGCAGCGACCACCTCTCGATTCCGCCCAACGCCGTCACCACGACCGAGAACTTCCACGTGCTGAAGGAGAACGGCCGCATCGAGAACTACCAGCCGCACATGCACCTGCGGGGCAAGGGCATGCAGATGACCGCGATCCTGCCCGACGGGTCGAAGCAGGTGCTGAGCCGCGTCAGCGACTTCAACTTCAACTGGCACAACAGCTACGTCTATGCCGACCACGCGGCGCCGCTGCTGCCGAAGGGCACCGTCATCGCCCTGAAGTCGTGGTACGACAACACCTCGGCCAACCGCGCCAACCCCGACCCGAACCAGTGGGTCGGCTACGGCGACCGCACCGTGGACGAGATGGGGCACGCCTGGGTCAACGTCACCTACATGGACGACGAGGACTTCGCGGCGGCGGTGGCCGAGCGCGAGGCGGTCCTCACCGACGACGAGTAGAAGCCTGCGCCGTGGAACGGCGCGGACTCCTGGCAGGGTCGGTCGGGCGCCCAACGGAGCCGAAGGCGACGATGGGCAGGTCAGACCGGCCGGCGCCGGCGGGAAATCCTGGGAGCCGCCCCATCACCATCGGGGCGGCTTCCGTTACGTACGAGGAGGTTTCGTCATGCGGACGACTCGTTCGATGAGGCTCGCGGCGGCGGCCGCCCTGCTCGGGGTCACCCTGGGGGCGGCGGGGGCGTCCGCGCAGATCCCCACCACCCTCCAGGGCTTCGGGGCCCCGGTGTATCCCGCGTTCGAGGGCTGGTACGGGAACCCCGACGGCACCGCGACGCTGCTCATCGGCTTCTACAACGCGAATACCGAGCAGGCCGTGGACCTGCCCGTCGGCGAGCTGAACCAGTTCAGCCCGGGCCCGCCGGACCGCGGGCAGCCGACCCACTTTCCCCCGGGCCGGGCGTGGGGCGTCTTCACCATCGTGGTGCCCGGCGACTTCGACGGCGATCTGAGCTGGACGCTGGTCGCCAACGGCGAGCCGGTCACCATCCCCTTCCACAACCAAGCGCCGTACTTCGTCGAGCCGTTCAAGGACGCGTCCAACAACAACGAGCCGCCGACGATCCGCTTCGCCGAGGACGGCCCGCCGCTCACCGGCCCGCCGGTCGGCATCGCCGAGCGCCTGACCGGCACGGTGGGCAGCCCCGTCGAGCTGAGCGTCTGGCTGTCCGACGTGACCCCCGACACCCACGTGCGCGAGAGCCCGTTCCGCCGCAGCCCGCCCATGAGCCTGCTCTGGCACAAGCTGCGCGGTCCCGGCGAGGTCGAGTTCGCCGAGGCGACGTTCGAGTACGAGGAGACGTCGGTGCAGAACCCCCGTACCACGGCCAGCTTCAGCGCCCCCGGCGAGTACTGGCTGCGGGCCGAGGCGCTCGACTCGACCGGCGTCGGCGGCAGCGGCTTCCAGTGCTGCTGGACGTCGGCCATCGTGCAGGTCACCGTTTCCGAGTAGCCGTTTGCCCCGCGCGACGACGTGGCCGGCGCCTGGCCCGGCGGTCGTCGCCTGCGGCTCCGCGCGGCGCCCGGTCAACCCCTCCAGGGGTCCGCGCCGTCCGCGGCGCAGACTCCTGGCCCAGCCGCGCTGGGGGCAACCAGCGGCGATCAGGATCCGCGCGGTTCTACGGCGCAGACTTCTGGTCCCGCGGCGCCGAGGAGCGACCAGCGGCGATTCGGACCGGATTCGCATTGCGGGGGGACGGAATAAACGCGGCGGTGGGGCGGTCCACGGGACCAGGAGCCCGCGGATTGGCTGCGGGGTCCCCGGGGGACGCCGTCCGATGGAGCCCGCCATGCACCCTGCGTCGAGCGCCGTGCTGCCCGGTTGGCCGTCCGCGGCCGGCGTGACGTGGCCGCGGTTGGCTGGGGGGGGCGTCGCACCGGCCCTCGTTCAGCCTGCCGCGAGCGCTGCCTCCGGTGACTTGGCCGAGATGGAGACCGGCGTCGGCGTCAGTGCCGTCGAGGACCGTGCCCGCGTGGCGGCGGGGCGGGCTGCCGTGACCGGCGAGGCTCGCGCCGCGGACCCCGACCAGGCACTGGTCGACGACGCCGTCGCCGGCGATCGCGACGCGTTCGGGGCGCTCGTGCGGCGCCACCAGACCCGCATCGTCAACTACGCGATGGCGATCGTGAGGGACCCCGCCGAGGCGGAGGACGTCGCGCAGGAGACGTTCATCCGCGCCTACCGGTCGCTGGCCCGCTTTCGCGGCGACAGCTCGTTCAAGACGTGGCTCTACACCATCGCCACCAACGCCGCCCGCACCGGGCTGGAGCGGCGGGGCCGACGGAGCCGGGTAGAGGACGGGAGCCTGGACGACGACGCCGGCCCCCTCGCCGCCGCCGACGTTCCCGCGGGGGACGCCGACGCCGAGACGGCCCTGGTGCGGCGCGAGGCGATCGACCGCGCGCTGGCCGCCCTGCCGCCGGACCTCCGGGTCGCGGTGGTCCTGCGCGACGTCGAGGGGCTCGACTACAAGGAGATCGCGGCCGCGACGGGTGCGCCGATCGGGACCGTCGAGTCCCGCATCTTCCGCGCCCGCCGCCGGCTCCGGCCGCTGCTGCAGCCGCTGATGGGGAGATCGTCATGAGATGCGACGACGTGGAGCGTGCGGTCATCGCGCGCGCGGCGGGGCGCCTCGATTCCGCCGGCGCCGAGCGCCTGGAGGCCCATCTCGACGGCTGCGCCGCGTGCCGCGAGGCGTCGGGCGGCCAGGACGACGTGGCCGCGGTCCTGTCCGCGCGGCCGGACGCGGCGCCGCCGCTCGGGTTCGCGACCCGGGTGATGGCGCACCTCGACGGCCCGCCCACCTGGCTCGACGTCGTCGACTGGCGCCGCTGGACGGTGCGGCTCGCACCGGCGGCGGCCGCCCTGCTGGTGGTCGCGGCCGTCGGGCTCCGGCCGGCCGCGGCGGTCGAGCCCATCGAGTTCTCGGACCTCGTGACCGACTGGGTCGAGGTCGACGATGCCGCGGGGCCGCCCGCGCTCAGCCTGCTGTGGCAGGAAGAGGTGAACGACGACACCTTGCTGGAGGCGGTGTTGACCTCGGGTCCGGACGGGTCCTTCTGAGGGCGGCGGGGCCCGGGGGCCAAGCCGTGGAACGAGGCGGGCCCCCGGGGTTGGCGGGAAGCGGAGTCTGAGGCGGCGATAACCGGGTCAGGCAAGGATCACGCGATGAACCGTACCAGCATGCGCCTGTGGGCCGGTCTCTTCGTCATCGTCGTGTTCAGCGGCGGGCTCGCGGGCGGGTTCGCGGTGCGGCCGTGGTTCGATCCCGAGCCGCCCCGGGGGTTCCGGGGCCGGGGCGGACCGCCGCCGAGCTCGGCGCGGAGAACCGAGAGGCTGCTCGACCGCCTGGACGCCGACCTCGAGCTCTCGGACGATCAGCGCGGGCGGCTTCGAGAGGTCTTCGCGGCCGGCCGGCAGCGGTTTCGCGAACTCAACGCCGGCGTCCGCGAGCAGTTCGAGGCCGAGCGGGCGCGGATGAACGCCGACATAGCCGCCATCCTGACGGCCGAGCAGATGGAGATCTTCGAGAGCCGCATCGTCAGGATGCGCCGCGACCGCCGCGATCGGTTCGGCCCCCGCGGCCCGGACGGCGGGCGCGGTCCCCGCGGCGACCGCCCGGGTCGCTCGCAGCGCTGAGATTCGAGGCCTTGCGCTTCTTCGGCAGGTCCGTGCGAATGCGGTCGATGGCCGGTGCTCAGGCAGGCGCGTACCACGTGCCGCGTCCGGCTCCGTGCCGCGTCAAGCGGCCGTCGCGGGTCAGCGCCTTCAAGTGATCCTTGATGGTGTTGCGACGTGGCGGAGGCGCGACAACCGCTCGGGCGCGAGGCGCCCGGCGGCCTGCCAAGCGCCCTTGAACTCGTGGATTTCGCCGATGAGCGTCAGCAACTCGCCCGTGATGGGGAGCGACTACGCATCGGGCAACTTCCACGTTTCCCCATCCGTTTCCATCTGTTTTGACAGGATGGCACGCAGATCACCCGAGGGGTAGCCGCCGGATTCCGTCACGACACGGTCTTTGTCCACCCGCTTTCATCCGCAAGTCGTTCGGCGGTCTTGTCATCGCAGCCGTTGGCCCGGCGTGCGGAGAGCGAACGCGAGTCCGCATGGGTCATGACCGCCGCGGCCAGCCCGGTCCGCGCGAACCGGTCCCGCGGCGATTCGGTCCCCCGCGGTCCCCGTGCCGAAGAGGCGTTGATGCGATTCGGAGGCCGACGTCCCGCTTGCCTGCCGTTCACTCGATCAGGATTGCCCGCAGGTCCTTCATGAGCAGGAACAGGTGTGAGGAATCGGTGGGGCTCGGCTCGAACTCCAGCGCTTCGTACCACGCGCGTGCCTCGTCGTCCTTGGCGTGCACGAGCAACGCCCGGATGCCGGCGATCTCGGCGGCTTCGGCCGTTCGGATCAACGCGTTCTTGAGGAGCGACCGCCCCAGGCCCCGGCCGCGCTCCGTACGGTCTGCGGCGAGACGGGCGAGCAGCATGACCGGAATCGGATGCCTCGCCAGCCCCTTGCCGATCCGGGTCGGCGCCACCTTGTGCTCGACGGCTCCCACCGCAACGCTGTAGTACCCGACCACCCGCAGGTCTCGGCAGACCACGTAGGTACGGGCCCCGCCCGCTTTCTGGTTCGCCAGCGCGAAGCGCTTCAGGAAGCGATTGAGCGGCTCCTTGCCGCAGTCGAACGCACCGACATCGTGGGTTGCCCCGAGCGGTTCGACCGGGGACAGCGCGGCTTCGGCGTCCGGTGTCACTCCAGCACGCTCTTGTCCGCCAGCAATCGCGCCAGGCGAGGCTTGTCGGAGACCGGACGGTCGAGCACGTCCTGGAACGCACGCCACCGCGCCTCGTCCAGCCGGAACACCCGCTGGTTGGCCAGGGCATCTTCCGCGGCGTCGATCCCGGCATCGAGCAGGAAGTCCGTGACGTTCTTGTGAGACGCCGCCGCGACCCGCTGCAGCAGTGCCTTCACGCTCGGCGTGGTACGGACCTCTATGCGTTCGGTCTTCGATTCGCCGATGGCCATGGGGTGTTCTCTCCAGTCGGACCGCTTCAACTCTACCATACGGACAATGTACGGACAGGCGAAAGGCGCGGAGGCACGGGTGCCCGCAAACCTCCGGCAGGACCACAGGTCTGGAGGGCGGGACAGTCGGCGTTCACGCCTTGGCGGCTATCCGGGCGACGAACTGGCGGTGTTCGGCGGAGTCGATGCCCTCTTGCAGTTGCCGGAGGGCGCCCGCGAGGTCTCCGTTCAGAAGCGCGGCAAGGGCCAGCCGCAGGCCGGGGAAGACGCGGCTGCGCACCACGCCGGCGTCGTCGGCGGGCAGGGGGCGGTAGTCGCCGTCCGCCAGCTCGAACCAGTCGATGCGCTGCCCCTGAGTGCGCCAGACGATGTACTCCTGCACACCGTTGCGGCGGTACGCGCGCAGCTTGTCGTGCAGGTCGATCGACGCGTTGCTGGCGGCGATCTCGACTATCAGCTCGGGCGGGCCCTCGACGTAGTCGTCGTCGCTCAACCGCGAGCGGCCGCCCGCGTCCGGTTCGATGCGCAACAGCCCGTCGGGCTGTGGCTCGTTGTCGAGATCGAGCCTGACGGTGACGTTGTCGCCGACGCTCACGCCCGGCGTGAACGCGCGGTAGTGGAGGAGAACGCCGAGAATCGCTGCATGCGGTTCGCCGTGCGTGGCGAAGCGGACGGGGGACGGCATGTAGACGACTCCCTCGATCAGTTGCGCCTTCTTCAGGTCGGGCCGCAGGGCGTAGCGGCGTTCGAACTCGCACCGCGTGAGCCGGTCGCCGTTCTCCAGCGTCGGCCGGCGGGGGTCGGGGGGCCGCGGCGGCGCGACGGCTCCGGGCGCGCCGGACCGTGCCGTCGGGTCGAGTTCAGCCATGCCGGGCGATGTCTCCAGGGCGCACCCTCCGCATTGCATCATGCCACAGCGGTCGCCGTTGCGGGAGCCTGCGGGACCTGGCCGTCGGGCTCGTCGTCCCGCGCGTCCCGGACGGGCCCGCCAGCGTGCAACAATTGCCCCACATGCAGAGATCGAAAGCGAAGCTCGCGGCCGCCGTCGAGACCTACCTGACGGAGCTGCGGCGGGTCCGGGCGTCGGGCGGCGCGACTGGCGAGCGGTCCAGCTACGGACCGCTCGCGAACCTGCTGAACGCCGTCGGCGCGACGCTTCGACCGAAGGTATTCTGCGTCGCCGAGCTCGCGGACCAGGGGGCCGGCCATCCCGACTTCGGCCTCTACACGGCGCGGCAGGTGCAGAGGGGCCGGCCCCGCGACGCCCAGGTGCCCGAGCGCGGCGTCGTCGAGGTGAAGACGCCGCGCGACAGCACCCGGACGACGGCGGTGCGCGAACAGGTGAGCCGTTACTGGGGGCGCTACCGCCTGGTACTGGTGACGAACCTGCGCGAGTTCGAGTTGGTCGGCCCCGATGCGGCGGACGGGGAGACGATACTGGAGTCCTTCCGACTGGCCGGCGGCAACGACGAGTTCGAGCGCCTGCTGGAGACGCCGCAGAGCCTGGCCCGCGCTGCCGGTGCGGGTCTGGGCGAGTATCTTCGCCGTGCGCTCTCGCACCGTTCGACGATCGCCGAGCCGAAGGACCTCGCGTGGCTGCTGGCCTCGTATGCGCGCGACGGCCTGACCCGCGTCGAGGCGGCCGGCGAGGCGCCGTCGCTCGCCGCCGTCCGGTCGGCGCTCGAAGATGCGCTCGGCGTCGGCTTCGAGGGCGACCGCGGCGCCCGTTTCTTTCGCTCGACCCTGGTGCAGACGCTGTTCTACGGCGTGTTCTCGGCGTGGGTTCTGTGGGCGCGCACGGTCCCGCCCCCGGGCGGGCCGTTCGACTGGCGCACCGCGGTGTGGCACCTGCGGGCGCCGGTCCTGCGGGCGCTGTTCCAGCAGATCTCCGACCCGGGCCGCCTGCAGCCGCTTCCGCGAGGGCGAAGCGGTGCCGTACTTCTACGAGCCGTTCCTCCAGGCGTTCGATCCCGAGTTGCGCAAGCAACTCGGGGTCTGGTACACGCCGGCCGAGGTGGTGCGCTACATGGTGGCCCGGGTCGACAAGGCGCTGAAGGACGATCTCGACATCGCCGAGGGGCTCGCGGCCGACAACGTCTATGTCCTCGATCCGTGTTGCGGCACCGGCGCCTATCTCGCCGAGGTCCTGCGCCGAATTGCCGCCAATCTGCAGGGCCGCGGCCTCGGCGCCCTGACCGGCGCCCGTGTCAAGCAGGCGGCCACGGAACGCGTGTTCGGCTTCGAGATCATGCCGGCACCGTTCGTCGTCGCCCATCTGCAGGTCGGCCTGACCATGCAGGGGCTCGACGCGCCGCTCGCCGAGGACGGCCGGGAACGCGCCGGCGTGTACCTGACCAACGCGCTGACCGGGTGGGAGCCCCGCACCACCAAGCCGCTGCCGTTCCCCGAGCTGGAGGAAGAGCGCGACCGTGCCGAGCGCGTCAAGCGGGAGACGCCGGTGCTCGTCATCCTCGGCAATCCGCCCTACAACGGCTTCGCCGGCATGGCCGTGGAAGAGGAGCGGGAGCTGTCGGAAGCCTACCGGGTGACGCGCCGCGTGCGCCGCCCGGAGGGGCAAGGGCTGAACGACCTCTACGTCCGCTTCTTCCGCATGGCGGAACGGCGCATCGCCGAGAGGACCGGCCGGGGCGTGGTGTGCTTCATCTCCAACTATGGGTGGCTCGACGGGATGTCGTTCACGGGCATGCGGGAGCGGTATCTGGAGGCGTTCGACGTGATCCGTGTCGACTGCCTGAACGGCGACAAGTACAAGACCGGCAAGGTGGCCCCCGACGGCTCGCCCGACCCGAGTATCTTCTCGACGCCGGACGACCCGATCGGCATCCAGGTCGGGACTGCGATCGCCACGCTCGTGCGCAAGCGCGAGCACGCCGCGGCCGGCGAGATCGGCTTCCGCCATCTGTGGGGGCAGTCCAAGCGCGCGGACCTGACCGCGACGGCCGAGGTGGCGCCGTCCTCCCTCTACACCGGCGTCGACCCGCGGCTGCCGCTGGGTCTGCCGTTCGTCCCGACCGCGGTGAACGACGACTGGTTCGACTGGCCCTCGTTGCCCGAGCTGTTCCCGGTATCGTGCCCCGGCGTGAAGACCGACCGCGATTCGTTCTTGATCGATACCGATTTGGACCGGCTCCGCGCCCGCGTCGCCGACTACTTCGACGCACGCGCGGCCCATGAGGAGATAGCTCGCCGTTATCCGGCCTCGATGAGGAACACGACCTCGGTGCGTCTCGACGCCCGGACGTTGCGCGACGGGCTGCTGACCCGTGGTGGCCCCAGCGCCGATGGCTTCGTCCGCTGCGCCTATCGGCCGTTCGACAATCGCTGGCTCTACTGGGAGGCGGACGCGGGCCTGTTGGCGCGCCCCAGACCCGACTACCGGCCTCATGTCTCCCAGGGGAATATGTGGTTCTCCGCGGCCCAACACCTGCGGAAGGGCGCCGCCGAGCCGCAAGCGTGCTTTACCAGACACATCGGCCAGCTCCACCTGATCGAACGCAGCGCGAGCATGTTTCCCGCTTGGCTCTACGGTTCGGGTATGGGCCGAGGCGGCCGACGCTCGAACCTCTCCGGCACGGCTCAACGCTATCTCGACGCCTTGGGGCTGGGTGTAGGGGAACTATTCCACCATGTTCTGGCCGTTCTCCATGATCCCGCCTATCGGGCTGCCAACGCCGACGCACTCAGTACGGGGTGGCCGCGAATCCCGCTGCCCGGTTGGTCTGGGGGTGTGGCGGGTGTGGCTGGGGTCGCGGTGGCCGCTGGCGGCAAGCCAGAGGCGAATAGCACGGGCGCTACCGTGGCCGCGCTCATGGAATCGGCAACGCAGGGACGCGAACTCGCTCGTCTGCTCGATCCGGACACGCCCGTGTCTGGCGTAACGGAGGGTGTCCTGCGTCCGGAAATCGCCGCGATCGCAGTGCCGTCCACCGTCGACGGGCGCAACATGACCGCGGACGACTTTGCGATAGCCGCCGGATGGGGACACTTCGCGCAGGGCGACGCCGTGATGCCGGGGCAGGGCCGCACCGTCGAGCGCGCCAGTGTCCCGAGCGAGCGGACCGCCATGGGCGACGCCGTGCCGGTGCTCGGCGAGACGACGGTCGACGTCCATCTGAACGACCGGGCCTTCTGGCGCAACGTGCCCGCCAACGTCTGGTCCTACCAACTCGGCGGCTACCAGGTGCTCAAGAAGTGGCTCTCCTACCGCGAGCACGAGATCCTCGGCCGGCCGCTCACGGCCGACGAGGTCCAGCACTTCACCGACACAGCCCGCCGCATCGCGGCGATTCTCTTCTTGACGTCGAAGCCTCTCCGTCAGCGGTGATTATTGCCCCGCTCCCGTCAGGAACAGTCGTAGTTGTTGGGGTATGGCGATCCGATCGTGGGGTCTGAGATGTCGCAATTTGTGGGAACGAGGCCGATTACTTGCACCCCAAATCTCGATTTCTCGCTCTCGCCATAGTTGAAGTATAACCGAATCCAGATCGGAGAAACGCGCGGCGGTTCTGTTCGCAAATGCGTGCCGTATGGCATCTATGGTGATTGGTCCTTCCGAAGTCAGTGCCGACAGCTCTTCCGGTACGGTCTTGAGGAGGCGCACTCTCAGGTCTTCGGCTTCAAGTTCGTCGAAATGAAAGAGTCGTAACGACTCTGTAGATCTCAACGAATCCCAACCCAACATGTTGAAGTCACCGGAACCATAATGTTCGAATGTGCTGAAATTGTTCCAGTGGCACTGAATCATCACGTCACGTGCGATGGGATGGCGCGACAAGTGGAGGAACCACAGCGCACGTCGCGACCGTTCCGGCCTTATGAAAAAAGGAGTATCGTAAGCAGCGCCCGTAGCCAGACGGATTTTCTCCCGGAGCACCCGCTGGACGAGTGCTCGTCCGCCAGCACCCTCCTTGGCTTGGACGAGATCGTGCACATCGCTTTCGCTGAGGTCGAGCGGAGAGACCGCCTGAACGATCGCCGGTGTTTCGGCCAAGAAATTGACGAGGGTTCCCGCGGCCAGGGTCAGAATGACTTCCGCCTTGGGCAATTCACGGAGAATCCGGGCTACGAGTGCGAGCTCCACGTGCGTAAAGCCGCATTGGTCGAGGAGGAACAGCGAGCGGCCGGCTCTGGGTTGACGGCGGCGAATCTCGGCGATGATGGTGCCCGCGACGGCTTGGAAGGCTTCATTGCGGATGACGATGCGTTCGTCGTCGGCGCCATAGCCACGTTCGTTCAGTGCTGCCTTCAGGTGGTCGGTGTGGGCTTCTTCGATATCAACGAAGTAGTACTTGAAGTCGAAGCGTAGCGGCTTGGTGCGATCCTGATTCAACCTCTGTCGCGCGGACTCCGACTCTTCAAGCATGATGAGCGGAGTGCCCGACACGATTGCCTTGCCGTCGAGGAAGGTGCCGCCGCCAGCGAAGCCGTCGACGAGGTCGAGCTTGAAATCGTCGCGTGGTAGATGGGCGGCCAGTCGGTCGAAGTAGGCGCGAAGATAGCTGCGCAGGACCCTGAGCTTCGCCCGGCTGTGGCCCTCGATGGAGGGCGGGGGCTCGTCGGGATGCCATCGGAAGGACATTTGCTACAGCGTCTGGGTTGCTCTGGACACGGAATGTCGGGCGCGGGAAGGGCGCGGAAGCGGTGTGGCGTTCCACGTCCGGCCGTCGAGCTCGCGCCCCGCCTGCTTCTTGCGCGGTCCGCCCCATTGTTTGAAGAAGAAGGCGACGTTCTGTTCGGCGCATTGGTCGCGGATGGAGCGGACCCAGCCGGACGCCATGGGGCGGGCACCGGGGCCGCTCTCGCCGCCGACGATGGCCCAGTGAACGTCCGCGAGCTGCGCGTCGTCCACGGGACCGAGCAGTGGTTCGAAAGAGACGAACCGCACGGCGGCGCGGGTCGCCTGGAGCTCGCGGACGCGCCAGAGGTGGTCGGATGTCTCGACGCTGGTTCCGAGCCACACGTTGGGCAGGCGATCGAGGTGTTCGGCGATGGCGCGCATGCGACGGGGCCGCTTGGTGAGGATCTGGAAAGTGTGTTGCGGGGCGGCCGCCATCGTGTTCCACACGTGGCGGATGAACGGTTCGGGAACCTCGGCGTGGAAAAGATCGCTCATGGAGTTGACGAATACGAATCTCGGCTTGCGCCACCGGAGGGGGATGTCGAGACTGGCTTCGTCGCACACGACCTTGCCTGTCCAGGACGGACCGCCGGCGGTGGTGCGCGTCAGGCCGCGGTACTTGGCCTGGCCCATGGCGGCGAGGCGGGCGGCCATGCGGATGGCGTAACAGTTGGCGCAGCCGGGCGAGACGACTGTACAGCCGGCAACGGGGTTCCAGGTGGCATCGGTCCACTCGATCGTCGTTGCGGCCATGGGGTGTCCTTGTCAAGAGGGTGGTTCCGTCGAGGACGGGCATGGATCGGGTCGTCGCGCGTCCCGGAGAACACGGCTGATCGCATTGTCGGCGGTACAAGGGGTCGGCTGTAGACCCGGCGTCGGGCGGCGGGATCCGGGAGGCAATGGCAACGTCGGACGGCGGGGAGGCTGGGGGAGACGTGGCGTGCGGCGGCGGGTCACGATGGGTCCGCGAGGCGGGCGGCGAACCGGCGGTGTTCGTCGGCGTCGACCCCCGCCTGCAGCTCCCGGAGGGCGGCGGAGAGGTCGCCGTTCAGGAGCGCGGGGACCGCGAGGCGCAAGCCGGGGAAGACGCGGCTGTGGACGGTGCCGGCGTCGTCGGCGGGCAGGGGGCGGTAGTCGCCGTCCGTCAGCTCGAACCAGTCGATGCGCCGTTCGTGGGTGCGCCAGACGACGTACTCCTGCACCCCGTTGCGGCGATAGGCGCGGAGCTTGTCGTGGAGGTCGATCGAGGCGCTGGTGGCGGCGACCTCGACAATCAGCTCGGGTGCGCCTTCCAGGTAGCCGTCGTCGCTCACGCGGGACCGGCCGCCGGCCTCGGGGGCGAGGCGGAGCAGCACGTCGGGCTGCGGCTCGTTGTCGAGATCGAGGCGGAGGGTGGCGTTGTCGTAGCCGTGGACGCCGGGGGTGGACGCGGCGTACACCAGCAGGGCGGCCTGAACCATCGCGTGCGGTTCCGCATGGGCCACGCTGACGGGCGACGGCATGTAGACGATTCCTTCGATGAGTTGCGCCTTCTTCAGGTCGGGCCGCAGGGCGTAGCGGCGCTCGAACTCGCATCGCGTGAGCCGGTCGCCGTTTTCCAGCGTGGTCGTCGCGGGCGCGCCGGGCGGTGCGGCGGGTGCTCCGGACGGTGACTTGATCTCGAGTTCAGCCATGCGCGGCACTGTCTCCAGCCTGCGGCTCGGGATCCATCATGCCACAGCGATGAAGGCGTAGCGGCGCGGTCCGGCCAGGGGCGGTCGTCAGGGCGCCCGGCGGTCCGGGGGAATCGCGGACGGCTTCAGACGCGGCGTTCAGCTGCAGGGCGTACCCGATTCCGCGGGCGACGTTCTTCAGAACGGAGAGCAGCGCCGGGTCGCCGAGTGCGCGGTGGAAGCGGGGATGCGCCGGCATGACGCCGGCCGCCTCGGCGCGGTCCGTCAGGACCATCGCCGGCCGGTTGGCGTGCATCGACGAGGGATAGTAGAGACCGACGGTGGCCGGATAGGCTTGGTAGAACGCCCGCGCCCAGTTCCGGGACACGGACCGCGCGGCGGTCATCAGGGCCATCGACGCCCCGGCGCGCGTGGTGAAGGCGCCGGTGAGGTTGAGCAGGGGGGCGGGGACGGCGTTCTCGAACCCGACGAGCCACGGCTCGTTGTGCCGGCGGTTGACGAGGCGGGTCCTCTGGAAGACCTCGGCGAAGCAGGTCGCGGGGTCGGCGGCCGCGTAGAGGACCGCCCGTCCCTGGTCCTCCCCCGGTAGTTCGAGCTGATGATCGAAGCGGGCGTCGGTGGGCCCGACCCGTCTGAAGCGGTTCCACCGCGTGGGGTGCCGCCCGCCGCGAAAGTAGATCCGCCAGACGATCGTCCCGGCCGGCAGGACGTGAACGTCCGGCGGCAACGCGTCGAGCCGGTCGAGCGGCGGCGTGCGCGGGACCTTCGGCATGCGCGGGTCACAGGTCGCGCGCGATCTGGATGACGGGCTTCGGCGGCAGCCCGGCCTTGAGCCACTGGAGCGGGCTGAGCGCGCGCCCGTCGGCCGTCTCGAGCTGCGAATCGGGGGCTGTGTACCAACGCAGCACCGAAACGGGGTCGAGCGTGCGCGGCACGGCCGCGTTGACCAGGCCGACGTTCGGGACGAGTCCGTCGCGGTCGAACTGAAAGAGGGGGACCTTCCAGCGGTTCTCGATCCGGACGGCGTACAGCGCGCCCTCGCGGATCATCTGGCGGACCCGAACCTGGGTGATGCCTCCGAGGCGGGCGGCGGCCTGCGCCGGCGTGAGACACGTGGCCAGGATGGCGCCGAAGGCGGTGACGTAGGTCGCCAGCGGGTCGTCGCGGTCCGGGTGGTCGTCCACCTCGACGCCGGCCTGCCGGAGCACCGCGAGCTCCGGCGCCGTGAGCTCGCTGACCGACGGCGCGTACAGCGTGCGGCGCAAGCTCGAGATCGCTTGCTGCAGGGCCGTGTTCAGCGCCCGCGGCGCTTGGGCCGTGAGGCCGTGCATCTGGAAGTAGCGATCGTCCGCCTCTCGTGTGCGCCGCGGCATGCCGGCTGTTTCCTTTGCTTATGCAGAAAGCTGACGAAAATCGTAGCATCCCGACCGACCGGCTTCAATCCGTCCGGCGCGCCCGTCCGGGAATCGGCGCAAGGCCGTGCCGTCCGCCCTCGTCCGCATTTCGTCCTCTCGGAGCGCCACGCGGCCCGGGAACGGCGCCGCAAGGCGGTGCTGCCCCGGCTGGGCGCGCCACGGGCTGTCAACGTCGATGTCGGTGCGAACGACCGCCGCAAGGCGGTATTGCCCGGGCCGGGCGAGCCACCGCCCGAGCGCGGGCCATTCGAGGGGACCCGATCAGGCGAGGTCGTTTCGGGTCCAGGCCCGACGTTCGGCCCGAACGCGTCCGCCGTGACCATTGCGCGTCGTCCGGGCCGGCGGTAGGATCGCCGGGTGGGGAACCTGTCCGGTGGGTGCCACATGAGGGAGATCACGATGCGGCTCGGGAGAACGCTCCTGGTTCCGGCGTTGGCCGTCGCGGCGGGGCTCGTGCCGGCGGCGCCGCTCGTCGCGCAGGAGGCGGCGTCGGGCTCGCCCCGCGCGGTCCTCGATCGCTACTGCGTCGCCTGCCACAACGACCGGCTGCTGACCGGGGGGCTCAGCCTCGAGGCGGCCGCCGTCGACGCCGCCGACCCGAGCCGCGACGCCGGCGTCTGGGAGCGGGTCATCGCGAAGCTGCGGACGGGGGCGATGCCGCCGCCGGGGCGGCCGCGGCCCGACGCCGCGACCTACGACGCGGTGGCGGCCCGGCTCGAGGCCGACATCGACCGCGCGGCGGCCGCGAACCCCGACCCCGGCCGGACCAGCACCGTCCACCGGCTCAACCGCACGGAGTACCGCAATGCCGTCCGCGACCTCCTTGCCCTCGATCTCGACGTGACGCCGCTGCTGCCCGGCGACGAGACGTCGGACACCGGCTTCGACAACAACGCCGACGTGCTGTCCATCTCGACCGCGCAGCTCGAGCGCTACCTGTCGGCGGCGCGGACCATCAGCCGCCTCGCGGTGGGCCTGGCGCCGGCCGCGCCCGCGTTCGAGACGTTCGACGTGCCCCTGCTGCTGCTGCAGGACGACCGCCAGAGCGAGGACCTGCCGCTCGGCTCCCGGGGCGGGGTGGCCATCCCCCACCACTTCCCGGTCGACGGCGAGTACCTCGTCAAGATCGAGCTGCGGTCGAACTGGCAGGACTACATCCTCGGCCTGGGCAGCGAGCATCTCCTCGACGTCCGCATCGACGGCGAGCTGGTGCAGCGCTTCACGGTCGGGGGCGAGGATCACGGCCGGCCCGCACCGGTGACGTTCACCATCGCCGAGCGGGGCGACCCCGAGTGGGAGGCGTACCTGCAGACGGCCGACGACGACCTCGAGGTCCGCGTGCCGGTCGAGGCGGGGCCGCGCACCGTCGGCGTGTCGTTCGTCCGCAACGTGTGGGAGCCCGAGGGCATCCTGCTGCCGCGGCAGGCGGGCGAGGTGCTGTCGAACGACGAGGCGTACCACGGCAACGACGCGGTCGCCGCCGTCGGCATCGGCGGGCCCTACCAGCCGGCCGGGCCCGGGGACACGCCGAGCCGGCGCGCCATCTTCACGTGCCGGCCGGACGCCGGGGCGTCGGATGCCGACGAACGCGCGTGCGCGGAGGAGATCGTCTCCGGGCTGGCCCGGCGCGCCTATCGCCGGCCGGTGACGGCGGCCGACGTCGACACCCTGCTCGGCTTCTTCGACAGCGGGCGCGAGAGCGGCGGCGGCTTCGACGCCGGCATTCAGCTCGCGCTCGAGCGGATGCTCGTCGACCCCGACTTCCTGCTCCGCATGGAGCGCGATCCGGCGGGGGCGGCCCCGGGCGCGCCGTACCGGTTGAGCGACGTCGAGATCGCCTCGCGGCTGTCATTCTTCCTCTGGGGCAGCATCCCCGACGAGGCGCTGCTCGACGCGGCCGAAGCGGGCCGCCTGACCGAGCCGGCGGTCCTCGACGAGCAGGTTCGGCGCATGCTCGCCGACCCGCGCGCCCGGTCGCTCGTCGACGACTTCGCCATGCAGTGGCTGCACCTGCGCAACCTCGAGGACGTCAAGGGCGACCCCGTGCCCTTCCCCGACTTCGACGACAACCTCGTCGAGGCGTTTCGGCACGAGACGACCCTGTTCCTCGCCAGCACCCTGCGCGAGGATCGCAGCGTGCTCGACCTCCTCGACGCCGACTACACCTTCGTCAACGAGCGGCTCGCCCGGCACTACGGCATCCCCGGCGTCTACGGCAGCCGGTTCCGGCGCGTGCCGCTGCCCGACCTGACGCAGCGCGGCGGCCTCCTGGGGCACGGCGGGCTGCTCGCGCTGACGTCGTACCCGACCCGCACGTCGCCGGTGCTGCGCGGCAAGTGGCTGCTCGACACCATTCTCGGCGCCCCGCCGCCGTCGCCGCCGCCCGACGTGCCGGCTCTCCCCGAGGGGGAGGGCGGCGGGCGCACGACCTCGGTCCGCGAACGGCTCGAGCGCCACCGGCAGGCCCCGGCCTGCGCCACGTGTCACGCCTCGATCGACCCACCGGGCTTCGCGCTCGAGCAGTACGACGGACTGGGCGGGTGGCGGACGGCGGACGAGTACGGCAACCCCGTCGATGCGACGGCGACGCTGCCGAGCGGGCGGACGGTGGAGGGCATGGCCGGCCTGCGCGCGTGGCTGCTCGAGCGGCCCGAGCAGTTCGCGGGCACGGTGACCGAGAAGCTCCTGTCGTACGCCCTCGGCCGCGGCCTGGCACACGTGGACCGGCCGACGGTGCGCGCCGTCGTCCGCGAGGCGGCGGCCGAAGACTACCGCTGGTCGGCCCTCGTCGCCGGCATCGTGAAGAGCCCCGCGTTCCTGATGCGGAACGCGTCGGCGGACTGATGGACGTATGAGGCATGGAGGCAGGAGATCGAATCCGGCACCCGGCGAAACCCGATTGGGGAATCGGTCAGGTCCTCGACATGGGTTCAGCGAAGGCCGCAGTCTTCTTCGTCGAGGCGGGCCACAAGACGATCTCGCTGCAGCACGTGTCCCTGACAGTCCTCGATCCGAGGCCGAGTCATCCGCTGCTGGACGGTATCGATCTGAAGGCGGCCGGCCGTGGCGCTGACTATCGGAGCGTGAGCGAGTCCATCAAGGGCTTTCTCGAAAGATATCCAGGGGGTCTTTACGGCGACCGCTATCTGGAGTGGGAACGGAACTACAAGGTCGAGGCCCACGAGTTGGCGGCTGTGGTTCTCGGACGGGCCACACTGGAGCCGCTGCTCTCGGCCGGTGCGTTCGCAGAGATTTGCCGTCGCGCGATGCAGGTGGTGAACAAGACGAACTTGATCTTCCCGCAGGAGAAGATGAGTCTGAAGGACGGGTTGAAGTCGGCTGGCGGCGAACAAGCGTTCGCGGAGGCTCTGTTCGCGACGCTTCACGGTGAGGACACGCAGCCGTCCCGGTTCAACCACTTTGCAAGGGCTCTCCACGACTTGGGAGCAGCCAAGTGGACCGTCGCCACCTACTTCCCGTTCCTGCTATACCCCGGAGAACATCAGTTCATCAAGCCGACGAACGTCAAGAACGCCGCCGCCATCTGCGCTTTCGACATCGCGTATACGTCCAGCCCTGCCTGGCCGGCTTACGAGCGCATGTTGCGGTTCTCGGACTATCTGAAGTCGGAGCTTGAGCGGGCAGGCCTGAAGCCGCGCGACAACATTGACGTGCAGTCCTTCATGTACTGTATTGCCAGACCGAGCGGCACATAGGATGCACTGAGGAGAACGACACCATGACCATCAGCAGGAAATCGCTGCCGCGCCGGACCGTGCTGCGGGGCCTCGGCGTGACGTTGGGGCTGCCGTTCCTCGACGCGATGTCGCCGGCGCTGACCGCGCTGTCGAGGACGGCGGCGAAGCCCATCCACCGGTTCCAGGCCATCTACGTGCCCAACGGCATGGCCATGCAGTACTGGACGCCGGAGCGCGTGGGCCGCGACTTCGAGCTGACCCCGATCCTCGAGCCGCTGGCGCCGTTCCGCGAGCAGATGCTGGTCGTCTCGGGCCTCCGCGCGTCGTGGGCCTACGTGCACGCCGGCGCGTCGGCGTCGTTCCTGACGGGGACGCCGCGCGGCGGGCAGACCGAGACCGACGTGCTCGCCAGCACCTCCATGGACCAGATCCTCGCGCGCGAGCTCGGCAAGACCACGCAGCTCGGCTCGCTCGAGGTGTCGATGGACAAGTTCGCCAACGCCGGGCAGTGCACCGCCGGCCTGAGCTGCGCCTACACGCAGACCATCTCGTGGCGCACGCCGACGCAGCCGCTGCCGATGGAGAACAACCCCCGTGCGGTGTTCGAGCGGCTCTTCGGCGACAGCGGCTCGGCCGATCCCGCCGTACGGCGGGCGCGCCGGCGGCAGAAGCAGAGCATCCTTGACTCGGTCACCGACAAGCTCGCCGACCTGAAGGTCGAGGTCGGGGCGCGCGACCGCGTCAAGCTGGACGAGTACACCGAGGCGGTCCGCGACGTCGAGCGCCGCATCGAGATCGCCGAGCAGCAGCGCGACGTCGAGCCGACGTTCACCGAGCAGCCGTCGGCCCCCCCGCGGGTCTTCGAGGACCATCTCGGGTTGATGTTCGACCTGCAGTTCCTCGCCCTCCAGGCCGACCTCACCCGCGTCGTCACGTTCATGATGGGCCGCGAGCAGAGCACCCGCGCCTATCCGCAGATCGGCGTGCCCGACGCGCACCATCCGCTCTCGCACCACGAGGACGACCCCGAGCGCATCGCGGTCATGTCGAAGATCAACGCGTACCACGCCGAGCTCACGGCCGGCTACCTGGCCCGCCTCCGCGCCGCCGAGGACGCCGACGGCTCGCTCCTCGACAACATGACCATCCTCTACGGCGCCGGCATCTCGAACAGCACCCGGCACCTCGGCGTCGACCTGCCCCTGCTCCTCCTCGGCGGCGGCGCCGGCAAGCTCAAGGGCGGCCGCCACCTGCGCTACTCGCCCGACACGTCGAACGCCGACCTGCTGATGACCCTGATGGACAAGCTCGACATGCCGCTCGACCGCCTCGGCGCCAGCACCACGAAGCTGCCCATCGACACGCTCTCGGAGGTTTGAGTTCGCGGTCGATCCTGAGCGGGCCTGACGACAGTCTGTCCGTCAACCTCGAACGAGGACTGCATCCAAGTGACGGAGTGACTGCGGCGGGCGATTGTCGCCGGACGAGTACCGGTTCGTAGAGGCCGATCAGGATTGCCCGAATGAAGGTGCAGTTCGGGTACGAGGCCGGAGTCTGGTGCGGGTTATGCCTCAATCCTGCCGCCGGTGAGTACAAGGGCTGGCCGATCGAAGAGGACGAACGTCGTGCGGTTTTCGACCGAGTGGGTTGATCAAGGTCCGAACGCGTCGGCGGAGGAAAGGGCTACGCTGTGCCGTCTGAGCCTCTACGTGTTGGAGGAAAATGCGTGCAGATTCTTCGACCCCGTGTCCAATCGCACTTGTGACCATGTCACGGTGCCCGCCGTGCATCTGGCTGAAGGCCTCGCGACGGACTGGTGGTCGATTTTCGGCGGTCGAGATCGAGAGCACACGATCCGCAAGTATCGGACCGGGTTCGTTCTCCCGGACGTGACGTTGGGGTTCGACGGATCGACGTTCGAGATCCGGGGAGCGCAATGCGCCTCCACGAAGCCCGATGTGCGTTTCCGGCAGGTCGGCAGGGAGGGTTTGACCCGCGCAGCCGCGGAGGCGACGTTGGCGAAGTTCATCGAAGACGTTGCAGCGCGGCTGGCGACCGCAGGCCTGTCAGACAGCGAAGTGGCTCTCCGATGGTCGCACTTGTCGCGGTCACTCGACAACCCGGACGAACGTGTGTTCTGTGAGGCGGCGGGGGCGCTGGGTGTTGACCCGTATGGGATTTCGGAGGCGGACGCCACCTTCATCGAGCAGGCAGCCGAGCTCTTTTCGGGAGAAGCGTTACTCGAGTTCCTGGCCGGAGTGGACAGCACCCGCCGCAGTCCGTGGGATGCCAGCGTGACTGCGGATCGTCGTTGAGTCCGTCAGGAGCACAGTATGGAGCCCCCGAAGTACGAACGCCGTGCGCTCGAACGGATCCATGAGTGGAAGAACCCGGAACTCGGCTGGTTCGGCCAGACGATGCAGCAGATTGGCTGGCCGGGAGCGATGCAGGATCTGGGTAGTTTCATCGGGAGAGCCGGCGATGCTGTCGGCGCAACCGCCCTGTTCGACGTGTTCAACAAGGCGGTGGCGGGTACCGTCAGTGTCCTGAGCGACGCAGCCGGCTCGACCATCAAGCCGGAGGCCGTACACGCGGCCTATCGCAAGGCTGGGCATGACGTTCAGCAGCGCACGGATGTCTTCTGCCTCGATTTGGAGCGCGTCGACGAGACGGTCGGCCGGCTCGACGCGAAATACAAGGGTTTGGCGTTCACGCAAGGGGCGGCGGCAGGCGTGGTCGGGATCCCCGGGTTGATTGCAGACATTCCTGCCTTGGTCACCCTGAACCTGAGAGCCATCTCCGAGTACGCCACGTTCCACGGATTCGACGTTTCCTCTCAGGGCGAACGGTTGTTCGTGCTTCAGGTACTGGGCTTGGCTTCTAGTCCGGACGCTGCGGCCAAGCAGGCGATCATGGCCGAGTTGTCGACCATTGCTCGGGCCGCCGCCCGGAAGGAGGCGTGGAAGAAGCTGGAAGAGCGTGTTTTCGTGACAGTCGTGCAGCGAATCGCGAAAGCGCTGGGTGTGCGTCTCACGAAGGCCAAGCTGGCTGGGGCCGTTCCGATCATGGGGGCGGCGGTAGGCGGTGGCTTCAATGCCTACTACACGGCAAGGGTCTGCGATGCTGCCTATCATCTCTACCGCGAACGGTTCCTGGCCGAGAAGTACGGTTCCGAGATCGTCGACGTGATCGCCAACTTGGTAGAGGAGCAAGGGTTTGAGCATCGCTATCCGGAGGCCGGCCAGGAGATGCCGGGCGACGAGTGAAGGTGCCGGTCGAGGACAACCTGTTTGACCTATTGTGCCCGACCGCGATGTCGTGTGCGATCGGAAATCTGAAGCTAAACCGGAGGGGTTTGGAGCGGTACAATTACCTCCAGAGAACGCTGCTGAAGGACGGCGGGGCTTTGAATCCGGACTTCCAAAGGGCGTTCAAGAGCTTCTACAGGGTGAGAAGATCTGACGGCTGGTGTGAGATGTTCTTCACGATTCTCGATCGCGAAAAGCACAACCTCGCTGTGTCATTTCGGGACGTGCTGGCAGAGATCCACTGCGGGACCAAGCGGGTAGAGGCATCGTTCGCGTCGAAGCTGGTTGCAACGATCAACGCGAACCGCCCCGTGTGGGACAGGCATGTCTTGGACAACATGGGATTGAAGCCCCCGCACTGGAGCAGGAACCCATCACGGCGTCTGCGTCGCTGCGAAAAGTTGTACGAGGGCATTCGGACGTCGACGTCAAGGACGATTCGGAAGAGTGAATTCGAGGAATGGCGAAGTCAATTCGACGATGAGTTCCCGCAGTTCTCGCACTTCACGGATATCAAGAAGCTCGATCTGCTCCTCTGGCAGTCCAGACCTTCGGAACCTTCGGGTCACGCCTCCGGCAAATCGTCGCCGGGTGCGGGCGGCGTGTCGGGCGCGTTCTCGAGGTAGCGGGTCAGTTCGTCGGGCTTGGCACCGGCGGCCCGGCGCTTGAGGAACTCGCTCGCCGCTTCGACTGCGCGGCTCTTCTGAGCGACCGGGGCGTCACGTGCCTTCAGTTGCTGCAGGACTCCGGGAGAAATCCGGTAGCCGTTGGCCGTCATCCGCTGAACGACGGTTTCCGCATCGTCGATCAGGGATCGCCGCTCGGCCAGCAGCAGCATGCGGGCCGTGCCGATATAGTCCAGTCCCAGTTGGAGCGCCTGTCGCCTTGCCAGCCGATCGTCCACGATGAGCAACGACGGCCTCGTCTCCATCGCGAGCTGCAGGGCCTCGATTTCGCCTCGGCCCAGACTGGGAGGGAATCGCTTGCGGGTTGCTTCAGGGGTGAGCTTCACGACGCGGAGCCAGCCGTCGCGCCCCGCCTGTTCGATTCGCCGGCTGTCGTCGCCCGGCTTTCCCCGGCACTCCGACCAGACCGCTTCGGGGATCTGAAGGCGGGCAAACAGCCTCTGCGCCACGAACAGGGCATCCACCTTGGCAAGGGCGATCAAGGGGCCGGCATCGCTTACGACGACAGCCACGCGGAGACGTCTCCCGTTTCGTGGCGCGTGGTCTCGTCCTGCCTGACGACGTCGATGCCGAGGCTGCCGAGGTGGCTGACGAAATCGCTCACGGAGAGGCCGCTGACTGCCGCCGCCCGGCCCAGCGAGAGGCAGCCTTCACGGTAGAGGCTCGCGGCCAGCGCGGGGCGTATTCCGGCCTCGGTGGCAGTCAGGGATCCGTCCAGATGCACCAGCAGCGCATCGGGCTCGTCGCCCTTGAGGATCAGGACGGGACCCGTCTCCCTGGCCATGCGCAACGCCTGCGAGGGGTTCTTCTTCAGCGCCCGTACGTTGGTCGACTGCACGGCCGGCTCCTTGCTCGGTGTTCGGCGCGACTGGCGTGGTCTACGGCCCGTAGGAACGCTAGCACGCTCCGGGGGCGGCGTCAAAGGTCGCAGGCGCTCCGACATCGGCGGGAACGGTGCGGGAGAGCGGCGCTTGATTGGCTGATTTGGGACGGCTAACATGGTCGCGGAACGCGGTGGCGGCAGGGCGAGGATGCTGATGAGAGGTTGCACAGCGGTTGGTGGAGGCGTGGCCGGGGCGTTGCTCGCGGCTGCCGGACTCGTGGCGGGCGTTGCCCCGGTCGTTGCGGCCGGGCCACCGCTCGCGGACGCCGCGCAGCGGGCCGACTGGGGCGCGGTGCGGGAGCTCGTCGCGCAGGGCGCCGACGCGACGGCGCGGCAGGGAGACGGGGCGACGGCGCTGCACTGGGCCGGGTACTGGGACGACGTCGACATCGCCGGGGTGCTTCTCGACGCCGGCGCGGACGTGAACGCGGCCAACGACCTCGGGGTGACGCCGCTGTGGGCGGCGGCCGAGAACGGCCGGGCGCCGATGGTGCGGCGGCTGCTCGTGGCGGGAGCGGACCCGAACGTGCCGCTGCTGTCGGGCGAGACGCCGCTGATGACCGCCGCCCGGGTGGGAGCGGCCGACGTCGCGGGCCTGCTGCTCGCGGCCGGCGCGGACGCGGACGCGGCGGGGGCGCGCAGCCAGACCGCGCTGATGTGGGCGGTGGCGCAACGGCATTCCGACGTGGTGGAGATGCTGCTCGACCACGGCGCGGCGGTCGACTCCCGGTCTGACGTCTGGACCGAGGTGGTCAAGACGACGCCCGAGCCGTGGAACCCGGAGTACGTCACGGAGGTCCCCCAGGGCGGCTACACCCCGCTGCTCTTCGCGGCGCGGGTCGGCGACCTCGCGTCGGCGAAGCTGCTCGTCGAGGCCGGGGCCGACGTGGACGACGCCCCGCCCTACGGCACCAGCGCGACCGTCGTCGCCGCCCACAGCGGGCACGGCGACGTCGCCGCCTACCTGCTCCAGCAGGGCGCGGACCCCAACGCGGCGGAAGCCGGCTACACCGCCCTCCACGCGGCCATCCTGCACCAGGACGCAACGCTGGTGCGGGCGCTGCTCGACCACGGCGCGGACCCCGACGCCGCGGTCATGACGTCGACGCCGGTGCGGCGCGACGCCGTCGACTTCTACCTGCACCCGTCCTACGTGGGGGCGACGCCGTTCTGGCTCGCGGCGCGCTTCGGGGCGCCGGGCATCATGCGCATGCTGGCCGAGCGCGGCGCCAATCCCCGGGCCGTCCACCACCCGACGTACTGGCCCGGCTCGCTCTCGGTGCGGGACGAGCGGGTGCAGGTGCGCGAGGGCGCCACCACCGCCCTGATGGCGGCGGTCGGCCTCGGCGGGCGCAACCCGCTGGTGGCCGTCGACCGGCTGGGCCGCATCGCCGAGAGCGCGCCGGTCAGGAGCACGCGGCGCGAGCCCGACCCCGTCGAGCGCGAGGCGGTGGTCCTCGAGGCGGCCCGGCTCGCCCTGACCCTCGGGGTCCCCGTCGACACCGCCAACGCCCGCGGCGACACCGCCCTGCACGCGGCCGCCGCCCGCGGCTACGACTCGGTCATCGAGCTGCTGGTGGCGAACGGGGCCGACATGGGCCTCGTGAACGCCGACGGGCAGACCCCGCTCGACATCGCGACGCGCGGCTCCCGGCGCCTCGGCATCGCGTGGGCCACCCCGAAGCAGAGCACGGTCGAGCTGCTGCAGTCGCTCGCCGGCAACTGAGCCCTTTACGCCTTCACGATGGAGAACGGATGGCCGGGCTGAGAACCGGCACGGTCGTGCACCGGGAGATCGTCTCGGAGATCCTGATCCGGTTCCGGCTCGCCCCCGAGAGCGGCCACCCGTTCCCCGCCTACGAGGCGGGCCAGGCCATCGCCTTGAGCCGGGACGACTGCAAGCTGACCCGGAAGGCCGGCGGCGGACCCGACGGCAAGCCGATCCGCGAGCCCGAGTACGACCCCTGGGGACGGCAGACCGTCGGTCCCCTCACCCACTACTACTCGATCGCCTCCGCCCCCAGCGACACCGCGGCGCACGGCTGGCTCGAGTTCCTCGTGGCCCTCGAGCACGGCGTCCACGGGCTGTCGGGTCGTCTCAGCGAGCTGCTGTTCGGGGAGGAGGGGGACGACGGCGCCTGCGAGGTCGGCTATCAGGACCGCATCGGCGGCCGCTTCACGCTGTCGGCGCGGGCGGGCGACGCCGCGAGCGTCCTCATGGTCGGCACCGGCACCGGGGTGGCGCCGTTCGTCTCGATGGTCCGGGAGCTCCGGGCGCGGGACGACGGCGGCGACGGCCGGCGCTACACCCTGGTCCACACCGCCCGCACCGAGGCCGAGCTGGCCTGCCGCGACGAGCTCTTCGAGATCGAGGCGGCAGGCCGCTTCGACTTCCAGTACCTGCCGACGGTCAGCCGCCGCGCCGGGACCGCGGGCATGGACGCCCGCATCGGGCTGGGTCGGGCCTGCAACGTGGTCCGCTACGTCTACGGCCTGCCCACCGCGGAAGAGGAGAAGCAGGCGCAGGCGAGGAGCGAGGTCACCCGCGCGGCGGCCGACGCGGCCATGGAGCGGCTGGTCCATCCCCAGCTTCCCGCCCACGTGAACGTGGCCGAACTCGCCGCCCGCCTCGCCGCCGACGAGACGGCGCTGCTCGCCTGCGGCAATCCCGCCTCGCTCGCCGACATCGAGTCGACGGCAGGGCGCCGGCAGGTGCGGTTCGAGCGGGACACGTGGTGAACGGCTGCCGCTGCCCGGCCGCCTGTGCACGGAGCGACCACCATAGCGTGAACGCAACGCGGACGTGCCGTTGGTGCGCCAAGCGTGCACGCGCCCGCCGGGTGACAGGTGGCACACGGCTTCGCGACCCCGCTTCGTCTGAACCGAGTCGCGCTCCGACAACGGCCCCCCTGTGCGGTGCCGGGCGCCGAACGCGTCTCGTCGAGGGTCTTGGGGCCCGATCACTCCGCAGAGTCGTCGAACGTCACCGCATCGTCGAAGTGCACGCCCTGCGCCAGCGTCTTGTGCACGGGGCACCGTTGCGCCACCTGGGCGAGCCGCGCGCGCTGGGCGCCGCTGAGCTCGCCGTGGATGGCGACCTCGGAGCGCACCCGCTCGATGAGGCCGTCGCCGCGCTCCTCGCAGTCGACGCAGTCGTCCGCGTGCACCCGGTCGAACTCCAGGGTCACCTCGACCCCGGCCAGGGGGATCTGCCGGCGCTCGGCGTACAGCCGCAGGGTCATCGCGGTGCACGCGGCGAGGCTGCCGAGCAGGAACTCGTAGGGGGTGGGGCCGGAGTCGGCGCCGCCCGCCGGCTTCGGCTCGTCGCTGCGCCACAGAAAGCGGCGGGCGCGGATGTCGACCGCCGTGCCGTGCTTCAGCGATGCCTTCACGGTTGCCAAGCGCCTCTCCTCTTGTCGCTGTCAGCGTGCGACGGCCCGCCGTCGCTGTCTCGCGCGCTCCCCGCTCAGCCTCCCGTCGCGCCGCGGATGGCGGCTCCGTCCGGCCGTCGAGCCCGCCGTCGGGAGTCGGCCGCAGGTTGTGCAGTATAGCCGGACCAGGAGTCTGCGCCGTGGAACGGTGCGGAGTCCAGGAGGTCGGTTGGGCGCCGAGCGGAGCCGCCGGCGACGATTGGCGGGCCATGACCAGGGGCGCCCGCCGAGGGAGCCCGTGGCGAAGACACGGCGCCCTTGCCACGGGCGGCCCCTGCCGTCACCTTCCCGGATCCGGCGCGGGTTCCTCCGGCGCCGCCTGTCGGTTCCTCGGCAGGCTGATGTTCACCGCCCTCGACTCGCCGCTGCGCACCGCGACGTCGGTGACGTACGACTCGTAGCCCTCGCGCCGGACCTCGATGCGGTGGCGTCCCGCGCCGACCTCGAGCTCGAGGCGCGAGCCGTCGGGGCTGTACCACTCCTCGCCGTCCACGAAGATCGACGCGTCGGCCGGCTGCACCCGCACCACGAGCCGTCCGAACCCGGCGACGGGTGCGAGGGGCGGCGCCGCGGGGTCGGGGCCGGGCGGGAAGAACGCGTCCGGCTCCAGGTCGGGCTCGAACTCCGCCTCGGTTCGGGGTTCCGGTGGGGGCGGCGTCGTCTCGCCCGGTCCGAGGGGCTCCATCATGTGCTCGATGCGATAGGTCTGTCCGACCCCCAGGTACACCTGTTCCTGGATGCTGCGATAGCCCTCGAGGCGCAGCTCGATGTCGTGCCGGCCGGGGGGCAGGCTCAGCCGTTGGAAGAACCCGTCGTAGCTGTCGACGACGCCGGCGTAGTAGCCGTCGACGTAGACCTCGGTCTCCTCCGGCTTGACCTGCAGGCGCACGGAGCCGCGCTCGCGGTAGTAGCCGCCCCAGTACTGATAGGCCCCCCACGGGCCGTACGGGTGCAGGCCCCAGCCCGGGCCGTAGAGGTACCCCGGATGGTAGAAGGGGCTGTAGTACCCGTATCCGGGGCCGTACCAGGCGCGGGTATGCAGCACAGGCCGCGACGTGCGGCGCACCGCCCGTCCGCGGGCGCCGGGTGCTCGCTGTGCGCCCGCCGACTGCTGCCCGCTTCGCGCCCGCTGTGCGCCGGCTGGCCGCTGTCCGTCTGGTATCCGCTGTGCGCCCGCCGCCCGTGGCGCCTCGGGCACCTGCCGCCGTGCGGCTGTCCCCTGCGGTGCGCCGGGGCTCCTCCGCTGCGCGCCTGCCGCCTGAGGTGCTCCCGCGGTTTGCGGAGCGGGGGCCGCTCGCCGCTGCGCGCCCGCCGCCTGCTGCGCGTCCGCCGCCTGCTGCGCGTCCGCCGCGACCGGCGAAGCCAGCAGGGCCAGGACGCCGATCACGCATGGCCAGGATGTGGATCTCTTCGTCACAGTCACCGGATCTTCCTCCTTCGATTGCCGGACGGCAACTGCTATTGCAAAGCGTGTTCCAGGGCCTCGGTCCCCGGCGGGCCGGCCTCATCGGGGCGCCCGCGGCCGATGTGTCGCCTTCCCGTCGAGGCAGGTGTCACGTGCCGAGGACACTCGCGCGCCGCCGCCCGCCCGGGAACAGAGCCGTCCGGCTCGGCCGCCGGCTCGTCGGTCTTTGAGACAGTCCACTAGGCCGCGTCGTCCTGCGCCGCGCTGAACAGCGCCCCCGGCACGTCGGGGCGGAGGCTGGCCAGCATGCGGGCCGCGAAGCCGGTCAGGGTCAGCCGGGTCACGAGGTACGCTCCCAGGCCCGCGGCTAGCGTCGCGACGACGACCGCGGCGACCGAGCGGAACAGCAGATACTGCATTCCAACCCCGACAGCCAGTCCCACCGCGTACAGCACCATCACCCCGAACAGCATGGAGCTGCGGGTGGGCGGCGTCTGCTTGCCGAAGGGCACGCCTTCGATCAGTCTCAGGCTCAATCCCAGGTACAGGAACGCGACGGCCGTGCTGAAGGCCGCGAACAGGACCGCGTCGCGCACGCCCCACGACCAGGCCAGCAGGAGCAGCCAGCCGGCGTGGGGCACGACGATCAGCAGGAGGGAGAGCGCGGCGTGGATCCCTCGCGCGAACGGACCGGTGGCGGAATCGGGGGCGGTGGCGAAGCACCAGGCGCCCTTGTGGTCGTTGCCGTAGGCGAGGAACGCGCAGACCAGGATCACGGCAAGCCCGAACACGTGGGGCAGGAAGTGGGCGAACGCGAAGTGGGGGCCGAACGGAGATGCGTCCCGCCCGGCCACCAGCAGGGCGATGAAGCCCACGATCACCCCGGGGAGGTTCAGGGCCATGTTGCGCCGGAACTGCCAGTCGCGGACCATCGTTGCGCCCAGGTACTCGTAGCCCGCTCGTCCCGTCTGGCCGCCGGCCAGTCTCGCCATCCACGAGCCGGGCACCCATCTCCACCGGGTTCGCCGCCTCGCCCCGCCGGCGCTCATCAGGCCGGCCACCCGGATCAGGTGGTCTCGCGAGAACGCGCGCAGGCCGAAGATGACGGCGGCGGTCGCGACGACCGCGGTCAGGGGGGCGAGTATCGTCGCGAGCCCGCCCGGTACCGCCTCGACGGCGGCGAGCCAGCTTGCGGGCGGCCGAATAGCGGCCGCCCAGTCCGCGACGGACTCCCAGACCACGCGGCCCATGTTGAACCCGAAGATCACGAGCATGGGCAGGACCTGCACCAAGGCCGCCGCCGCCTTGAGCCGCCGGACCGGCACGATGCGAACCAGCCACCCGAACAGGCTGCAGCAGAGCAGGGCGAACACCAGCCCGCCGCCCAGGGCGACGAGAAGGTGCAGGAGAGGATAGGCGAGGCGCATGGCCGCGGCGTCGTGGGAGAGCGCCAGGCCGACCAGCGCCGGCACCGCGTTCAACCCCGTCACCGCGTAGACGACGATCTTCGTCAGATGCGCGAGCTTGGCCCCCGACCAGGTGGCGCCGTCCACCGGCAGATGGGCCAGGATCAGGCCGTCGACCGGGTTCACGAGGCTCTCGGCGATCTCGGGCAACAGGAGGACGCCGAGCTGGAAGATGGTGAGGGCCAGGAAACCGGCGAGGTAGACGCCTGGGGCGGCGCCGGCGGCAGCGGCCAGGAAGCTGCCGATGGCCGACAGGATGAACCAGATGTACATCAGGCCGCGCATGGAGTATTCGTTGCCCAGCCCAACCACTTCCTGCCGGGCGCCGAGCGTCTCGAACAGGTCGACGAGCACCCAGAAGCGGCGGACGTCGACGCCGTAGCGCTCGAGCAGCGCGGTGAACGCCGGGCCGTGGAGCAGCCGCCGGCCGTGCGCGATGAGGCCGCTCACGACCGGAGGCCCTCGATGATGCCGGAGACGCCGCTCATCGTCCCCTCGGTGTGCGTGAGCTGCCGGAACACGTCCTCGAGGCTCCCCCGCTCGGTGGACGCCTTCAGGGCGTCGAGCGAGCCGTCGGCGATGAGATGGCCCTCGTGGATGATCAGCGCGCGGTCGCACACCCGCTCGACCACGTCGAGCACGTGCGAGCTGTAGAGGATGGCCTTTCCCTCGGCCGCGAGGGCCGCGACGAGGTCGCGGACCATGAGCCCGGCGTTGACGTCGAGGCCCGACAGGGGCTCGTCGAGCAGCA
>JAJEEA010000031.1 GCA_022821235.1 Vicinamibacteria bacterium
CGACTTCGTGCTCTTTCATCTCGGCTACCCCGAGCTCTCCAGCCGCTACAACGGCGTCGGGCAGTTCCATCGGGTGACCGAGGTGGCGACCCGGCTCTCCGGACAGGTCTCGGGCGAGGGCCAGTCGGCCGTGTTCCGCGAGTTCGTGTGGCGGTTCGTCAACGTGGTCGCCCGTGCGGTGACCGCGCTTGGGTCTCGCCCGGACTACCGCACCATCCTCCGCCACGTCACCAACATCGAGGCGCTCTGCCTCGCGTACGCCGAGGCGTACTTTGCGGACCGCCCGGACGTGCTCGACCAGGTGGCGGTGGTCGAACGGCTCCGCGATACGCCGCCCCGCCACATGGAGGGCCGGCCGCGGCGGCTCGTCGCGTTCGAGCAGGTGATGCTCGAGCGGGGCTTGGGCGACGAGGTGATGGGCGGGCTTCGAAGCGCCATGCGCTACGAGCGGAGCTACTTCGACAAGCTCGTCGCCTCGCTCCTGCCGCTCCTTGAGAAGCTCACCACCGGCAAGGCGGCGGCGTTGCTCAGCCCCGACTACCTCGACATGGACGACCCGCGCCCGGTGTGGGACTGGCGCCGGGTGGTGAACCAGCGCCTCGTCGTCTACGTCGGGCTCGATGCGCTCTCCGACGCGCCGGTCGCCGCCGCGGTCGGCAACGCGATGTTCGCAGACCTCGTGAGCTACGCGGGCGAGCGCTACAAGCACGGCGACGCGCGGGGGCTTCGCACGGGCGCCGAAGCGCCCCGGCACCCGATCGTCGCCCACATGGACGAGTTCAACGAGCTGATGGGCGAGGAGTTCATCCCCCTCGTCAACAAGGGGGGCGCGGCGGGGGTGCAGGTCACCGCCTACACCCAGACCTTCTCCGACATCCAGGCGAAGACCCGCGACGCGTCGAAGGCGCGCCAGGTGTCGGGCAACTTCAACTCGCTCGTGATGTTCCGGGTCAAGGACGTGGACACCGCGGCGCTGCTGACCGACCAGCTCCCGGGGGTGAGCGTGGTCGATCTGACCCAGATCGCGGGCTACACCGATTCGAGCGATCCGGGCACCGACGTCGACTTCAGCTCCCGGCACGAGGATCGGATCACCGCCTCGCGGGCGACGATGCTGGAGCCCCACGACGTGACCCGGCTCCCGAAGGGCGAGGCGTTCGCGCTGCTCGAAGGCGGGACGCTGTGGAAGGTGCGCCTGCCGCTGCCGGCGGGCGGCGGCAAGGCGGCGCCCGCGGCGTTCGCCGAGCTCGCGGCGGACATGGCGCGGCGCTACCGCCCCGGGGCGACCTGGTGGGCGGACGGCGCCCCGGAGGGGGCCCGTGGCTGAGGCGGCGCGCATGGTGGATGCGCCCGCGCGGGCGCGGCGCCGCGGGGGCGTCGGCTCGGTCGCGGGGTGCCTCGCGCTCTCCGCGCTCGCCTCGGTCGCGGTCGAGTGGGCGGGCATGACCTGGTGGTGGCCGGACGAGGGCGCGGAGCACGCCGCACGGGTGCTCCGCCGCGAGGCGGGGTACCTCAACGCCGACTTCCGCCCGAGCGCGGCCCGCATCCTCGGAGCGGCGGAACGGGGCTATTTCTGGCTCTTCGAGTGGACCGGGCTCGGGGCCGGGCTGCACCGGCTCGGGGGCACCGTCCACCTCGGCGAGTACGTGCGCGCCGGGCTCATCACCGTCCAGGTGCTGATGGTGCGCGTGGTGCTCCTCGTCTTCTCCGCGCCCGCCTTCGTGCTCTTCGGCGTGGTCGGGCTCGCGGGCGGCCTCACGCTCCGTGACATCCGGCGCTGGTCGGCGGGGCGCGAGTTCGGCGGGGTCTACCACATGGCCAAGCGCGGCGCCCCGCGGGTGCTCGCCGGGGCCGCGTTCGTCTACCTCGCCATCCCGTTCGCGGTGCACCCGAGCGCGGTGATCGTGCCGGGGGCGGCGCTGTTCGGCGCGGCGGTGTGCGTGGTCGCCGCGTCGTTCAAGAAGTACCTGTGAGGAGGGACGCAAGTGGATCCGGCGCAGCAGGCGGCGTTCCGGGGCGCGAACCCGGGGGCGGCGGTGACCGAGGCGGACCTGCTCGCGCTCTGCGCCGGAATGGTGTGTGCGCTCGTGATCCTGTGGTGCGCGTGGGTCGTGCTCCACGCCTACAAGAGCTGGAGCGGCGGGGCGTCGCCGCTCGCGGAAGCCGCGGGCCACGCGCTTCGCGCCGTGCTCGTGACGGTCGTGGTGCTCGCGGTCGTCACCTGGTGAAGACGACGGAGGCGGACGTGAGAGAACGAATCGGAGAGTGGCGGCGGCGCTGGGCCGTCGCGGCGGCGGGGCTCGCGGCGGTGCTCGCCGCGGGGCCCGCGAGGGCGGGCCTGCCGAACGTGGCGGACCCGTCCACGGGCACGGTCGCGAGCGGCGACTTCATCGGCATGCTCCAGGCGTACGGGCTCGACATCGTGGTGCTCGGGGGCCTCGGGCTCTCGGCCATCGCGCTGCTCGTGGTGGCGAAGAACGTCATCACCAAGTACTCGATGGTGGCCGACGGGCGTGCGACCTGGGGCGAGGTCGGGATGCACGGGGCGGTCGGCGTGGTGCTGCTCGTCATCGTCATCTTCCTCGCCACGCAGTCGGCGACGGTGCTCGCCTGAGCGTGGACCGCGAGGTGGCATTCCTGCCCGACCGGCTGAACCGGGCGCCGGCGGTGTTCCTCGGGCTCACCGACGGGGAGCTCCGCCTCGCGGGCGTGGCGAACCTCGCGCTCTGGGTGCCGGCGGGGGCGGCCGCGGCCGCGCTCGCAGGGCACGCGGTGCTCGGGATCGGCGCAGGGGCGCTCGCCGCGTGCGGCGGGATCTGGCTCACCGCGCGGGTGCTGCGGACCTTGAAGCGCGGGCGGCCCGAGGGCTACCACGCGGACGCGGTGGAGGCGTTTCCGGGGTTTTTCGGTGTGCCGGGAGGACTCACGGAGTCCACTTAACACACTGATAAACATACGGTAATTGCTTCTCCCGGTGTCGCGTCGATACGCTGCATCACAGCACAAACCACGTAACGACGCGAGTACCCGAAACATGGAATCCAGCCACAGAAAACGACCCCGGCGGCTCTCCGCCACCTTCGTGCGAACCGTCAACCAGCCCGGCCGGTACGGGGACGGCTATGGCGGCCACGGCCTGAGCCTCCTCGTCAAGCCCGCCGCCCACGGCGGCGTCTCGAAGTCGTGGGCCCAGGCCGTCCGCCCCAACGGCAGAACCACCAGCATCGGCCTCGGAGCCTACCCCGTCGTGACCCTCGCCGCGGCCCGCGACAAGGCGCTCGACAACGCCCGCGCCGTCGCCGAGGGGCGCGACCCCCGGCGCCGCACCCGGCGCGTGCCGACC
>JAJEEA010000368.1 GCA_022821235.1 Vicinamibacteria bacterium
GCGCCATCCCGGTCAGCGCGAGGGCGGTCACGCCCAGGCCCGTCAGCATCGCCGCCCGCCCCGCGGCCCTCGCGGCTACCATCCACCCGCCTCCTCCGCCCCCGGCCGGCCCGGCCCGCCGGGCCCGCGCAGCACGAACGCGGTGGCGGTGCACTCGGCCGCGATGGTGCGGCCGGGCCCGGGCGGTTCGACGGCCCGGATCACCAGGTCGTCGATGGCGACGATGCGCGAGAGGCCGCCGACCCGCCGGAAGAACCGGGTCAGCCCCTCGTAGGTGCCGTCGACGTGCAGCCGGTACGACCACGCCGCCGGCAGCCCCTCGGGCGGGGCGGGTCGCGGACGGAGCGCCCGAATCGTCAGATCGGACTGGCGTGCGAAGACCTGCAGGCGCCGCAGCAGCGCGGAGACGTCTTCCTGGTCGGGCCGGGCGGCGTCGAGTCGATCGAGCTTCAGGCTCAGCGCCTCGGCCTCGTCGCGGACTCGGGCGAGGCCCGCGTGCTCGCGGCGCGCCTCCGTCAGCTCGACTTGCCGGCCCGCCAGCGCCGCCCGTTTCGCGTCCAGCTCGCGCATCCGCGGTCCTGCCCAGGAGAGTCGAAAGACGATCGGCAGGGCCGCGACGAGGGCCGCCGCCAGCCCGATGCGCGCATGCCGCGGGAGCCGCGTGAAGTCCGTTTCCATGTGATGCCTCGCCTCGAACCCGTGTCGCGGGGCGCGCCCCGTCTCCGCGGGCCGGCCGTCGCCCCCCTCGCCCCGGCGCCCTCCCGCCGTTCCCCCGGCGCGGGGCCCCGCCGGCCCCGCCGGGCCGGACCGCGGCGGTTCAGGACGACGGGAGCGGGAAGGGCGCCCGAATCTCGAAGTGGACCGCCCCCGCGTCGCGCCGGCTGTCGACGATCTCGATCGGCGGGGAGAAGTGCCCCGACGACTCGAGGCCGGCCACCAGCTCCGTCAGGCCGGACATCTCCGCCGCCCCGCCCGTCAGGGTGACCAGGCCTCCCTGCTGCCGCAGCTCCGTCAGCCAGACGTCCGCCGGCAGGACGCGGCCCACCTGCTCCAGCAGCCGCACCGGGGCGTCCCGGGCCGCCCGCAGCGCCGCGGTCAGCGCGACGCGCCGCGCCAGGTCGGACCGGCGCCGTTCCGCCTCCTCCCGCTGCGCGGCCACGCCGCCGAGGCCGGCCAGATCGCGGTCGAGGGCCCGCATCCGCTCGTCCAGCCGATTCGATTCGCCCCGAATCGCGAGCCCGTCCCGCGCCATGAGCCCCAGCACGGCCGACAGCAGGACGGCCCCGCACGCCATCGCCGCCGCCCGCCCCCCACCGGACCGCGGCGGACCCTCCGGGGGCGGCTCGGCGGCCAGCAGGTTGATGCGGATCATCGGTCGTCCCCGCGGCGCAGCGCGAGGCCGACGGCGACCGCGAAGCCGGCGTCGGACTCGGGCCGGCGGTCGTCGTCCCCGTCGCCGGGATCGCGGCGCACCCGGCGGAACGGATCGAAGAGCGAGACGGGCGCGTCCAGCCGGACCTCGAGCGCCGGCAGGATGCCGGGGGCCCCCGCCGACCCGCCGCTCACGACCACCTCGTCGACGCGCCCCGCGGACGTCGCGGACCGGAAGAAGCCCAGCGTCCTGTCGATCTCCAGCAGCAGGTGCTCGCCGACCGCGCCGGCGGCGGCGGCGGCCTCCGGACCGGCCGCGTCCCCCGGCCGCCCGTCGAGAGGCCCGGCGACGGCGAACGGGGGGTCCGGCTCGGACGGGAGGGCCTCGGCGACGCCGCCGGGAGAGACGTCGCGGGTCAGCAGGGTCTGCCCGCCTTCGACGATGTTGATGTTCAGGCCGCCCGCTTCGATGTTGACGAGCATCGTGACCCGCCCGGGGTCGACGCCGTAGTTGACCTCGAAGGCGTTCTGCAGGGCGAACGCCGCGACGTCGATCACCACCGGCACGCCCTCGGCGCACGAGACGATCCCGGCGCACTCGGCGACCTTGTCCTTCTTGGCGGCGACGAGCAGCACTTCCATCGAGGCGCGGTCCGCGCCGCCGCCGCCGGCCTGCAGGACCTGGTAGTCGAGGCTGACGTCCCTCGTGTCGAACGGGATGTAGCGCTCGGCCTCCGAGCGGATCGACCCGGCGAGATCGTCCTCGTCCATCAGGGGCAGGGTCACCCGCTTGACGATCACCGCGTTGCCGGCGACGGCGGCCGCCACCCGCCTCGTCCCCCCCCGGCGCCGCTCGAGGATCTTGCGGACCGCCTCGGTCACCGCCTCGCGGTCCACGATTCCCCCCCCGGCGATGCTGCCGCGCGGCACCGGCTCGCGCCCCATCGCGGCCACTTCGCGGCCCCGCGACGTCCTGCGCAACGTGACCGCCCTGACGGCGTCGGGCCCGATGTCGAGCCCGACCACCCCTTCCCGGCGTCTGAAGATCATGTCGTGGTCCTCGGGCGGCGTCTCGCCGGCTGGCCGCGACCCGCCCCCGCCGCGCCGCTCATGACCAATGCAATTCCCGGTCCACCTCCGCCCGCCGCCCGGCCCCCCGGCCGCAGTGAGGCGTACGGGTCGGACGCGGCCCGGCGCTGCGAAAACCGCCATCCCCGCCGCGCGAAGGGCGGCAATTCTTGACACGAGGGCCGGCTTGCGCGTAGCCTTTTGGTTTGCGTATGCGGCCTCGGACGCCGCCGGAGAGCAGATGTCAACGTATGTACCGTCGGCCTCGGGCATCGAGCGGCGATGGCACGTCATCGACGCGGGCGAGCAGGTGCTCGGCCGCGTGGCGACGGTCGCCGCGAAGCTGCTGCAGGGCAAGCACAAGCCGAAGTACACGCCGTTCCTCGACACCGGCGACTTCGTGATCATCACGAACGCCCGGCAGGTGAAGCTGAGCGGCGCCAAGGAAGATCAGAAGCTCTACCGCCGCCACAGCGGCTTCGAGGGCGGCCTGCGCGAGACGAGGGCCAAGACGATGCGGCAACGCATGCCGGCCCGGATGGTCGAGGCGGCGGTGCGCGGCATGCTGCCCAAGAGCAAGCTCGGCAAGCGGATGTACCGCAAGCTGAAGGTCTACGCGGGGCCCGACCATCCGCACGCGGCCCAGCAACCCGTTCGACTCGAGGTGTCCTGACGTGGCGGCGACGACTTTCTACGGAACCGGACGGCGCAAGTCCTCGACGGCGCGCGTGTTTCTGAAGCCCGGCTCGGGCGAGCTGGTCATCCGGGGAACCTCGCTCGAGAAGCGTTTCCCGTCGGAGGCGGTGCGGATGCGCATCACCGCCCCCCTGCAGGTGGCGGAGGCCGCCGACAAGGTGGACGTTCTCGCGACCGCGAAGGGCGGCGGCGTCACCGGTCAGGCGGACGCCCTGAGGCTCGGCATCGCGCGGGCCCTCGTCGCCTTCGACGGCGAGCTGCGGCCGGTGCTGAAGAAGGCCGGCATGCTGACCCGCGACGCCCGGATCAAGGAACGCAAGAAGTACGGCCTGGCGGGAGCGCGCAAGCGGTTCCAGTTCAGCAAGCGCTGAGGCCGGGCGGCCCGGTGAGTCCGGCGTGAGGCGGGGCACGCCGCGGGCCGTCAGGGCCGGCCGGCCGCGTTCCGCAGAGGGGATGGAGGAAGCTTGACGTCGATCGCCATCAAGGACCTGCTCGAGGCAGGCGTGCACTTCGGCCACCAGACCAAGCGCTGGAACCCGAAGATGAAGCAGTACATCTTCGGGGCGCGCAACGGCATCTACATCATCGACCTGAGCCGCACGGCGGAGCTGTTCGGGAAGGCGGAAGCCTTCGTCCGCGACCTCGCGGCCGAGGGCAAGACGGTGCTGTTCGTCGGCACCAAGCGCCAGGCCCAGGATCTCGTCGTCGAGGAGGCCCGGCGCTGCGGGATGTTCTTCGTGAACCAGCGGTGGCTGGGCGGCCTGCTGACCAACTTCGTGACCATTCAGCGCAGCATCGCGCGCCTTCGCGACATGGAGGCGATGGCCGAGGACGGCCGCTACGATACCTTCTCCAAGAAGGAGATCGCCCGCATCGAGAAGGAAAAGCGGAAGCTGCACAAGAACCTCGACGGCATCCGCCACATGTCCAGGCTGCCCGACGCCGTGTTCGTCGTCGACACCCGGAAAGAGAAGATCGCCGTCGACGAGGCGCGCAAGCTGAAGATCCCGGTCATCGGCATCGTCGACACCAACTGCAACCCGGACGACGTCGATTACGTCATTCCCGGCAACGACGATGCGCTGCGGTCGATCCGGCTCTTCCTGACCCGGATTGCCGACGCCGCCATCGCCGGCCGCGACCGTCGAGAGTCGTCGCAGAGTACGCCGGCATCGCCCGCCGCCGGCGCCGCTCCGCCCCCCACGGCGGCCGATCCCGCGCCGGCGGCGTCTCCGGCCTCCGCCTGAGAGTCGCGGCGGGAGGGTCCGGGCGCGATCAGCCGCCCCGGCGCCTCCCGCCGACGCGCTCGCGACGGGACGGCGCCGGCCGCGCGAGGACGGGCGCCGACACCCGGAATCGAACGACCCCCTTCACGCCGGGCAGACGACAGGGAACGCGCAGGAGGCCCCCGAGAGAACAGGCATCCCGCA
>JAJEEA010000485.1 GCA_022821235.1 Vicinamibacteria bacterium
GGACGCCCGCAGAAGGGTTCGCACCTGAGATCCCAATTGGCGGGAACCAATTGGCGGGAGTCGAGCCGGTGAGACTCCCAAGGCCCACGCGCACAACAAGATGCGTTTTCGACAGCGCATGCGGAAGAAGCTGTCGCGCGATGCGGAACTGACCGCCGATCAGGCCCGGCGCCGCAGCCGCACCTTCTCGGTCTTCGTGGACGGCGACGGGATGTACGTGGTGAAGGGGCGGCTCGAGCCGGAGGTCGGAGCCGTGCTGATGCGCGCGGTGGAGGCGGCGTCGGATGCGCTGTTCCGGTGCGAGGATGATGCGGGCGCCGGGAGTCGTGGGGGCGAGAACGGCGATTCGCGCCCCGAGCCGAAACAGCGCCGGGCCGATGCGGTGGGCCTGCTGGCCGAGCGGGCGCTGGCGGCCGGCTTGGGTGCCGCCCGGGGTCACGATGCGAGCCGGTCGATCGAGAATGCCGTCACAACGTCGACTGCACCCCGCGTCGAGTCCGGAACCCGGGCGGAGCGCTACCAGGTCATGGTCCATTGCGACGCCGCGACGCTTGCGGCCGAGGGCGAGCCCGGGCGCTCGGATCTGGACGGGATTCGCGTTTCCGCGGAGACGTCGCGGCGCATGGCGTGCGATGCGGCGGTGGTCGCGATGGTTCATGCGAAGGACGGCTCGATGCTGAACGTGGGACGCCGGACGCGCACCATTCCGCCGCACATCCGGCGGGCGCTGGAGGAGCGGGACCGGGGATGCCGCTTCCCCGGGTGCGGGTGCAGGTTCACGGAGGCGCACCATGTGAAGCACTGGGCCGACGGGGGCGAGACGAGCCTCGGGAACACGCTGCTCCTCTGCCGGCGGCACCACCGCGCGGTTCACGAGGGACGGGTGAAGGCATCCGTGAACGGCGACGGGACGGTGCTGTTCTTGACGCCCACGGGAAGGATGCTGGTGGACGCGCCGAGAAGACCGGCGCCGCGGGCCGCACACCTGCCGCCGGTCCCATCGGTTCATCCGGGCGTCCCGGCGAGGGGCAAGGGTCCCATCCTGTCGAACGGGGCCGCCCTCTATCGCGACTCAGCCATCCCCTGGGAGATCGAGGCGGCGGCGCGGGAGGCGGCGGAGGACTCTCTGGAGGCCCGGACTTGAGCTTGTGAGGGGATCGAGTGCAGACGCGCGCGGATTCCAGAGTCTGGCGCGGATTCGAGCTTGGCGCGGACTACCGGAATCAGTCGCGCAGCTTGAAGACGTACAGCGCGTTCCCGGACGCCGGATGGCGGATCTCCGGGGCCAGCAGGCGCGGGACGATGCGGGGGCTGCCGCCGCCGAGGCCGGTGCTGACCGCGAGGTACTGTTCGCCCCTGACGGAGAACGTCACGGGGAAGCCCTGTACCGAGGTCCCCAGCCGGGTCTCCCATAGCACGTCGCCGGTCTCGACGTCGTAGGCGCGGAAGTAGCGGTCCACATCGCCGGCGAACGCGAGGCCGCCGCCGGTGGTGAGCGCCGCGGTGAGGAAGGAGGCGCGCTGCTCGACGCTCCAGACCTCCTCGAGGGTGCGCACATCGTACGCGGCCAGCTTTCCCAGGCGGCCGTCGGTGCCGGGCATTTCGGCCCAGTCGCGGTCGGCGCCGGTGCCGCCCGACCCGACCTCCATGACGATATCGCGGCCGGAGATCTCGAGGCAGCTCTGTGAGAGCGGGGTGACGAGCAGGCCGTTCTCCGGGCTGTACGCCATCGCGTGCCAGTTGTGGCCGCCCGCGGTGCTGGGGCAGACCGAGATCCACTCGCCGACTTCGGCTTTCATGATGTCCTGGCGGTAGGTGACCTCGCCGGTCTTGGGGTCGATGTGGTCGAAGACGTTCTGGTAGACGGTCTCGCGGTGCTGGAGGAACTCGCCCGTCTCGCGGTCGAGCTTCCAGAAGATGCCGTGCTTGCCGATGGCGAAGAGGAGCCGGCGGCCGTCGACGTCCACCAGCAACTGCTCGAAGGACTCGTCCAGGTCGAGCGCCTCGCCGGGGACGTGCTGCCGGTACCAGGCCAGCGAGCCGTCGGCCGCGTTCATGGCCAGGGTGGAGCTGGTGTAGAGCGCCGCATCGGCGGCGGTGAGGCCGCGGCTGGCCGGCACCCAGGGCTTGGCCTGGGCGGTCCCCCAGTAGATGAGCCCGAGCGCCGGGTCGTAGCTGCCGGTGGTCCACGCATCCCCGCCGCCCCGCAGATGGAGGGGCAGGTCGCCCCAGGTGTCGCCGCCGGGTTCGCCCGGGCGCGCGATGGTGTAGGTGCGCCACCCCTCCTCCCCGGTGTCGGCGTCGTGCGCGGTGATGAAGCAGCTGTCCTCGAAGAAGCGCCCGCACCCGTTCATGCCGTTCACGACCAGCCCCTCCACCACGAGGGGGCCTGCGACGCTGGCGTACCCCTTGCGGGGGTCGGCGACCTGGGTGTCCCAGACCGTCTTTCCGGTGCGCGCGTCGAGGGCGACCAGGCTCGCGTCTCTGGTGGCCAGCAACACCTTGTCCTCGTAGAGCGCCACGTTGCGCAACTGGTTGAAGCCGCCCGGGCGGATGTGGTCGGGGAACTGGCGCCGGTACTCCCACAGCAGGTCGCCGGTGGCGGCGTCGAGCGCCTGGATGATGTTGCCCGGGTTGGTGAGGAACATGATCCCGTCGAGCACCAGCGGGGTGGGCTGGTTGGCGCCGTCGGCCATGGCCCACACCCAGGCCAGCTCGAGGTCGGCGACGTTCTCGCGCCGGATCTGGTCGAGCGAGCTGTACCCCCACGCGTAGTAGGTGCGCCGGTACATGAGCCAGTCGGCGGGGTCGGGGTCGCGCAGCATCGCGTCGGTGACCGGCGGAAGCGGGCCGATGGCGCCCTCCACGGTCGTGAGGCCGGTGGCGCGTTCCAGCTCGCCGGTGGGCACGTAGG